>NZ_CALEFV010000285.1 GCF_937877005.1 uncultured Fibrobacter sp. | reverse complement strand
TGCCGTGCCGATGCCGTTGGCGTCCCGGGCGTTTACGATGTCGGTGCGCAAATCTACATGGACCGTATCCGTGTAAAGGAGACTTTCTCTCATGGCTAAATATAGAGTTGCAGTCGCCACAAACGATGGCGAAAATGTCAATGTTCACTTTGGGCATGCCGCGGCGTTCGACGTCTACGAAGTCGATGAAGAAAGCGGAAAATTTGAAAAAGTCGAAGTCCGCGTTAAGCCGGAGCATTGCGACGGCACATGCGGCGATGGTGCTTGCGGTCAGCGAGATGTAGAGCGGTCCTCCATGTTTTCAGCAGCAAAGAATCTAGCCGATCTGGATTATGTTCTCTGCTCGCAGCTTGGCCCGCAGGCGGTGCAGGCGTTAACGCGCTTTAACGTGCGTGCTTTCGATATTGCACTTCCCATCTCCGAAGCAATAGCCAAAATCAACGTATACCGTAAAAAGATTGCGGAACGTACCCAGAGACTCAAGGGATTACAGGATAAATAAAATGTTGCCTCTGATTGTAGGATTTTGTTGTAAGAACGGCCGATGTTGACGGGCGTTTATTGCGGTATTCATTTTGTCGCCCGTGTAAGGTTAACCTTCGCGGGCTTTTCTTATGGGCTAAGGCCCTCAACTAAAATTTTAAAAGGATAATACAATGGAAAGTTTAACAGCAAAATTATGCGCATTTGCACGAGCCTGGCATTCTCTACAATCGGACCATACGGTTTTCAACGATTTTCTAGCGTTCGACCTGATGGGTCGCGAAGAGTACGAAAACGTTTCGCGCTTGATTCTAAAGCGGTTTCCGCAGGAATCAGAAAATTCGGTCGAATATTTCAACCGGAAATATTTTCTCCCGATTGTACTTTCGAGGAGTCGCTTCGCCGAAGATCGCGTTAAGCTCCTTGCCCGTTCGGGAAAGATTCAATATGTAATTTGCGGTGCGGGCGTAGACACGTTCTCGTTCCGCAACAAAGACCCGAATGTAGAAGTTTTTGAATTGGATTTGCTTCCGACGCAAAGCTACAAGAAAAATCGCATTCGCGAACTCAAGTGGAGCGTTTCGGAGAATGTCCATTTTGTGGCGATTGACTTCAGCAAGGACAGCATTGTCGAAAGACTTGTCGCAAATGGCTTTGACTGCAAAAAGCCGACAGTTATTAGCATTCTGGGTGTCTCATATTACCTTCCGCTTCCTGTTTTTGCAGAAACCGTGCGCCAGTTTTCAGAGATTGCATCAACCGGCATTTCGATTGTATTTGATTACCTGCAAAAAGATGCCTATTCGAATTCGGTTCAGGAATTGCGAAAAATTGTTGCTGATTGCGGCGAAACCATGGCCGAAGGCTACTTGGACCGCGAGGTTTTCGAGGTACTTGAGCGATATGGATTCAAGGTCGACGAATTTCTCGGCGAAAATGCGCTACAGCAGCGGTATTTTCTGATGGGAAACCTGAAGGCGTTCGATTCCGTGCGCCTGATTGCAGCGGTTAAGTAGGCAAAATGGAAAAAGTGTAAAGCGGTGTCTTTATTTTTATACTATTTTTGTAGGAAAGAAAAAGGACTTCATGAATGCACTACTTAATTGTTCCTGGTTTGAATAATTCTGGCCCGAGTCATTGGCAAACTTTTTGGACCAAGAGTCTGCCAAGCGCAAGTCGCGTTTTTCAGCATTGCTGGGATAAGCCGCAAAAAGAGGACTGGATCCAAACGTTGGACGAAGCTGTCCGCCAGCTGAAGGACGATACGATTCTTGTTTCACACAGTTTGGGCGTTGTGACAACGGCTCTTTGGCTTTTGCGTGCGAAACAGCAAGGGAATCTTCCGGCGAATATCAAGGGGGCCTTCCTTGTGGCCCCAGCCGATGCCGACACAGTCGATATCATCAAGAACTTTGCTCCGATGCCTACCGAAAAACTCCCGGTACCCGTTTGCATTGTGGGTAGCGAAAACGACCCGTACATGACGCTCGCGCGCACGAAGTTCTTTGCTGAGGCGTGGGGCGCAAAGCTGTTTAACGCGGGTGCGCTGGGGCACATCAATTCCGATTCAAATTTGGGCGAATGGGTGCAGGGACGTGCATTTTTGGCCGAATTCGAAAAAGGCTTGCCGCTTTAGCGTTTGTAATCTTTAGTTAAGCATTAAGGAATAATGTTGTACGAAAAATAATCCCTGAAGCGCGTTAAAAAAAGTTATCTTGTGCGCGTTTTTTAAAAAAGCGGGTTAGGGATGAATCGTCAGCAGCGCGAAGAGCTTCTTGATAGCATCAATCTTTTAGAAAATAGCCGAGATGAATATCTTCATACCTATGCTGGTGTGAGCGTTCACGATCGCACTGTCAGGTCGGTGCAGCTGCGGAAGGCGCTTGAAAACGTGAAGCGGCCTTTCGCCCAATTGTGCGAAAAGATGAAAACGTGCGATTGGCTGTATTT
>NZ_CALEFV010000284.1 GCF_937877005.1 uncultured Fibrobacter sp. | reverse complement strand
GGTCAGTCCTTGCGTTGCCACTCTCTTCTGTCCTTCTTCTGTCATGTCGCCGAAGCAGATGGCGATTTTGTTCTTCTTGCTCATAGTTCCTTATGCTTTTAGGGGTTTGACTTATTGTTTGAATGGTGGGAGCGGTCGCCCGCTCCAGGTTGGTTGCTATTAGAAAATAACTAAAAAGTTTGTAATTGCACTTTTCAACTTCAACTGTCATTTCGTAGGTCTCTTTCCAGTCGCTCTCGATGACATAGGAATCAGTCTTAATAATGTTTGCGGTCTCGTTACCGTGTGATTCAATAAAGTCGGTGACGGCGTGAGCGTCGAATGGGAGAACCTTGCGGCCTTCCTCACGAGAACCACTCATGCACAGATGCTGTGCAAAAATTAAAACGATTTGCTCTGGCTTACGCTTCGATGTTTCAATGTAAATGCGCTGCCCGCGCTGCATACGAAATGGAACGGGATGGCTTTCAGTCCGTCGATGGTCATGGCTCTATTCAATGGTTATATATTCTTCGTCTTCCGGCTCAAACACATCCTCGTTGCCGTCATAGTAATCTATGCGGTATCGGTTGCCTTTCAGTTCTCGCACTTGCAAGTTGGCACATCCTCCGTCCGCTGCATGTCCAAGGGTTTCAACGCACCGCACGAGGTCAGGGTCGTGGCGTTGAATTACATGGCAATGATAGCCGAAGTTGTTGTCAGGATCTTCCTGTAGTTCATTCTTGGCAATAGTCTTTATTTCTTCGCGCCCGTTTTCTGCGAGCCATTCCATTGCTGCTTTGGATATGCTGAAACCGCCAAAGCAAGCATTATATACTACCTTATTCATAGTTCCTTGATATTTTGCTTTTAATGCCCCGAAATGCAGAAAAACTACAAATCGGGGCTTTCAGATGTGACTTTTTCTCGTTTAGAACTTCAGTCCGTCGGCTGTAGGCTCTATCTTGTCGCCCGTCGATGGGTCTTTGCTCGATGGGTAGGGGTTCGTGTCGTTCAGACGCTTCAAGTCCATACCCAGCCACATGACCGCCTCCTGTAGCTTCGTGATGGCAAGGCTGCGCTCACGGCTTGGCGGCAGGTTCTTCACTTCTTGGATTTTCTCGTCCAACTCCTTGCGGAGTCGCTTGTTCTCGGTGATTTCTTGTAATCTTTCCATAATTTTGAATATTGAAATAAAATAAGCCCGATTTTCGGGCGTTTTTCGCTTAATGTGTAAATAAATGGAGAAATAAGCAGGTTTCAGTCCGCTTATTTCTCCAATGACGCAGGGCGCGGGGCCAAGCAAGGCTACCGCTATCAATTTTCCGAGCATGGTTACTCGCAGACCTTACAGCTTTAGCGTTCGCAGTCTTGATCCCGCTGCACCGTCGTAGCCTTCCGCGCCCCGATGTCGTTTATCCTTCAAGTTCTCCGCCCTGGTTACCGCCGCCACCTTGGTTCTCGCCGCCCTCGGTGATGTCCTCTTCGCCAGATGCAGCGGCAGCCGCTGTCG
>NZ_CALEFV010000283.1 GCF_937877005.1 uncultured Fibrobacter sp. | reverse complement strand
AATGCCGAGGTGATCGGTGACGCGTACCGGGACGATCTGGTCGAGATGTCGGACGCAGCGACCGCAGCTGCCGTTCGCGCCTATATCCAGACGGTGCAATTCACTCTGTTACAGAACAGTAACACCTTTGCCAATCTGTTGCAGAAGTATCACAAGAATGCCGTAGGACACGGCAACCGACGCTCGTTAGTCTATGGACAACCGCTGTGGGTGCTCTGCTATACGCAGATGCCGGGCGTGCTGACCGAGATCGGATTTATGTCGAATAAGCACGATTTGCAGATTATGGCGACGGACGCGGGACAGCAGAAGATTGCCAAGGCGATCTACGACGGCTTTGCCGAGTACTACAAAATCTATTTTGGCAATGAGCCTCAACCCGTTGAGGCACCAAAGGTCGAAGAGCCCGAACCTGCTCCTGCCCCCGAACCCGCTCCGGCCCCTGCACCTGAGCCCGCTCCGGCTCCCGCACCCGAGCCAGCTCCGGCTCCCGCACCTGAACCCGCTCCGGCTCCGGCCGCTCCCGCAGCACCCGCCGCGGACAACTTCGACGACTGGGAATAAAAAACGGGTTAACGACATTAGAAAAGCCCTCGGGATATTTCCGAGGGCTTCTTTATTGCTGTAAAAAATTTATTCAGCGAACAATGCCGTCGAAAGGTAGCGATCGCCCGTATCCGGAAGCAAGACCACGATGGTCTTTCCCTTATTTTCAGGACGCTTCGCAAGCTCCTTTGCGGCCCAGAGGGCGGCACCGGCGGAAATGCCTACCAGGACGCCTTCCTTCTTGCCTATCTCGCGGCCCGATTCATACGCATCCTCGTTGGTCACGGCGATGACTTCGTCATAGATATTCGTATTCAACGTGTCAGGGATGAATCCGGCACCAATTCCCTGGAGGTCATGAGGTCCGGCCGTTCCCTTGGAAAGCACCGGGGATCCTGCCGGCTCGACAGCCACGATCTTCACGTTGGGGTTTTTCTGTTTTAGATATTCGCCGGTTCCGCTCAAGGTTCCACCCGTACCGACTCCCGCGACAAAGACGTCCACCTCGCCATCCGTATCTTCCCAGATTTCGGGACCGGTCGTTTCGCGATGCGCCGCAGGATTCGCTGGATTCACGAACTGTCCTGGGATAAATCCGCCGGGAATTTCCCTCGCCAGTTCTTCCGCCTTTTCAATAGCGCCCTTCATTCCCTTGGAGCCTTCGGTAAGGACTAGTTCCGCACCATAGGCCTTCATCAGGACACGGCGTTCCATGCTCATGGTTTCGGGCATCACGATAATAATGCGGTAACCACGGGCCGCAGCGACAGATGCAAGACCGATACCCGTATTGCCCGACGTGGGTTCAATGATGACAGACCCCGGTTTGAGCCTGCCGCTCTTCTCGGCATCGTCCAGCATCTTTCTTGCCACGCGGTCCTTCACAGATCCTGCCGGATTGAGGTATTCCAGCTTTGCGAGAATTCTCGCATTCAATTTGTTGGAGGTTTCGATTCGAACAAGTTCCAGTAGAGGGGTATGACCTATCAACTGGTCAACGGCTGTATAGATTTTCGACATGACTAAAGTCCTTGAAACAGGGATTCCTATTCACCCAGATACTCGACCGCAAAGATCAAAGTCGAACCTCCGGGAATGGGGCCTGCACCGCGAGCTCCGTAACCGAGTCCGGGCGGCACCATGAGAATTCTCTTTTCGCCGGGGAGCATGCCCTGCACGCCAAGTTCCCAACCGCGGATGACGCGACCTGCGCCCAGAGTGAATCCGAACACCTGTCCGCGATCGCGGGAACTGTCAAACTTGTAGCCGTTGGTGAGCCAACCCGTATAGTGCACGCGAGCGACATTACCCTTCTGAGCGGGTTCGCCTTCGCCCTGCTTGATGATTGCATAACGCAAACCTTCGGGGCCATTTTCAAATGTAAGAGCCGTCGTATCCGGGAAGAAATCCATGTTCTCGACAATTGCTTCGTCCACTTCGGAAGAAACAAGTTCGACACGGAATACCAGCGTGGAATTAGAAGGAATCATGGAGTAGGCCGTAGCGCCGTAACCCATGGCAGGGGCAATACGGAACCAGCGCACGCCGCCTTCGCGCATGCCATCGAGACCAATTTCCCAGCCCTTGATCATTTTGCCTGCCCCCATGACAACCTGGAGCGGCTTGCCCAAGTCCTTGGAGCTGCCAAACTTGCGGCCCGAAAGGAGCCATCCCGTATAGTGCGTCTTGAGCACGGAACCGATGACGGCAGGTTTGCCGGTACCGACTTTTTCGTCGTATATCTTGAGACCCTTGGCCGCTTCGCGCCACTTGAGGCCCTCGACATTCTTGGGGAACACATCGGGTTCCATCGGCTTTTCGGCACTTACCAATTCTACGATAAAGAACAAGTCCGAATATTCAGGCACACCTTCGAGCGAATTTTCACCATAACCCAGCTGATAAGGCACATAGAGTTTGCGGACTTCGCCAGGTTTCATGCCCACGAGGCCCTTTTCCCAGCCGGGAATCACGAGGCCCGCACCAAGCGTGAATTCAAGCGGTTCTCCACCCGAATAGGACTCGGAGAAAATCCTGAACCGGGAATCCGAAGAATCCGGAGCAATAGAATCAGCAAACGTCTTCGGAGTCGCGTTGGAATCGACCACGGCAGCCACGGTATCTACCGGAGCCACTTCCTTTACAGGCGCCTTCGCCGTTTCCTTCTTGGATTTCTTTCCCTTGCGACTCTCAACCGCCGTTTCCAGCAGCTTAGTCGTGTCAACTTCTGTCATTCCCGCGACCTGGTCCGAATTAAAATCGTTCGCCAAGCGAAGCGAATCGGCAATGCGGAGCGAATCGGCCAAACGGGCCTTTTCTGCCAGGATCTTGGCGCTATCCAAATACACGTAGCTCTTGTAATGCACCCTGATGAGCTGCCCTGCACGAATGGAGTCTCCGGCCCCTTCCCTAACCGTTTCAACCTTGAAAGGAATGGCAAAACAGGCGGTACACATCAGCAACACAAGAAAAATCTTCAATTTCGACATAAAAACTCCTGTCCCACAATTTAGAAAATGCTAGTTTTAAAAGCAAAGAACAGAACGGAATAGAATATGCTATCAGTCATTATCGTCATAGCGATTATCGTCTTGTCCGTCATACTCGCCGCAATCGGCGCGTATGTCGTGATCCATAGTTCCGATGAAAAAGATGAACCCAAGCGAGTCATCGACGTTTCTGGCCAGTACGCCGTGGTCGTGCGACCGGCACGCGAGTCCCTGGAAGCGGTCAAGCCTTCCGAAGCTTCGCTCAGGTCTTGGCTCGACACACAAAATGTCTCCGCAGAACAGAAGGAGCAGCTGATTTCCCAATGGAACGCCTCCCTTGAAGAAACCATTCGCACCATCGACGAAGGCGACAAGAACGGAACCGCCACCTACCGAATCGAGCTCGGCCCCAAAGGCAAAAGCTACGTGAAGTTCGTGAGCGAAGAAAACTTTATCACCCGCGAACAGATTCGCAACCACGCTGAAATCCTGCCGCCTTATGTTCTAGGCTGCGACTGCAAGCTACTTCCCAAGCAGCCCTGGGAAAACCCCAGCAAGTCCGGCTGGAAGGCAGTCGTTCCCGCACACGGCAACCACTACGACGTCCCCGACTGGAGGCACCTTGCGTAAGTCCCTATTTTCTGCATTACTTTTAGCTCCTGTATTGTCCTTTGCGGCAGGTTCCGCCATCATCACGCTGGAGATGCCCGTCGGCGCCCGTCAGTTAGGCATGGGCGAAGCAGGTGCTGCACTTGCCGATGACGCCACCGCCATGTACTACAACCCCGCAGGCCTTGCGTTCGGTCCTCTTGCCGACGAATGGCGCATGAGCTATCCGGCAGATTCAAAGAATGCACCCTTCTTTACTAGCATGGCCGCCCGATCCAAGGACGGATTCTTTAGCAAGAGCGAACTTTGGGCGGGAACCGCCGAAGGCATCCAGAAATTCGACGGGGAACAATGGGTCAAGTATCATTCCATTACGTTACAGGGAAACGCGAAGGTCCGTGACGCCGTGAAGGTGTACGTCGGGACGGAACGCGGACTCGATGAATATGTGCGTCAGGTGAAAGCATACAACGACATCAAGAATGCCGACGACGAGAAGCATGTCGTAGAAGTCAAGATGCCCTGGAACCTGATCGTGAAAGATTCCATTACAGCCATTCTTTATGAGAGCCGAACCGAAAAGCTTTGGGTCGGCACCCCCAAGTCACTCTATCGCTTTGACGGTAAGGCCTGGAAGAACTACGACAGCGAACTCGGTAACCACCGCGTGACGGCACTCGTAAGCCAGGGTGCCTCAATCTGGATCGGAACCGAAGACGGTCTATTCGTGTACCGCAACGGCCAGTTCGAACAGAAGGGTAAGGTTCTTCCTAGCCAGAAAATCACGGCACTCGTCTGGTCCGAAAACCGCAAGGAACTTTTTGTCGCTGCGGACGGAGCCGGCATCGCCAGGCTCGTTCCCAAAAAGAGCGTCAACGACAAGGACCGCTGGAGCCTGTTCAACGAAGAAGACGGCATCATGGACCTGCACCCGACAGCACTCGCCGTCGACAGTTCGGGACATGTATGGGCGGCCCATAACGGAGGTCTCTCTCACTTCACCCTGCGCAAGTGGGAACAGGTGCAGTTCGCCGACAACACGGTCAATGACATTTCCGTAGACCAACGCGGGGGCATCTGGATCGCCACGGACAAGGGCGTATGGCGCCACCTCCCCGACTATGCGACTGCAAGTGGCCGCAAGGCAGAATTGGAACGCGGATCTGCCGAAGAGGAAGGTTCCACCAAGAGCAAGGATGAATGGGTTCACTATCATAGCGGCAACGGACTTTCGACAAACAAGGTATGGGCAGTCCTTCCGCAAGGTAACGACGTGTGGTTCAGCACGGCGAACGGCATGGAGCAGTTCAAGGACGCCGACTACCAGATTACCGCCTTCTACGAAAAGCTTTTGCCGATCCTGAACATTCCCGACCTGTATCACCTTTTCGCAGGCATGACCATTCCGCTGAACGACTGGGGAACGCTCGGATTCTTCGTGAACTTCGTGAGCTTCGGTTCGACCGTTGCCTCGGGCGACGTGGACGCCGACGACCTAGTTGCCTATAACAGTTCTGAAATCGTGGGCGGCTTCAGCTACGGCACCCGCTTCCCCAACGACTGGGGCCTAGGCCTCTCGATCAAGTTCTTCTACTCCGACCTGAGCTCTGGTGCCGCCGCCGGCGAAGAAGAGGCGACTACCTTCGGCTACGCATTCGACATCGGCCTGTTGAAGAAGAACCTGTTTATAGACAAATTAAATTTCGCATTGGTACTTGCAAACATCGGCCCGAGTGTTTACTACGTGGACAAGACCATCGAAGACCCGATTCCGTTGACCTGGCGCTTGGGACTTTCTTATGAAATCTTGAGCCTTGCCGA
>NZ_CALEFV010000282.1 GCF_937877005.1 uncultured Fibrobacter sp. | reverse complement strand
CCATTACGGCAAAGGGTGTGAGCAATTTTGCCTTTGGCGTCGTGATGTTCTTAATGCTAGGGCTCATGATTGTGGCGATCGGCCGCACGCATTCGTACAACAAGGAAAACGAAAACAAGAAGGCGGAACCTAAGGCATGAAAAAAATTATCATCGCAACAGCTACGCTTGTTGTTGCTGTCGCCGTATGGATTTGCCTGTTCGTCAAGTTTAGCGCAACTGAACAAATCCTGTTCCCTGGCGGCACGTTCCAGGTGTATGCCGTTTCTGACGCAAATGTGGGTGGATTCTCGACGGTCGAACTTTCCAATCAGGATTCCGTCATTTCTGCCCACGTGAACATTCGCTCGGGCATGGCTTACCCGTATGCAGGTGTGGGCGTTAATTTGCTCTCGGTCAATAATCGCCCGGCAAACGGATTCTTTGACTTCTCGGATTTTGATTCGCTTGTGATTGATGTCGAAACGGTCCGCATGCAGCGCGTGGGCATCAAGATTCTGAATGACGACCCCGTGTACAGTAAAAAGAATGTGTACCAGAGCTATCGCCCGATGGTCGCTCAAGCGCCGGTGATTATTCGCGACCGCGTGAGCCGCGCCTCCGTGTCGATGCTCGACTTTAAAGTGCCTGAATGGTGGCTTGCCATGCAGGGCCTTGAAGAAGACGATGGCCTGCGTTACATGAACCGCGGCATGCTCTTTGAAATCACGAACGGCGAAGGAACCATGCTCGGCATCCCCGACGACATCGTGGTGCGCTCAATCAAACTTTGGGGCGAAAACCGTACCTTCAAGGCGCTCATGTATGTGGCGCTTGTGGTAATGGTTTTGGTGTACGCGGGCGTTGTTGCGCTGACCGTTCGCAATTCCGCAGGCCACATTGCAAATCGCGAAAAGAAACTGGACGAATTGAAGACCCGCATGGCGCAGGCTGTAAAACTCCTGAAGGAATCGGACCGCTCGATTGCCGAAATCGCACTGGCCGTAGGCGAAAAGAATCCGGCCGCATTCGAAAAAGCTTTCTCCAAAATCTATGGCGTAAAACCTCTGGAATATAAGGCTAAGAAATGAGACGTATTTGGACTGTAGACCGCGTGATGCGGCTTTTGATTATGGCCGCCGGTGTCGGCATTCTACTTTGGGTGCTGCATTATTTGAGTGGCGTGCTCGCTCCGTTTTTTGCGGCGTTCCTTATCGCCTACATTTTCGATCCGCTGGTTACAAAAATCCAGAACAAGGTCAAGTTTCGCATTGCCGCTGTCATAGTGGTGCTTACGCTCATGATTCTTGTGGTGGGTGGAGCCTTGTGGCTTTTTATCCCGATGGTGGTGGGCGAAATCAGGCACCTTGGCGAATTGATTCCAAAACTGTTTAACGATTCTACGTGGGCCGAACGCTTGTCGATGTTCGTGCCGAAAAACTTGTGGCAAGAAATAAAGACGTTC
>NZ_CALEFV010000281.1 GCF_937877005.1 uncultured Fibrobacter sp. | reverse complement strand
TATTATTATCTGTTCATCTGCGGCAACGATATGTATGCCGATGGGGACGGCGGCATCGGCTATGTACGTGCTGAAAGACCGGGAGGTCCATATAAGGATATTCTCGGCAAGCCTCCTGCAGAACCTCCGAAAAAGCTCACGCTCAAGGGAGCTTTCGGCTTTTTTGCAATCGCCATCTACGGCTGCATCGTGCAAGTCGGCGTAGGCTTCGTACAAATTTTTGGCCTTACACGCTACACCGGCCTCGGCCCCATCCATGTGAACGCAATCAAGAACGCGCTCACCAATGTTTTTTTGCTAATAAGCACCATCACTCTCGGCATCTCAGGCAAAATAAACTGGCCTATCGCCATCATCATGGCAGCGGGCGCCTGGTTCGGCGGCTACCTCGGCAGCTTCACTCAGCGTAAGAAAGGGAACAAGTTTATCCAGCGATTCATCAGCGTCTGCAGCATCGCCATGGCCATTGCGCTCGTTGTGGATTTGATTATTAAATAACCTTTTTCCGCTTTTCGCAGCGCATGCGGGCTCGACTTTCTTCAAGTGTTTCGCCTAGGCCCGCAAGCAGTTCTACAGTCAAAGCCTCGTCACCTATAGCGAGCAACTCCTTTTGTGGACGGGGCAGTTTCTTGATACGCGCCTCCAGGCGAAGTGCTTCCTCGCGACTGTTCAGTTCAAATTTCCTTAAAACGCATTGCGGCGGGAACGCCTTGGTAAACTTGGCTCCTTTGCCAGATTTATGCTGTTTGAAACGAGCTTCGACATCGACTGCATACCCCGTATAGATACGGTCTCCCGCACAACGGAGCATGTAGACAAAGTGAGCCACCTTTCGGTCGAGACTAGTTTTCTTGATCTTCGTGATGCGCCTTCGACACGATGCTCATGTAGATGGTGCCAAGAATCGCTGCACAGAAGCTCCCGAGCAGAATGCCGAGTTTCGCAGAATCCTGACGGTCGCCTACATCGAAGGCGAGGCTTGCCACAAAGAGCGCCATCGTAAATCCGATACCCGCGAGCATGCCGCCGCCCCACAGCACCTTCCAGCTATAGCTCGGTTTTACCGACACGCCAATCTTCACCGCCAACAGGCTGAACAGGAAAATGCCGATCGGCTTGCCGAAGATTAATGCAAGCGCCACCGCACCCATCACGGGCACTTCCACGCCGCCGAGCTTGATTTCAACGCCGGCGTTACTGAGCGCAAAGAGCGGCATAATGAAGAAGTTCACCCACGGCACGAGCGGCTTGAACAGGCGTTCCTGCATCGAGATACTTTCGCGGGCGCCGCGCTTCAGCAGCGTAAACACTTCGTACTGTTCGTTGCGGTCGTTCGTTTCGCCCGAAAGCTTGCTGCCGACACTTCCTGCAAAGTTGGCCAATTTGCCCTTCGCGAGCACGGGCTTTGCCGGCACCGAGAGTCCGAGCAGCACGCCCGCAATGGTCGGGTGCACGCCGCTCTTTACGAAGAACGCCCACACGGCAATGCCGATCACGCCGTGCAGCAACATGTTGCGGACACCGATGCGGAACAGCACGTTGATCAACGCAAGCAGCGCAAATCCGGCGCCCAGCGCAAGGAAGTTGATTCCATCGCCGCTTGGGTAACCAATCGCAATCACCAAGATCGCGCCGATGTCGTCGGCAATCGCGAGTGTCAAGATCATCACGCGGAGCGCATGCGGCACCTTCTTTCCAAGAATCGCCATGCAGCCCACCACGAATGCGATATCCGTCGCTGTCGGGATTCCCCAGCCGTGCGCGGCACTGTTTGCCCCGTGCGGGCACAGAGCCAAGTAAATCAGCGCGGGGAAAAGCATACCGCCCGCCGCTGCAATAATCGGGAGGCTCGCCGCCTTCGGGTTCCTAAGTTCGCCGTAGGTCATCTCGCCCTTGACTTCAAGGCCGATATTGAAGAAGAAAATCGTCATCATCGCATCGTTGATGAACCAGTGCAGGTCCGCAGACCCCACCCAGCTACCGATCGTCATCGCGATGGGCAAGTGCCAAAAGTGATGGTAACTTTCAGGAGAAAGGTTCGCCCACAAAAGAGCCGCAATCGTCATAATAATCAGAACGATACCGCCAGTCGTTTCCACCTTCATCAGGCGTTCCACTGGCGTGATGATCTTGCGGATGGATGTTTCCGGGAACAAATCTTCAATCTTATCGCTGCTTGTTACTTTTGCAGACATAGCTACCTGTCAGTTGGTTGAGTGATTCAGCCTTACGCCTAACAAAATAATCATTTTTTGTTAAAACGACTGCCCAAAACCGTACTTTTTCGCGATTTATTCGACAAACCGCCCAACTTTATACATGAATGACCTGGGTGGGGAGGCCACCGTAACGCCCCCGACAGCCTATATAGCCTTTTTGGGGGATTTTTTGTATATTCTTGGCGTAAAAGAGACTTTAAGATGCTAGATAAAGAAGTTTTGAAGACCGTTAGCCGCATTGAACTTTCCGTTCGCGGCACGCTCGACACCGTGATGACCGGTGCCTACCATAGTTCGTTCAAGGGAAACGGCATGGAATTCAGCGAGGTCCGCGAGTACATGCCTGGCGACGATGTGCGTACTATCGACTGGAACGTGACGGCACGTACCGGCACGCCTTATGTAAAGAAATTTATCGAAGAACGCGAAATGACCATGCTTTTGATGGTCGACGCTTCCAGCAGCTCGGAATTCGGTTCAGGCAAGCAGATGAAGGGCGAAGTCATGGCTACTCTGACAGCGCTTCTCGCATTCGCGGCCATCAAGAACAACGACAAGGTCGGCCTGCTGATTTACACCGACCAGGTCGAACTCTTCATTCCGCCGGAGAAGGGACGTAAGCACGTGCTGCGGCTGATTCGTGAAATTCTTTATTTTAAGCCGCAGCACCACGGCACGAACACGCAGGTGGCGCTGGAATATGCCGGCAAGATTCTGAACCGCCGTGCCGTGGTCGTGGTGATGAGCGACTTCCTGGACGAAGGTTTCGAGAACGCCTTCAAGATTCTCCGCAAGCGCCACGACGTGCTTGCCGTCTCCGTCGTTGACCCGCGCGAAATGGAACTGCCGCCCGCAGGCCTCGTGGAACTCGAAGATCCCGAGACCGGGGAGACGCTTCTGATTGATACCGGCGATGCCGCCTTCCGCGAGGCGTTCGCCCGCGAGGCAAAGCGCCAGGGCAAGGCGACCAAGGAACTGTTCCAGCGCATGTCCATCGACTTCGTGCGCATCGAGACGCACGACGACTTCAAGGAAACGGTCGCCCCGCTCATCGAGCATTTCAGGCGTAGAGCCAAACAGAATCGCTCATAATTCAAAAAAAGAAACCGTGCAGGTCGCACTTATTCCTAGAATCCCATCGAACGCCCGACGTGAGCATGGACATGTTCGCCACCGAAGCTGGACATTCCGCCGACGGAAAAAAGACCTTCCAGATTTCCCTGACACCATCTGGCTTCAAGTAACCGAAACCAAGTTTTAGCGCAAAGCGCCGGCGACTCGCAGCATCTAGCGAACTGTCGAAGTTCGTCGCCGCGATGAATATTCCCTTGAAGTTCTCCATCCGGGTGAGGATTTCGTTCACCTTCGAGACCTCATGTCCCTGCATCGCGCCGGAACGGTCGCGTAGAAAACTATCCGCCTCGTCGAAGAACAGAATCGACCGAGTACGCTCGGTCTCGTCGAACGCCTCGGCAATTTGAGCTTCGGTCTGCCCCACGTACATGCCAAGCAGGTCACTCGCGCGGCGAACAATCAGGTTACGGCCCAGAGTCCCGTACTGTCGCTAAAGCCGTTCAGGTAGAACAATAGTTCTAGAGGCAACTCGAAATCCTCGGAGCATAGTCCAAGCTTTCGTAGCACACCGTCCCTTCCCAGAAGCCGCTTGACACGATCCTCGCTAAAACCCGTCGCCATCGAGTTTACTCAATGCGACCAGACAAACTACGCCGCCAGCAGGCGCTTGAATTCACGGTCCAGGTTCTTGGACTTCAGGACGCCACGGATCTTCGTTAGGCGGTTATAGACAGTCATCCGCGAAACCCCCAGGACCCTCGCCGTTTCGGATTCCTCGCCACGGTCACAACGTTCAAGGGTATCGAGGTGCTTCTTGAAAAAGTCTAGCAGCTGCTCATCGGTTCCAAGAGCCTTGGCGGCAATGGACACGAGATCCTTCCACCCGTCCATGCTATCACTTTCATCAGCGACAGGCTGACCCGCCAGGCCATCCTCGTCGTCAATATCGCACGGAAAGATATCCGTGACGACTTCGTGAGCGCAGCGGTTCGAATTTTCGCGTTTTTCGTCCAGAAAACGCCAGCAGATTTCATTCTTGACGAAAGTCTCGAGAGAGGCCATCTTTGATTCGTCGTACTTCATGACGGCGGCCGCGAAGATCTCGTAGACCATGCAGGACAGTTCCGCGCGGAATCCATCGGTGCTAAGCTCCCTCATGCTGAAATCCGGCTGAATCTTTTCGAACATGAAGAACGCATGCTTCATGAGTCTGGCTTCGTAGATAGGCCACAGGTTTGCGATGGCTGCATAACGGGCTTCCCCGCTATAGGAGGTATCCTCGTGGGCGATGGTAACGAGGGCGGTGACTTCCTGACTATTCATAAATACTCCTTTTGTCGATAGACGACAGTGAAAGTCCCTTTGAAGTAATCAAAGGGCAAATATTCCCAAATAAAACGGCTAGAATTAGCGCGTTATTTGATAGGCTCCATTAATAAGTTGCCTTTATTTAATTGAGGATAGCGGGAAGAATGAGTATACAAAACAAACCTCCATACGTCATTTTCAAAAAACCGAAAATGAGATAACAAATATAGTAAAGCCTCAACGAATTTTGAAGCTTCAATATTTATAAATTTTTCTTTTTGTTTTTGAAGTGAAGGAGGTAGAAATTTGATAGAACTCATACCCACTTATCGATTTTTCTTTTCCATTTGTCAAAAGGAAAAGTCGATTCTAATCGAGCACCACAAATATAGTACAAGTTCGCTCCGGAAAAATTATAATTCTTTTTCTTAGAGGTACCCCAAAATTAGGGGTTAGTAGTCCTGTACCCAAGCAGTTTCATACTATAAAGGGCCGTTCCCTTGCTAATGCTCCGGACATCCGTCGCATAACCGAAGATCTTTTGCAGCGGGACCTCGGCCTTCAGCATATGCGTCCTGCCATCTCCACCAATTTCCTTGACCTTTCCGCCACGAGACTGGATGTCACCGGTGACAAGCCCCGCAAAATTCACGGGACATTCGAGCGAAAGTTCCATTACCGGCTCAAAAAGTTCAATGTCGCCAGGCCTGATGAGCTTCGTAACGGCATCGGCACACGCCTTCTTGATCATGGGCGGGAGAGCGCCCTCGGTCCAGGTAAATTCGTGCACCTCGAAACGGACCCCAACCAGGGCCCCCTTCCCCAAGACGCCAATTTCGGTCGACTCCAGAAGCGCCGAGCGCACACCCGCCAAAATTTCGCGGGGAGCAGTCTCCAAGAACTCTGCCGACAGACGGATATCGTGCGCATCCCCCTCGAGCGGCACCGCCGAAAGTCTGATGGAAATCTTGTGGGGACCAAGCTGGAAGGAATTCTCGACAGGACCGACCTCGCGACAAAGGCGTTCCTGCCAGCGCACCTCGGGACTCCCTGCCCGCACCTCGCAACCGAACTCACGCTTCAGCCGGGACAAAAGCACATCCAGCTGCACCTCGCCCACCGTATGCAGGTACCAGAAACCGCCATCGTCCTTCTGCACGCGAAAACTCGGATCCATACGGGCGAGCATGCCAAGGCTCTTTTCTACATGCAGGTAATCTTCGGAACCAAGACATTCCACGCGAGTCTGCAACAGGGGCTGGTATCTTTCGCGAATCGATGGTTGTCCTTCAACTTTTTCGTCTTTCGCCTCTCGCCTTTCGTCTATATATATAGTCTGTCCAAGCTCGGTCTCGAAGGGACTCCGCATCGCGTAAATGTCACCCGTGCGAATCTCATCCACCGGCAAAAGCAGATTCGCCTTGAGCCTCGAAAATTCAAAACCGGCCGGCCACGCCTTGCGTTCCATGTCCGTATGGCTACGAAAAAGCGATATTTCGCCCACGCCCTTAAAGTGCCGCAAACGGATGACCTGACCAAGTTCATTCGCTCCAAATTCGGGAACTTCCGGCAAGAAAAACGATAATGCCGTCACTAGGCTACGCACACCGAATCCTTCCATCGCAGAGCCTGCATAACAGAGCGCATAATCGTCGCTCTTGGCCAGCTCCTTGAGCCCACGCAAAAGAACCTTGGGAGGAACCGATTTCCCTTCGAGCGCAAGTTTCAGAACCTCGTCATCGAAGTTACTCGCGAACTCGACCGCCTCAGCATAATGTTTCTTCATCTTTTGGGTTGATTCGCTTACCTCGCCATCCTGCGGCCAACTCTCGTCAACCACCTCTTCACCCGAATCGGAATGCACAAGTCGGCTCCTACTCAGCACGTCGATTACGGCATCCATCCTGCCATTGCTGAATTCAGGAAGCGTCATGAGTACCGGACGCACGCCCAGCACCTCCTCGATATTGATCAAGGTCTCGTCTAGCGAATAATCGGGATTATCCAACTTGTTGATAAACAGGAGTGTCCGGACTCCCGCCTCGCGCAACTTGCGGAACGCGGCGACGGTCTGAGTTTCGACTCCGCTCGCGGCACTCACCACGAGAACGGCGCCTTCGACCGCCGTCAGTGCGGTATCAACCTCGGCGCCAAAATCCACATGCCCCGGGGTGTCGATAAAATTGAACCAGGTGTTTTTCCACTCGAAATGCGCGACTCCGCTCTCGATCGTAATGCCCCTGTCCTTCTCTTCGGGCAGGTAGTCCATCGTCGCGAGGCCTTCCTCCACCTTACCGGGGCGTCTCACCTCCCCCGCCGTAAAAAGAATTCGCTCGGAAAGAGTCGTCTTTCCGGCATCCACATGGGCGAGGATGGCGATATTGCGAATGACCTGCGACATCTGCACCTACTTTTTCAGCAGGGTTTCAAGAGTTTCTACACGCGCGGCCAATTCAGCACATATCTTTTCCAGACGGTCCAGCCGCGTATCATGTTCTCGGTCCTTTTCGGATTGACGATGCAGTTCGGAATCCTGCTGCATATTGATTGAATCGACCGAATTCAGACGAAAGTCGTGTTCCGCATCCTTGGCCGCATAGGCCTTCAGCTTGAAATCCTGTTCACGACCCTTGCTGTAAAGTGCATCGATACGGACATCGTGTTCGAAATCCTTTTCCTTCTGCATATCCAGACGTGCATCATGTTCTGCGTCCTTACGCTGGAGCTCACGGATACGTTCTTCGTCAAGACTCATACTGACCTCAGGAAAAAGGGAACCTATCCGTAATTTAGCAAAATGCCCCACCGCAGGAAAGGCTGGCTACTTGGCGTTACGCACGCAGCGCACCGAAAAACCGAAAATTTTCGCCCTAGAGGTGTAGCCAAAAGCCATAGACTTGTTCGTCAAATACCACACACGGGCAGAGCCCGGATCAATACCTTCGAGCGAATCATCAGAACTCCAGAAAAAAGCGAATTTCGAAAGGTTGCCATAGGTCTCGTCATCAAAACGATTGCCCGCCGGCATCGCCGAGAACTTGAGCGTATCGTTCCCGTTTGTCTCGCCCTTCCAGCCATAGGTCGTCTTAATCAGGTAACCCGCATTGAAATCGGCACCCGCCGCCGTCCACAAACTCTCAAAATCCGCCTGATCCGGTAAGCGGAAACCCGCGGGGCATGCCTTCTTGGCGGCATCCCATGTGTAAAGACGGCCATAGGCCATGCAGTTGTTTTCATCATCATCCAGACAGTAGGCCCCTTCGGTCTTAAAATTCAGATTGTCACCGAACCATTCTCGACCTTCAATTTTTACCAGGCGATACTTCTGCTTGTCGCGCGAGTCCCTGAACTCGGACGCTTTCACCGTTTTGGCGGACTTCGCCACCTTCGCCGGTTTCGCAAAGGAGAGGTTTGAAAAAACAAGAATTAGAATGATAGGAATCGTCAGGAATTTCATCATGGTCCCAATTTAAAAATCTTCCAAAGTCAATTCGTTCGCCACGGCATCCTGCTTGCGTTCAGCCGTCGCGTCAAGCGCCTCGGCATGTCCGCGGAGTGCCGCAAACGGGTGGAAAATCTTTGCGCGGTCTTCCACATTCATGCGCGGATGCTTCATCATAAAATTCCAGTCGTTTCGCGGATACGGCAAGTCTATTATGTCTTTATAATCATCAATCATCAATCATCCATTATCAATCGTCAATCATCAATTAGGCACGATGTCCTCCGATTTGTCCGTTGCGTTCAATGGTGGTGGCACCTTCTTGCAAATCCATTCCCTTCACAATCGCATTCTTGCCGAAGCGTTTCTTAATCAGGAGTTCCGCCTTCAGGCGCTTCTTTTCTTTTTCCTGTTTCTGCACGTCGGTAAACAGGTCGTACTGTTCGTGACTTGCATCCACGATATCGGCGGCCACCAGGTTCAGGCGACGCACCGTCAGTTTCGGGTCCACGATGCGGTCAAAAAGTTTCATGACCGCATCGGCCATCACCGACTGCGAGCTGGTATAATAGCCGATGCTTGCCGTGCCATGAGCTGGCTTTGGAATCGTGCGTCCGTAAAAATCCGTCACGGTCACGCCGTGGTAAATTCCCTTGTCCACGTTTTCGCGGTCATAACCCACCGTGAGCACCATCGCGTTTGTCACCAGATCGTGCGCAATCAAAGTCATCGAAACCGTATCGACCATTTCTCGCACCACGAGACGCGCCTTGTCAAACGGGTACGGGTCCTGCAGCACCTGGCCTTCGCCCGTACTCCTGTTCCGCGGCTTTGACTTCTTGATATCGGCTATGGTGCAGGGTTCGTAACCCCAGGCGTGGTCAATCAGAATCTCCGCATTCACACCGAACAACTTATACAACGCTTCAGGATTCTTCACACTCACGCGGGCAATATCGCCCATCGTGTAAATGCCGCGCCCCGCATTCAGCCCGCAATTTTCCAGGCGCTCCGCAATGCCGCGCCCCACCTGCCAAAAACTCGTGAGCGGCCTGTGCGACCAAAGCTGCCTGCGGTAACTCATCTCGTCCAGTTCCGCGATGCGCACGCCGTCGGCATCCGCTTCCACATGTTTCGCCATTATGTCCATCGCAATCTTGCAAAGGTACAAGTTCGTCCCGATTCCGCCCGTGGCCGTAATTCCCGTGGTCGCAAAGACATCTTGAATAATCGTCTTCACCAATTCCCGTGCAGTCTTCTTGTACAACTTCAGGTATTTCGTCAAGTCCAGAAAGCATTCGTCGATGGAATACGCATGAATGTCTTCGGCACTCACGTACTTCAGGTAGACATTGTACACCTTCGTGGAATACTCCACGTACTTCGCCATCTGCGGCTTCGCGATGGTAAATTCGATCTTTTCACCCGTACGACGCAGCACCTCGCGCACCTTCTGGTTCACCTCGAAAAGCCGCGCACGGCCCGGAATCCCGTAAGCCTTGAGCGCAGGCGTCACCGCCAAACAAATCGTCTTTTCGGTGCGGCTCTCGTCGGCCACCACAAGCTTCGCCTTCAGCGGGTCAAGCCCCCGGAGGATACATTCCACCGAGGCAAAGAACGACTTGAGGTCAATGGCCGCGTAAGTGCGAGAAGGCATAATGGGAAATATACAAAAGGCGGGAATTGTTCACCGCCTCAAGCTCGTAATACTCGCGCTTGTCGGGGTCAGAAATAGCAATAAGCATCTTATATTGAAACCAGTTCAATTGGGAACGCAGCGCGTTCCCAATTGGCTTCCAGTACATCTGGACACGACAGAAATCAACGCTCCTGACCGCATTTTTATTTCTTTATTCGCTTGGATTTTTTCACGAGTTCCTTGGCCTCGTTGATTTCACCGACCACATCGGCATTATCGAAAAGCGGGCCGTAAAGTTCATCAAGGACACTGGCGCGCACCTCCCCGAAATGGGCGCCATGCTTGACAAATCGTTCTTGAGCGGCGAAGCCTGGAGGCTATACAAAAAAAGCCTCCGCGACCGTGCTCTAGCGTTTATTCTTCTTCGCCCCCGAGGGGTCTGTAACAGCGAATGTAGTGGCATTTTTCGGCGCCATCACAGTACGGCTCTCCCTCTTTTTTGGGATAGCCTATGGAAAAATAGACATGTATGTCCCTATAAGTATAGCCGTCATTGGAATAAGACGTATAACCAAGCATCCAGTAAGTAGGTGCATCATACCAATCCTCCGGTAGTACGGTAAGTCCCGAAGCATTCGTATAGTGCATCACAGTGTCTTCTTGGCTATACCAAGCCTTCGAGACCCTCGCAGATTCATAGTTGACCGAATCGGCCAGCTTTCTGATAACGGTCTCGTTTGGCAAGCTAAAGCCTTTGGGGCAAGCTTTCGTCATGTCGTCAATGCTATACAGGTATCCGCCCGTCTTGCAATACCTCAACTGATGACGAAAACAGTTCGCCCCAGTATCGAACACGGTATCGCCCGGAATCTTGTAGCGGAGATTTTCGGCCATCCATTCCATATTGCCGATAACGACCGTCCTGTAGGTATTCCCGTCGCGGGAATCCTTCAGCGTTCCATATTCGACATCCGGATTGAACATTTCTTCGAGAGGATAGTCGTACGCCACCATCCTCCTCCAGCGGGGAGGCTCGCAAATGAATTCGCGTTCATAGTTTATTTCCAAAGAGTCATCCTGCATACGCCTTTCTCCTTCGCGTTCCGCAGTGCACTCGCCCCACAGCTTGATCGTAAAATAGACACTGCTGGAAGATTTCGTACCGCCGGAGGATTCGGCGCTGCTGGAAGATTCAGCCTTGTCCGAGCTGGAAGACTTTTCTGAGCTGGAAGACTCTTCACTGCCCGAAGAATCCTTGCCGGAATCCCCCTTAGACGAACTGGAACTGCTTTGGGCAGAAGATTTCGTTTCGACTGCGATTTCCTCGATCCATTTCGAGCCATTGCACTCGTATTTCATGTTCTCGTCCTGGACATAATACGTCGTGCCGCGCAAGGATTCCTTGCACTTGGGCAAATCCTTTGCAGATTTAACATCATCGTGCGCGTATTCGGGCGATATCGTGTTCACTTCTTCGTCACAGGCTGCAAGCATCGGCAAGAGGAACAGTGGGAATAATTTCAAAAGTATTTTCATGCTCATTCTTCTCCTGTACCTTCCTTGATGCAACGGACGGAATACCCCAACTCATCAAAACTATTTTCCCCATATCGAGAAAAATAAAGACTAGGCGATGGTTCGTCAATATAAATGTACGGGACAGGAACATAGTCGTAACAGCTAAACCCCTGCATTTCACATAATACGGTTCGCGTCAAAAAAGACGCACGATTGCCGCCAGAAAAAACAGAGCCTCCTTCTCCGCGATAAGGATATCTAGAATACTCCCCTGCCGCCCTTATATTCATTCCGAAGTTATAGTCGGAATGTTTCAAGCTGTCCGGCAGAGATTCCCAATAAGCCGTATCGATGAGGCTTGCCCATATAGGCTCGTCCCCATTATGGGTAGCGACATAATACAACAGATTGTACCAATCCCCTATCGTAGGGACAAGCCATCCTTCGGGGCAAATATCCTTAGAGTATCCTTCAGGAATCCCGACGGGATAATGGCATTCGTCCTTGATATACTTATTATCGGAATAGGGATGACACAGTTCCGCATTTTCCTTGAATCGCAGATTTTCCGCCATCCACCATTGGGTACCTATCTTTACAACCTTGTACTTGTCGCCATAGCGTTTGTCTACAATGGAATCAAAGGCGATTTCGGGAGCATCCTCCGGAACGTTTTCTATGCAGCGGATGAACGCTCGCTTTTCGTCATCCCCAGAATCATATTGTTCGTACCATCCTCCTATCGTAAGCGTCATATCGAACGTTATACCCTTTGCGTCTCGGAAATTCGAAGGACCACTCAGATCAACCCAGAAAACAGGCCACGCGTAAGGATATGCAACCGTAGTATCCTGGAAGTTTTCGCCCAAAATGCTGAACCCCAAAGCATTATTGCCCCTGTATTCCGATCGAGAGTCTTTATAATGCCACGATGCATCCCAAAGCGACTGGTAATCCCTAAGCCACACCGTAGAATCTCCCCCAGTCTCTATTTCCTTGACATACGCAAACAAACTGTTCCAATCATCGGTGTTCGGCACACTCCAGCCTTCGGGACAAACACTTCCCTTGAAGGGGAAAGGATGACTGTCAAACACATCCTCAACATCCAAGTACCATGAAACACCCTTCGCAGAATACGGATACATCGGGCCGTACTTATCACAGAACTTTGCAGAATCCATATAGCAGCTGACGGAATCCCGAAGGTTTTCCGGGACATAGCGCAGGTTCTCCGCCATCCAGCGTCTGCCGTTGATGACGACCGTCTTGTACTTGATTCCGTCACGCTCGTCTTTCAGAATGCCGCCGTCGATATAACATTTGTCACAGGACCTGCCGTGACTAGAACCTTTTGATGAACTGGAAGCTGACGAACTAGAAGTTGAAGAAGAGCTGTCCTTGCCTTGCTTCTTTGACGAACTGGATGTTTTCTTGGACGACTCCTTCGTCGCATCTTCCCACAAGCCGTCTTCACAACGAAATTTCATAGAGAGGTCTTCTACAAAGACCTCGTCACCTTCGTAATTGTCATCGCAATCGGGAAGATCCGCTATTCCGGCAACTGATTCCGGAAGGTTTTCTTTTTCGAACGAAACGTCACTTCCGCAACCAACGACAAATAAAAATGAGAACAAGGCGAGAAACCAGACCACATTTCCTCCTATGCAATTCGACCCAAATGTAATTTATTTGTATCGCCGTCGCGGCTCCCGCTTGATACCCTTACCAGTCGTTGCGCTCGTTGAGCGCAAGACCTTGCGGGTATCAAAAGCCAGCCTTACCAGTCGTTGCGCTTTACAAGCGCAAGACCTTGCGGGTATCAAAAGCCTGCCTTACCAGTCGTTGCGCTTCGCGCAAGACTCGGCGGCTCGGCCATAGAAAAATGCAAGCATTTTTCTGCGGCGCTCGCCTTACCAGTCTTTGGCAGGTCTTGCCTGACCGCGGATAGGTTTCCAGGGCTTGCGTTCGCCGTTCTGCTCGTCGAAATCCTTCAGGAGTTGCGCCGCTTCTTCGGGAGTCATCTCGCCCATCGGCACAGGCTGTTCCTGGGGTTCCTCACCACCCTGGCTATCGCTGGAATTTTCCTGCGGCTGCTCAGGTTGCGGTTCAGGCTGCGCCCCGCCTTCGCTGTCGGAGCTTCCCGCATCCGAACTGCTGGACTGTCCGCCACCATTCTGGTTCTGGTCATCGGAAGCACTCGAAGAACTCTCGGAACCGCTGGAATTGCCATCGCCATTCTGATCCTGGTTCTGCTGGTCCTTATTTTGATCCTGCTGATCCTTATCCTGGTTTTGATCTTGATTCTGGTCCTGGTTGTTATCCTGATTCTTGTCGTTCTTCTTGTTCTCGTTCTTCTGCTCGTCCTTGGCCTCGTGAATACGGTCCAGGAGCATTTGCAGCTTTTGGTCGTTCGGGTAGTATTGCAAGCCTTCGTTGCAGGTAATTTCGGCAGAGGGCAGGCGGTTTTCGATGTACTGGAAGGCGGCATCGCTGTAGTAGGCACTCGCCGACTTCGGGGCGGCAAAGGCCGCCACCGACAATAGCAAAACAGCAAGGAACATCATACCGCAAAAATGGATTGCTTCGCTCCGCTCGCAATGACAATTCTGGAGTCTAAAATCTGAATTCTGAATTTTCATCAGATCACCTCCAGGTCGTTGTCGGTGTTGCTCGCGTCAATCTTCGCCTTGGGCTTCCTGCCCGCCTTGATTTCGATAACGTCGTCGATGCGCTGCACGTGTCCACTCAGCTGACCCGCAGTCTCGTCCTCGGCAATAAGGTTCTCGAGCATCTCCTTGCCTTCGGCATACTTGCCATCCTTGCAAAGCTGGAGTGCTCGCGCCAGGACTTCCTTCGCCTTCTCGGAAAGCGGCGGCTGTTTCTGGTCGTTATCCTGATTCTGGTCCTGGTTCTGTTTCTGCTTGTCGAGTTCTTCTTTCAGCTTGCGCTGCACAATTTCTACGTTCTTCTTCGCGTTTTCAAAGTTGTTGTCGAGGTCAATCGCCTTTTTCAGGTAGGCAACCGATTCGCGCCATGCAGCTATGCGTTCGCTTCCTTCGGCCGCCTTTTCACCAATACGGAAATGCGTATTAGCCAAATTATAGGCCGCCTTTGCCGCCATTTTCTTGTCGGGCATGCGCACGGCGCTTTCGAGTTCCTTCTTGGCTTCTTCGTAATTGCCGAGCCTGTACTGGCACGTTCCAATATTGTAGAACAATAGCGGATTCGCGGGTTCGGCCTCGCGGGCCTTCATATACTTTTCGAGCGCTCCGGCATAGTCGCCGTTCTTGAACAGTTTATTGCCGTCGTTAATGGGGCGCGCCCACAGGCCTACCGACAGCAGGCATACACAAATCAATAAAAAACGCATTCTCATTCTTCCATAGTGCTTCGCCCTAACAGGCTCGCAACGATGTAGAAAACCCTTCTACATAGCAAGAATATACAAAATCACGGTGCTCAAGACAAATCCGAGAACCATGACATATCCAAGGACCTTCCACTTGACAGAAGCACCCTCCACCTGGATACCAAGTCCCACGAAGGGAATAAAGCCCAGCAAAGCCGGAGCAATGTACCTGAAATCGTTGCTGCACGAGTACGGATGCTTGATACGTAGGAACATCAGGGCCGCAAAGAACGCCACCGTCTGCAACAAAAGAATCCAGCGTATCGCGTTCATTTTCGATTTCCAAAATCCCCGCACCGCATACACGAGCAAACCAAGGAATGTCACGCTCATCAAGGTGGCAAGAGTCCGTCCCGTCTGCGTCCGCACCAGTTCGAATTCACCAAACATCGCCGACTTAAAGGAATAGTTCCAGAAGAATTCGCGTCCCCATTCCTCGTTCCACGCACTTGTATAGGGGTGAATCACAAAAGACTTCAAATCAAAGAAAATATAGTTGAAGGCCTCGTTACCGACAATCAGTTTCGAATTGAGACCGCTCGCATTGCCCACCAGATCGGAACCGCCCAACATTTTCTGCAGCACGATTCCGACAAGCAGCAATACGAGCATGATCCACGACACCATTTCAGATTTCGACGGTCTCAGTGAACGCCCGTTCCGCACATAGCCAAATAGAGCAAACAACAGAAGTACCCCTAGCGTCACCACGGCAGTCGTCTTGGTCCACATCGCAAGAGCCGAAGCAATCACTGCGACAATCAGATACTTACCGCGACCGTCCTTCAAATAGCACGCACCACCCCAAAGGCAAAGTACATGCAGCATGTAGAACATCTGATCGTTGCCGATACGCGGCGACACCAAAATCATAAGCGGCCATAATGTCCACAGGAGCGATGCAACACCGAATGCGCTACCGGTCAGGAAGGTTCTCAAGAAAAGAATTCCCAAAAAGAGCGTGACTACCGAGAGGACCAGGCTGTACATCTGCAGGCCTGTCGTACAAGAAACGCCAAGCCACTCACCCAAAACAAATGAGGGCACAGCCGATACATAGTATACGGGCGGATGATAACAGGTCCAGCAATCGTCCACACCGGGAACAGCATGCTTTTCGGCAACATACTGTACATAAGCAACATGTCCATCGACATCGTTTGAATAAGTAGTGTATGGCACATTCGCATAGAAAGTCGTCCTAAAAACGACTCCAAACAAAATCAAGAGCGCAATTCCCCAGCCAAACTTAAACCGGCGAGCAATTACCAGACAAAGCAAGGCAAACAGACCGATTGCGAGAACATTGACAACTTTCGAAGCCGCCGAAACTTGGTAAACGAAAAGATTCAGGCCGGCGTTTCCACCATTGTTCCTAAGAGAAAACGAATAGTGCGTCTTGCCGCCTACCCGATAGTTCGAGAGCAAAGAATCCGACAATAGGAATCCTTTTGAAAAATCGCAACGGCCAGGAAGGTTTCGGACATTTACCTGTTGCCCATTCACGACAATATCTTCGGCGCAGTCATCCGGGACAACCTTCAAGTCATACGACACGCCATACGGATTTTCAATATCCAGGTCCACCTGAAAATACTCACCTTCGCGCATTTTCTTGGTTACTGGAATCGAGGTCTTTTCAATATTCCCTTTTTCTATCAAGACAACATTTTTGACAGTAACTCGCATGGAGACATTCACGACAAC
The DNA here is from genome assembly GCF_937877005.1 of uncultured Fibrobacter sp. GTDB lineage: Bacteria > Fibrobacterota > Fibrobacteria > Fibrobacterales > Fibrobacteraceae > Fibrobacter. The sequence goes on along the minus strand of NZ_CALEFV010000281.1, from coordinate 7,608 downwards.
GCATGCGGCAAGAAGCGCGACTATATAGAATTCCGGCAGTCTAAAAATTTTCAGGAATTTCTTCATCGGAATCATCAGCCTAGGCCTTTTTTCCTTCGTGGTATTCTTCTTCGCTATTCACATTCCAGAGCGCGGTCTTGTCCGTAGAATTTTCACGAATGCACCTGACAACTTCCATGGCAGCGAGCATGCTGTGGTCCATGTTGTTGTACTTGTGCATGCCGTTACGACCCATCAGGAAAAGGTTCTCGATCGGATCCACATATTCACGAATTTTGTTAAAATCCCCATAAGTGCCGAAATAAGCGGGATAAGCTTTCTTGATATGGAACACCACGGAATCGCGCACAGCATCTGGACGAGCCACATCAATCTTGTCAAGTTCCGCAATCGCGAACTTGATAAAGTCCGCATCCGGCATGCGCCACATTTCGTCGCCCTCGGTCGCAAAGTATTCAAGGCCTATCCAGACCTTGCTCGGGTCTGCCACCAGGTAGGGGCTCCAGTTGTTGAAAATCTGGATGCGGCCAAGCTTCACATCGGATTCCTGCACATAAATCCAGTTATCAGCCACGAACTTGAGCTTGCTTTCGGGAGTGCCAGGCTTTGCCGGATTCTTAATGAGCAACTTGTCCAGGAGTAGACCCACTGTAATGAAGTCGCGATACACGAGACCGTCAGACACTCGCCTGACTTCAGCGGGAACCGGCATTCTTTCATTATCCATGGCAACGACAAGTTCCTTGACTGGCATGGTACTAAGAAAATAATCGCAGGGTACGGTTTCGCGCAGCACAACGCCGTCGGAACCCATGCTTTCTACAACAACGCTTTTTACAAGCTTGCCATCATCGGAACGATTTACGCCCACGACCTTCGAATTCATGCGGATTTCGCCGCCCATTTCCTGCACCTTCTCGGCAACGGTTTCCCAGAGCTGGCCCGGTCCGAATTTCGGATAAAGAAACTGCCCGATGAGGCTTGTCTCGGTATCCTTCTGGCGAATGTCCGCACCATTCGCGGCACCAGCTTCAGTCTTCTTCTTGCCGGCAAAAATCTGCTTGAGCGCGTGCACCACGGTCTTGGTGATCGAGAGGCCCTTGATGCGCTGGCCGCCCCAGTCGGGGCTGATCTTGCTGCACGGCACGCCCCACACCTTCTCGGTGTAATCGCGGAAGAATGTGCGGTAGAGTTCCACGCCAAAGCGGTTGATCATGAAGTCTTCGAGACTTTTTTCTTTGCGGGCGGGCAGCAGCTGCACCTTGAGATAGCTCATGCCAATCTTGAACATGCGCCAAAGTCCGAGATTACGGATGGTGTCGCCGTTCAACGAAACTGGATAGTCAAAGAGCTTGCGTAAGAAAAGGATGCGCGAAAGGCGACTGCGGCAGAGCATCACATAATCCGTCTTTTCGGGATCGGGACCACCCTGATTCAAGGGAACTGAGCGACCAATGGCAATGTCGTCCTTGCTAGCGGCACCCTGCAGCGGGAGTATTCCCTGCCACCAGTCCATCACCGTATCGCTCTTGCTGAAAAAGCGGTGACCACCGATATCCATGCGGTTGCCGTTGTAACGCGCCGTGCGCGAAATGCCGCCGATAACATCTTCGGCCTCGAAAATCACGGGTTTCACATCCGTCGTACGCAAAAGTTCCAAAGCTGCAGTAAGGCCAGCCGGGCCAGCACCTGCAATCACGGCAATCTTCTTCTCTTCCATAATCACTCCGCTTTCTTTTTCCGGAACAGCATCAGTTTACGCGCTCCAAAATTCCACATCAATATCAGAACAGCGGCAACTATCTTGGACGCCAACTCGTTCATGCCAAGCTGTCCGACCATTATAAACATCAGAAGCTGATTTATTCCGACACCAGCGAATCCCACAGACGCAAACAGCGCAAACTCGGTCATTTTCCTTTTTTCGAGCGTACGTTCGCAGGCCGTAAACACCCAGACAATGCTCAAGGCATAATTCAGCACGAGGCCCGCCACAAGACCGGTCAGGTTTGCCACTAAATAATGCCACCCGAAAGAATAAAGGCAAAGCGCAAACAGCCCAAAATCCACGACAAAGGCAAGACCTCCTGTAACTAGGTACCGCAGGAACTGCCCCATCAGGGACTTGCGCGGGAACTTATCATGCAGCATCTTTATTTTATCGGTAAGCATGTCTCCTTAAATGTAATAAAAATACCCATTCCTAGGTGCTATAAAACGCCTTAACAAGCTGAATCATGTATTCATGATCTTTTTTAGCCGTCATTTCGCGAATGCTATGCATACTGAACATCGGTTCGCCTATATCGACCGTCGGAATCCCGAGGCTTGCCGATATGGTCGGTCCCACAGTCGATCCGCAGGGCATATCGTTTCGCATTACAAAGGACTGGAACGGGATGTTACTTTGTTTGCAAAGCAGCTTGAATCGGGCATTCGAATATACATCGCTCGCATAGCGCTTTTGCGAATTCATTTTTAATACAATGCCGCCACCGAGAATCGGTGCGTGACGCTGTTCATGCTTCTGAACGAAATTCGGATGAACCGCATGCGCCATGTCGATAGAAAGGGCAAAGCTAGACGAGAGAACGCCCGCAAGCTCGCTACAGACGAGAGACGAAAGATGAACTGCATTGTCTTCGGCCCGCATCGACATATTAACGATCTCGTCAAGTACGCTCTTCAAGAAATTTCCGGCAGCGCCTTCGCGAGTCTCGGAACCGACCTCCTCGTTGTTGAAGAACGCAGCCACCTGGAAATCCTTTTCAAGGGCAGGGGCTGTGGCAAAAGCCTCGGCAATCGCATGACAACTACTAAGATTATCGAGACGTCCCGAAAAAATCCATTCGTCATCAAAGCCGCCAAGCTGAGCAGGCTGCGCATCGAACAGCTGGACATCAAAATCAAGGATATTTGCTCCATCCGGCAATTCCCGTCGAAGAGTCTCCTCAAATTTCTGCCCCATTCCGGCGCCCCACAACACATCCAGGTCTGTTTGGGGGTTGATCTTCAGGCCGTCCTGATTCACTCCACGATTCAGATGAACCGCCAACTGCGGGATGCGGAACAGTTTTTCGCCGCGGAAGACCTTCGTTTCCACGGAGCCGCCCTTTTCGTAAGCAAGCAATCCCCCGTACCCTAGGTCTCGATCAAGCCAGCTCGTGAAAAGCGGGCTACCATAAATTTCCGGATGGAGCGTCCGGATTCCCGCTGCCATACCATCCGGGTTCGGCGAAATTTTCAAGGTCGGGAAATCCGTATGCGCAAGGGCAATACGGAACCTCGATTCCTTCGAAACTTTCTGCGGAGTCCTAACCGCAATCAGGGCTCCTCCGCGTTCAAATATCTGCAAGCCGTCCTGACGGGACAGACTCAAGATCGTCCTGAGTTCCCTGACGGTATGATAGGGAGTCACCGAATTATTCAAAAATTCAAAGAAATTCATACAAAAAAAGATAGTTATTGGTAAATATTTATATATTATCTGCCATGGCAGTAAAACCATTAAAAAGAATCAACTGGATGGAAGTGTCCGGTTTGCTGGTCGGTATCTTCTTTACCGTATCAGTCATGGTTTTTTGCCTCGTCCTTTATACGAAGCTATTCTCTACCGGAATGATCGGCGTAGAAGAATACCGCCTTCACAGCAACTTTGAGAAGGCTTTCGGCCTGCGCCCAGGCACCCGCGTCCAGATTAGCGGCGTCGACGTCGGACAGATCGGTGAAATGGAAATCGAAGGTGACGGCGTCAAGATGGAATTCATCATCCGCAAGCAATACCAGGAATGGATTACCGATAGCGCCCAAGTGTTCGCCATGCGTGACCAGAACATGATTTCGGCCCGTATCATCAATATCGACGTACGCCGCGGAAAAGGACGCGTCTTGCAGGACGGCGACTTTCTCCCCCCCGGACAGGCACAAGATATCGAGACTGTCCTAGAAACCGCAAACGAACTCCTTGGACGTGTTAACGAGCTAATTGACGCGGCCGACACCCTCATCGGCATGGCCATGGACACTGGAACCACCATCGGAGCCCTATTCGGATCAAGAACCCTTTACGACAACCTGAACAGACAGCTCTCCCGACTGGACGAAATCACATTTATCGGCAAGAAGGTCCTATTCCAGACTTCGGGCCTGCTTGACACCATGCAATACCAGATGCCTGTGCTACTCGGCAAAGTGGACATCATCGCAGACGACGTTACGGGATTCATGAACGAATTTAAGCCCATGCCGCAAAGGGTCGATGCTCTCTTCGGCAATGTCGAAAACCTAATGGGCAAGATGGACAATACTTTCGGCAAGGTTGACGGGCTACTGCATGAAGTAGGAACAGTGACCAGCGGTCTCTCGGACTTCATGGAAGCAACCGAACAGACCCTGCAAAACGCAGACGACCTCATGGCAGGCATTTCGAACATGTGGATCATACGCAGGTCCATGCCTAGCAAGGATTCCGTACCGTTCATGGTGGAGACGCTATGGTAGTCCGCAAGCTGAAAGTAGCCCTAGCAGCCGCACTCGCAGCAGGCTCCCTCGCCACGGCATCCGATTCGGGCGTGCTCTCCTACCGCGCGCAAAGGTCCTTCGACAACGGCAAGTTTGCCAAGGGATACGGCCAACTGGAACGAGCTCTGCTCGCAAGCCGCAAGGAATCCGACCTGCTTTCCGAAGGCCGCGTGCTGATTGCCATGGCACAGATCCGCACCATGAGCCTCGACTTTGCGCTCGCCGACTCGCTCCTCTCGATTGTCCGAGAAAACGAACTTGACAACAATACGAAGGCGCAGTTCGCCAAGACAAAGATTACTCTCCTGAACGCACAAGAAAAATATGGCGAAGCGGTAAAGCTATGCGACGGAACCGACAAGAACATTCTCAAGAATGCCGATGAAAACGTGCAGGCAGCCTTTTACGGGGAATGCGCAATCGCCCAGGCTGCCAATCGTGAAATGGACCTCGCAAACGAGTCGCTAAAGATGGCAGGCAAGCGCTCTGACAAGAAGGGCGGATTCTACGCGTTCACCGCAGCACGCATTGCCGACCTTACCGGGAACGGCGAAGCCGATTCCCTGTACCGAGTCGCAGAAGCAAAGGCAATCAAGGCAAACAAGCCCTACAACACGGCCACGATTCTCTATTATCGCTCACTTCTGAAATCAACCCCCAAGAAGGAAGCCAGCGACCTGAAACTCCGTTGCAAAAACGCCTTCGAGCTGATGGGCCTTCCGAACAATTCGAAACGCTGCGCTAAATAACTCAATCAAGTAGCAATACCGTAAAAAAGAAAGGGTCTCAAGGGACCCTTTTCAAATTTTTCAATATTTCCTAGTTGGCCAAACTGTCAGCCGTAGCCACGAGTGTCGTAGAGTCCGCTTCCGGAGCCTCAACCTTCTTCAGGGCCAGCAGATGATTGAAAGCTATCTGCGGATGAATCTTTCCTTCGGCAAGCAGGTCAATCGTATTCTTCACCTCGTTGAACTTGGTAGAATCAGCACCTTCCTTAACGCCAAGGCCCCTGTAGCCAAGAACTCGGAACGCCTTGTTGTAGAAGCTGCTCCTGAACTTTTTGAATCTAGGCTGCAGCACGTCGTTCACGACCATCTCCAAAGCCGTTTCCGTCTGTTCCGCATCCAGTTCAAACGAGCGGTACAACAGACGGATATGTTCCGGAATCGTACTGTCGGGACTGTCGAAATACGGGCGCATCACATCGGCTGCGGCCCTCTTGTCGGAACTGGGGCCATTCGCCAAACGCAAGGCAAGAGCCAGAGCGAGTCGCCAGCGCTCTGGATTCAGTCTCACCCCGCGGCGGAGCACGACCAGGTCGGAGGTGTCCTTGGCATCCACAGGCACTACACCGCTCACAAAGTAGTACGGCGTATAAAAGAGAGAATCCAGTTCCGTCGAAAGATTCGCCACATGCCCGAGATATGCGTATTCCTTTCCACTTAGGTAGCTTTCGCCAAGTTCCGTAAGTCCCTTGATCCAGAAAAGTCCGGCAACCGATGCGTCATGCCCTGCTGCAACAAACTTCACGGACGAAGCCTTAGGCAAAAAGGACTCGTCGAAGTTCGTTCCGGGAAGAGGCTTTGCGAAGTGGAAAGCCGCCGCGATAACCGCAATCGAAAATATGAGGCAAACTAAATAACGCACGTCTTTCGTCTCTCTTCTAGAGCTTGCGAGCATTCTCTCGTCTATAACTGACAGGCCTCGGCAAGTTTCTCGAGGGCGTCGATACAATCGTTCGCAAAGTTTTCGGGCTTGCCGCTACGCTGGTAGGCAAAGTTAAGTCCGCTAGAGCTGTTGAGCACATGGAACTTACGCTTTCCACCGCCATTGGCGATAGCCGTAAGCACGGTCTTCGCGTCACCGCCCTGGCCGCCCGGAACACCAGGAATAGACACACCCGGTATCAGGAACGGAATTTCATGCTTGTGAGCAACTGTGTAGGCCGTAATTTTTTCAAGTTCTTCGGGATGGGTCGCACCGACGACGGCACCGAGATAACCGAGATTAGCGTCCCATTCCATGATCTTGTCGGCCACGGAATAGAAGGCTTCGGCAACATCGCGCGGGTCGTCGCTACGGGACACCGGCAAATCCTGGAAGTCGTGGGCGCCCTTGTTGCTCGTGCGGAGCAACACGTAAGCACCGTTTTCGGAATTTTCACGAATGAACGGACCTACGGAATCGGCACCCATCCACGGGGAAACCGTCACGGCGTCGGCCTTGTACACATCGTAAGCAGCCGTCGCGTATGCGGCGCTCGACTTACCGATGTCGCCACGCTTTGCATCCAAAATAACGGGAATACCGGCGCTCTTGTAATCGGCGATCAACTGCTGTAACACGAGCATCGCCTGCACACTCACGCATTCGTAGTAGGCGCTGTTCGGCTTGACTACGGCGGGCGTCACGTTACGCTTTAAACAGCATTCCAGAATTTCGGAATAGAAACGCTTGATCTTGTCTTCGGCACTCCCTTCGGAGCAGCACGGGTCAATCAGCTTCATGACCGGATCCATGCCGAGGCAAATCGGGTTACCACACTTGGCGATACGTTCTTCTAAGCGAGCCTGGAAGTTCATTACTTAAGTTCCTCTTGAATCTGGGCGGCTTCGTAGCTCAAAATGCCGTGAGCGACTGCGACGTTCAAGGATTCGAGTTCGCTGCTCATCGGGATCTTCACCGTTTCGTCGGCGAGTTCAATGAAGTACGGGTTGGTGCCAGCACCTTCGTTACCTACGAGGAACGCCATCTTGCGAAGCTTGTTCGTAGGAATCTGGCGCAGGGACTGCTTGGCATGCAAATCGGTTGCGATAATGGTGTAACCCTTGCTGCGCAAGAAGTTGATCTGGTCCACGAGATCGACATCAAATTCAAAAGGCACGCGGAGGAAGGTGCCCGAGGAACCACGCACCACCTTCGGGTTGAACGGGCTCACGGTACCGCGGCCAAGAATCATACCATCGGAACCAAAGCCGAGGCTCGTGCGGAAAATCGTTCCGAGGTTACCCGGATCCTGCACGGCATCCACGAGCGTAATCACGCTGCGGCTAGATTCATAAACCGGCTTCTTGCTTGCGATGCGGG
>NZ_CALEFV010000280.1 GCF_937877005.1 uncultured Fibrobacter sp. | reverse complement strand
GTGCGCAACATACAGCTACCGTTACCGGCGACAATTGCGAAGCCCTTACGCCATCCTTCTCAGATATTGGCAAAGGCACTCGAGCCGCTAATGGCGGTTAATTAATAAAAAAAATTATCCAAAAGAAGAAGCACTCCCGAACGGGAGTGCTTTTTCAACATTTGCTTGATTATGCTACTTTGTCGCTGCGCCAATGTTCGTGAAGGACGGCGTCAAAGCGTTGCAGACGCCATTATTATCCGGTGCTGCAGCTACATGCTTGACACCGGACTTTCCGGAACCAGAAGCCTTCGTCGAAGTGACTGTCCACTTGGAATTCTTTGCACATGCATCCAAGTCGGTTTGGGCATCTGCAGTCCAAACACCCCCAGCAACGCTATAAGCAAATACATTGCTTGCGGGTTTGTTATAACCGATAGCTTGATCCGTTTGACCGACCTCGTTCATTTCGGCAAAGTAGCTGTCCTGCAGATGCACGTAGGTTCCTGCGGCAGGGCCGACTTCGGAAGCCTTGGACTTGGCGATCATGCCGAACAGCTTCGGCACTGCGACGGCGGCGAGGATGCCCATGATCACGATCACGACCATCAATTCAATGAGGGTAAAACCTTGCTTTTTCATAGTGTACTCCTTGTTGTTTTGTTACACACTTGTTTGAGCTTCCGGCCCGTTAGTGGGTGTTTCAACTCGTTTACGTTTCTAATATACAACTATTTTTTTCGAAAAGCAATAGTTTTGTCAAAATTTTTTGCATTTTTGTCAAAACTCATTCTCGTTTTCGTCTCGTTTTCGTCACAAAAAATTACTTTGTTCGCAACAGACTATTCCGGGAATGTTCGCTTTTTCGTCAAAAATCGCCATATTAAAGCCGTTTTTGATGATGGACTATATATACAATTTTTTTGACCGGGCGGGGACTTTTTGTAAAAAATTTTCAATTTTTCCTATTCCATATTGGAGTATTCAAGTCCATTTTGGGGCCATTTTTTACTCTTTTGGGCACTAATTTTCCTGGCTTGCGGCACATTTTTCTACCTTATCAGAGCTCAAACCCCTTTATATATACCACCATGGCACGCGCACGCAAGACAATTACACCCGATCCGTATGCGAAACCGATAGCGAAACCGCTACCGCCGGAGCAGAGTTTGCCGGGGAAGTTAAAGCAGTTCCAGTCGCCCACTCGCGCGAACTTTGAACTGGTGAGCCCTTACGGGGCGGCGGGCGACCAGCCGAAAGCCATTGAAGAACTTACCCGAGGTTTTGAGAGCGGCGAACAGTTCCAGACGCTGCTTGGCGTCACAGGTTCCGGCAAGACTTTCACGATGGCGAACGTCATCAAGAACGTAGGCAAGCCGACGCTGATTCTTACGCACAACAAGACGCTGGCGGCGCAGCTCTACCAGGAATTCAAGGCGTTCTTCCCGCACAACGCGGTGGAATACTTCGTGAGCTATTACGACTACTTCCAGCCCGAAGCGTATATTCCGCACACGGACACGTTTATCGAGAAAGACGCGAGCATCAACGACGAGATTGACAAGCTCCGCCTGCGTGCCACCGCAAATTTATTGACCCGCCGCGACGTGATTATCGTCGCCTCCGTAAGCTGCATCTACGGTTTGGGAAGCCCGAGCGAATATTTTGACTTGATGGTGCGCATCAAGAAGGGTGACGTTTACGACCGCGACAAGATTCTGCACGACCTGGTGCGAATCCAATACACGAGAAACGATTTCAGCCTGGAACGCGGCAGCTTCCGCGTGCACGGCGACGTGATTGAAATCCACCCGAGCTACGACGAAGAGGGACTCCGCATCGAACTGTTCGGCGACGAGGTGGACAGGCTCGTTCGCTTCAACATCATTACCGGCGAAGTCACTCAGGAAATGGACGAGATGACGATTGCACCGGCAAAGCACTTCGTGACGAAAGAAGAAGGCCGCGCGGGCATTTTGCAACGCATGCAAGTGGAATTGACCGAGCGCCTTGCAGAGCTGGACAAAGAAGGCAAGGTGCTGGAATCGGCGCGCCTCAGCAGCCGCACCCGCTACGACATGGAAATGATTCGCGAGACCGGCATGTGCAGCGGCATCGAGAACTACTCCCGCATTATCGAGAACCGCGCCCCGGGTACGCGCCCGTTTACGCTCATCGACTACTTCGGCGATGACTGGCTCCTGATGGTGGATGAATCCCACGTGAGCATTCCGCAGGTAGGCGGTATGGCCGAAGGCGATAAGAGCCGCAAGACCACGCTTGTGCAGTACGGGTTCCGCCTCCCCTGCGCCTTGGACAACCGCCCGATGAACTTTGCCGAATTCGAGTACATGTACCCGAAGCAGGTGCTTTTCGTGAGTGCCACGCCCGGCGATTACGAACTTACCAAGACGGGCGGCGTCGTTACCGAACAAATTAACAGACCCACCGGACTTCTGGACCCGAAAATCGAGATGTTCCCCATCAAGGGCCAGATGGACGTGCTCCTGTACCGCATCGAGGAGGTCGTCAAGAACGGCGACCGCGTGCTGGTGACGACCCTCACCAAGAAGATGGCGCAAGACCTCACCGACTTCTTTGTGGAAGCGGGCATCCGCGCACGCTACCTGCACAGCGACATCAAGACATTGGAACGCCACGAACTGATTCGCGGACTCCGCACCGGGGAATTCGACGTGCTCGTGGGCATCAACCTGCTGCGCGAAGGCCTGGACCTGCCCGAAGTGAGCATGGTGGCCATACTCGATGCTGACAAGGAAGGGTTCCTCCGCAACTACCGCAGTTTAATCCAGACGATGGGCCGCGCAAGCCGTAACGTAAACGGCACGGTACTGCTTTTCGCAGACAACATGACCGACAGCCTGGAAAAGGCCATCACCGAAACCGCCCGCCGTCGCAGCGTGCAGGAAGAATTCAACAAGGAACACGGCATTACGCCGAAGTCCGTGACCCGCAAGCTGGAAGACGACCTGAGGATTGCGGATCCCCTTGGAATCGACGGTGACGATTCCGTCGACGACGACTGGGAAGACGACGGCATCCGCCCGATGGAACCGCTGCAGCCCTCCAGCAAAACGAAGAAGAAGGGTTCCCGCTACTCCAAGCGTGCGGAGAACGCCAAACTGAGCGCGGCCGTCGGCGCCACCGCAGCACGTCATCCTCGCTCAGGTGAGAATCAGTCTTCCAAACTCGAAGACCTGGAACGCCAGATGAAAGAGGCCGCCGCGCGCCTCGACTTCGAGGAAGCGGCCAGACTTCGCGACATTATCCGCGACATGCAGGCCTAAACGCGCCTTTTTGCGCTTTTTTGCCCCTAAAAAACGCCATTTTTACGAATTATGTCCAATTTTTTATTTGCATAATGGACATTTTTTGTGTATTTTCACAGAAAAGAAACTTTTTATGAGGAATAAATCATGAAATTCAATTTTGCAAAGACTCTCTTCGCCAGTTCCCTTTTCGCAATCGGAGCTTTCGGACTCATCGCCTGCGGCGATGACAGCTCTAGCGGCTCTGCCGGCGGCGACGAAAACGGCGAACCGGTCGAAGTTCCCACCCAGCAGGACGCCACCATTGACGTTTCTGGCGTTAGCGCCCGTCAGTCCGGCACCAACATGAAGTTCTACGGAACCTTTACGCTGAACACAATCGACACCAGCAGCGCCCACTCCGACGCTCTGCAGTTCACCAACATGGCTTACAAGGTAGCCAAGGGTGCTGACATCAACAACCTGACAACCGTCAACGTGAACGTCAATGCGAAGACAGTAACGCCCACGAAGCAGGGTATCGACCTGGGTTCCATGGCTTCTGCAAACGTGTCCGTCAGCCTGCTCGACACGGGCTTCACCAGCTGCGGCAGCTTCATGCTCATCGTGACCGCCTATGCCAACGACGGCGAAAAGGACTTCGAGAACACGCAGACCATTCCCTTCACTCGCGACTCTCTCGAATTCTGCCAGGAAATTCCGTCTTCTTCTTCGGAAGAACCTGTCAAGCAGGAAATCCAGATGGTTCCCTGCCAGATTGACCTTTCGACCGACATGATGCCGGGCCTGAACCTTGCCACTTGCACCGGCGTTGCCGCTGCCGAAGCAGCCACTGCCGACGTGATCTTCAACAAGGCCGGCTCCACCAGCGACCCCGAAGTCGAAGTCACTAGTGGCAACGGTGCAACATTTGCCCCGATTACCAACACCGACGACTACGAAGTGGATATGTGGCCTGAAGACGTCAACGGTGGCCGCAACGCCTACCTCAGCGACTTCAAGTACAGGGCTCCTATTGCCGGTCCGAGCATTGCAGGCATGATCGAGAACTCCAACCAGATCTACGTGGCCAAGGCCGCCGGCGGTGACGAAGCAACCGGCACCGGAATCTACGCCTTTGCCATCAGCAGCTACAAGGAAGGCAACAACGGCAACTACAACCTGACCGTCAAGCTTTACAAGGCTCAGTAATAGTTACCTATACCAGGTTTCAAGGCTCCCCGTACATACGGGGAGTTTTTTTTGTGAACAGCGATTTTTCTATATTTGCGCCGTAAACATTTTAATGGAGTAAATCATGCTCAAGAAGCTTTCCAATTTCCCCGGCATCAAGGGACCGATCGTAACCATCGTCATGGATGGTTTTGGTATCACCGATAAGGTCGAAGGCAACGCCATCAAGGCAGCCCGCACCCCGACTCTCGACAACCTCTTCAAGATGTACCCGAACGTGCTTTTGAAGGCTCACGGCCGCGCCGTGGGTATGCCGACCAACGAAGACATGGGTAACTCCGAAGTGGGCCACAACGCCATCGGTGCCGGCCAGGTGTACAACCAGGGTGCCGCCCTCGTGCAGGACGCAATCGTCTCCGGCGACATCTTCGGCCGCGACGCCTGGAAGGAAATCGCCTCCAACGTGCGTGACCACGGTTCCGTGCTCCACTTCATCGGCCTCTTCAGCGACGGCAACGTCCACTCCAACATTTCTCACCTGAAGGCCATGGTTGCCCAGGCCAAGAAGGAAGGCCTGAAGAAGGTCCGCGTGCACATTCTCCTCGACGGTCGTGACGTTCCGGAAACATCCGCCCTCGATTACGTTGGCCCGTTCGAAAAGTTCCTCGACGAACTCCGCAGCCCGGAATTCGACGTCTGCATTGCTAGCGGCGGTGGCCGTATGCAGATTACCATGGACCGTTACAACGCTAACTGGAAAATGGTGGAACTCGGCTGGAAGACCCACGTGCTGGGCGAAGGCCGCTACTTCGACAACGCTACGCAGGCTATCGAAACCCTCCGTGGCGAAACCAAGGCTATTGACCAGGACCTGCCCCCGTTCGTGATTGCAAAGGACGGCGCTCCGGTCGGCACCATCAACGACGGCGACTCCGTGGTGTTCTTCAACTTCCGTGGCGACCGCGCCATCGAAATCACCCGCGCCTTCGAAGAAGAATCCTTCAACGAATTTGACCGCAAACGCTTCCCGCATGTGTGCTACGCCGGCATGCTCCAGTACGACGGCGACCTCAAACTCCCGAACCGCTTCCTCGTTCCGCCTCCGGCCATCAAGGAAACCAGCGGCGAATGGCTCGCTGAAACGGGCGTCAAGCAGTTCGCCTGCTCCGAAACGCAGAAGTACGGCCACGTGACCTACTTCTGGAATGGTAACCGTTCCAGCAAGTTCGACGGCGAAACCTACCTGGAAATCGAATCTGACGTTGTTCCGTTCGAACAGCGCCCGTGGATGAAGGCTGCCGAAATCACCGACGCCATGATCGAAGCCTTGAAGAGCGGCAAGTACCAGACGCTCCGCTGCAACTTCCCGAACGGCGACATGGTGGGCCACACGGGCTCCTTCCGCGCCGCTACGATGGCTATCGAAGCTGTGGATATCGGCCTCGCCCGCTTGCTCCCGGTGATTGACGCCCTCGGTGGTGTCGCCATCATCACGGCTGACCACGGTAACGCCGACGAAATGTACGAAATCGACAAGAAGACCGGCATGCCGAAGGTCAACAAGGACGGTACCTTCAAGGCAAAGACCAGCCACACCTTGAACAAGGTTCCTTGCATCCTTTACGATAACGTAACCGGCGGCAAGCTCGGCCTCAAGGAAGGCGACTGGGGTCTGTCGAACATCGCTGCAACGACCGCGAACCTCCTCGGCCTCGAAAAGCACGAAGCGTGGGATGATAGTATGTTAATCATCAAATAATTGATGATTAACATCAGACAAAATTAAAAATGGAACCTGAAAAGGTTCCTTTTTTTATTTCCCTAAAGTGCCACGGGAGTATTCGTTGATGCAGGTGACGGCCTTGCGCTTGCAGGGCGTACTTTCGTCGTAAAAGACGACGCGGTCGTTGCGGAAGACTTCACCGAAAATTTCCTTGCCGGCGGCGTTGCTCGCCTTGTTGTACTTGACATCGTAGAAGATGTCGGTGTCACGGGTGACCACACGGATTTCTACGTCGATTTTGTAGGCGCCATGCGAACCCTTGAGCTTGAAGCCGTAAGGCATTTCTTCCATCTTGAGGAACTTGAAGTCCGGGGCCTCGAAATCGAGCTGCATCCAGGAGCGGGCGCCACCCTTACTGCGAAGGTCGAACCAACCTTCTAGCGAACCTTCGGTGCTTTCGTTGGCCGATTCCATGGCCATGTTCAGGCACGCGATATAACCGTCGCGGGCGAGCGAAAGGTCTTCCTTGAATTCGTGGTAGGTATCCATGTCGCCATCGTAGGCGAAAAGGGGGGCGATACAAATAGCAACTAGAATTACAAAAAATCTCATACCATTAATGTAGCAAACAACAGCAAAATACATTCATATTTAGATTGTTTCGACCACCGTCTACTGTCGACTGCCGACTTTTTCTATATTTTGGCCACGCCCGAGCCCGGGTGGTGGAATGGTAGACACTGGGGACTTAAAATCCCTTGGGGGCAACCTCGTGCGGGTTCAAGTCCCGCCCCGGGCATTAAAGGCTTTAACTCGGAGTCCCTATGATCGAATTCTATCCGAACAGCATCTATTACCCGCGCGAAGCCGTCGAAGACAAGCTTGCCAGGGGCGAACTTGAAAAGACCGAAAAACACCTGATGGGCTGGACGGAACGTCACCGTGGCGAAATTTGGGACTGTGCCCGCGACGACTCCGAAAATCCGACGGACGAAATCTTGCTCGACAACCTGCGCGCCCTTCTGCTCTGCAAGGGTTCCCTGCAGCCTGCCGCCGAAATGGGCGACATGATCAGGGAAATCAAGAAAGAAGAATGGTACCGTAACGAGTCCCACCACGAAGACCCCGAGGAAGTGGCCGACGAGTGGCGCGCCAAGTACCTGGTCAAGTGGCGCGAAGCCCGCATGTTCGAAGCTTTCATTCTGATCGAGAAGCGCACCGAACAGCTGCTCGCCATTCTAAAGAACAAGTAAGCCCTTAACCCAATAGGAAGGACGATACCGGAACACATCCGGCATGATATTTAGCGGTCCTTCCAGGCGATGGGAACCCACACGACAAAACGGCCCTGCGTACTGCGCGGATAACGCCAATAGGTCTGGACTTGCGAAAGCACCAGGCCTTTAAAATTTTCGTCTTCGGTGTTGCTGAAAAGAATTTCGGGAGTAAAATGTCCCAGCGAATCTAGCGTGAGCTTGAGGCCCAGCAGCACATCGCGCGGAGAGCTCTTGACCTTGGCACGAGATTTTTTAAAATGGGATGCCGCGGCATAGTGGAGGCCTGCGGCGCGGCCCTGCAAGAACCTTTCAAACTGGACAAGATCGCGGCCGGCAGTATTTTCAAGGACATAGAGGTCGTCGAGCGAAGGCATGACAACTCGCCCCGTGAATCCCTTCTGCGCAACCGGTTCCGGGACAGGCACGATCGACGCGACCTGATGATTCGTCGGCACCAGCGATAGGGAGAAAAGCAGTCCGGCAAAGACGAGAATCAGGAAAATGATGGGTAATTCGCGCATCGTCGACCGTCAATTTTTTTCGGGAAGTGCTTCCTGGCAGGGTTCAATGGACTTTACGCACAGCTGCAGGGACTTCTTGTCGTTAAAATAATTCCAGGTCGGTTCAAAGACGATGGAGACGGGCTTGTTCCCATTGAGCAGGCTCTTGCACTTGCGCAGTCCGAAGCCGATAGCGGCATAGGGACGGCTGCCCGCCTGGGATATTTCCATTTGCAGATGACCGCCGCGAATTTCGCGCACGCGGTGAATGGTCACGTTATCGGCACGGAAGGAGGGATACGGGAAATTGCCGCTGAAGGGTTCCAGCAGATCGATAAAGTCGAGCACCGAGACCATGTTGCGGCCAGTAGACCTTCCGACGGGCATATACTGCCCCGCCTCGACCACGAGCTCGTTAAGCGATACGCAAATGTCGTAGGGACAGGATTCTGCCTGAGGGAGTTCCTCGCCCCCCGTATAGTTCTGGTTTGCCGCAGATTCCTCAAGGCGGCGACGCAGTTCGTCCACCTTGTCGGCCGGAAGCGAGAAGCCCGCCGCATTGGCGTGCCCTCCCCAGCGGTCAAAGAGGTCGCGGGATTCGAACAGGGCCTTGTGCCAGTTAAAACCGGGAACCGCTCGCGCACTCGCATGGGCCATGCCGTCATCCACGGATAGGACGGCGGCAGGGCGATGAAATTCCTGGGCAAGCTTCGCGGCAACGATTCCAATGACACCCACGTGCCACTTCTCCCCCGCAACGACGAGAACCGTCGGCAGCGTGTCCCCGTACATGGCCTTGACCTGCTCCATGGCCATATCGGTGATTTCGGCTTCTTTCTGCTTGCGCTTGCTGTTCCATTCGCGCAGTTCGGCCATCAACGCGTTTGCCGTCGCCATGTTCGGGCTCAGCAATAGCTTGAGGGCGGGATCGGGACGCTCCATGCGGCCGGGCGCGTTGAGGAGCGGAGCGAACTTGTACATGACATCGATTCCGCCCACGCTGCCGTGACGCTTCATGAGGTCACTATACATTTCCTGAAGGCCGGGCCAGCAGCTGCATTCGATCGACTTGAGCCCCGCCTTGGTAAACGCGCGATTTTCCGGAGTCATCTGCACCAAGTCGGCAAGGGTTCCGAGCGCCACCAGGTCAAGGAACTTGGTCGGCTCGGGCATCGAAAGGCGCGAATAGAGCGCGCATATAAACTTGTAGGAGACCCCCACTCCGCAAAGTTCCGGATTGGGATAAGTATCGCCTTCCTGGTGCGGATCCAGCAGGACATCGCATACGGGAAGTCCATCGCCCGAAGGCTGGTGGTGATCAATGACGAGCACCGAAATACCATATTCCCTGGCGAGGGCAATTTCCGCATTCGCCGTAATCCCCGTATCGACGGTAATCACGTAGCGGGCTCCCGCCTCGTGCAATTCCTCGACAGCCGAAGAGGACAGTCCGTAACCGTCACCAAAGCGATTCGGGAGACGCCAGTCGCTTTCTATCCCGAGCTCGGCGAGAGCTCGCGTCATGAGCGTCACTGCAGTCATGCCGTCGAGATCGTAGTCGCCAAATACAAAAATCTTTTCGCCCCTTTCGCGAATATCCAGGAGCCAATCAACCGCCTCGGTCATGCCCTTCATCAAGAACGGATCATGCACGTCGTCGGAATTGCCGCACAGCATGCGGTGTGCATCCGATATGGTACGGATACCGCGCGACACGAGAAAGCGTGCAACCACATGCGGAATGCGCAGGTTCTGCGCCATCGACGAAGCCAGCTGTTCGTCACTGCATCCGGACTTGTCCATTCTCGTTGCGTCCATGGTTACTTGTAACCCTCGAAAAGCTTTAGCGCCAAATTCTGCAGGCACATCGACGGGATAATTCGACGGGACTCGATGCGCGACATGGTTTCCTGAACGGCCACCAGTGAAAGTTCAAGGGCAGTCGCATCGATGCGCGGGAAATTCTCTATTCCCACGTCACGGGTCGTTTTCGGCAAACGCAAGGGAGCCCCCGCCTGTTCCCGCAGCAAGTCCGCCATTAAAAAGGAAAGCACTTCCAAGAAACGGTTCGCCTCGTAGGCATCGTCAAGGGACGACTCCTTAAGTTCCATGAACAAGTCGGTATACTCGGAGCGGAGCGATTTCTGCACGAAGTCCACCGCCAGGTTGCACCAGCCGGTGCCATGCTCGGCATAATAGAGAGCCTTGCCAGGAGCGCCGACGGCAAGTCCGACAATATCGTCTGTCAGGGAGCCTTCGTCAAAGTCTTCGCCCGCCACCCTGAGAACTTCCTTGCGGACTTCTGCATCGGTCAGCGGCAACAGGTGCAGTGCGAGGCAGCGCGAGCGGATCGTCTGCAACATCTTTTCGCGCGAGGACGTGGTCAAGATAAAGTAGGTGTTCGGCGGAACCTCTTCCAAGGTCTTCAAGAACGCATTCGCCGCGGATTCGTTCATGCGATCCGCCTCGGCAATGATTACCGTACGGACACGGTCGCCCTTCATGGCAAAGCCGGACGTCATGGAACGGATTAGATTCACCGAGATGAAGGCCGCCGCCGAAAAAATGTCGACTCGGTAGGGGTTCTTCTGAATATCGTCGATATAGGTTTTCTTGATATCTTCGATGGTCTTGGCCTTGCTACCCGCCGAAACATCTTCGGCGCTGCGAGTGCGAGCCTCTTCCGATTCCAGCGGAATGACCCAGTTTTCGGTCGCACCGCTGTCCGTCGCCATGCGGCAACCGAAACAATGGCCACAGGGGCGCGACACCTCGTCGGAACACTGAAGCGCTTTCATGATTTCCATGGCGAGCGCCTTCTTGCCGATACCCGCAGGACCGTCAATCAGAATCGCTTGCGGAAAACGATTCTCGCGGAGGGCCGACATTAATCGGATGCGGGCACGTTCCTGCGACAAGGGGCCTTTCAAAGTATATTCAATCATTTCTGGTTCAACCACTGCAAAGGATCCACTGTCTGCGTTCCCTCGCTCACTTGGAAATACAATTTAATTCCATTTAGCGAAGCCACATCGCCCACTTCGCCAATTTCTTCACAATTTCGCACCTCTTTGCCTTCCTGAACGCGGATTGCGGCAAGGTGCCCGTACACAGAATAGGTTCCACCCGCATGTTCGATGATCACCGAGGGGCCACGGCCATCGATTTCGGCAACCATCACCACCGTTCCGGCTGCAGCAGCCTTTACGGCACCGCCACGCTTTCCGCGTATTTCGACGCCAAGGTTACGCGTCATGATATGCAGCACCGGATGTTCCTGCAAGCCATAGTTGCTGATGATTTCGCCCTTCAGCGGCATGCACTTCGGGCCCTTGACGGACTCCGCCACGGTCACCTTCGGCTTCGAGACTTCCTTCGTCTCCTTCTTCTTGCCCTTCTTCGCCTTTTCGGCTTTCTCCCGGGCCTTGCGTGCAGCCTCTTCCTTCTTCGCCTGTTCGATTTCTTTCTTGCGGCGCTCTTCCAGTTTCTTGATCAAGGCAAGCATCGTCTTCTGGTTCTGTTCAAATTCCTTCAGGGCGCGACGCTGCATGTTCTGGTCGTGTTTCAAGTTCATGAGCATCTTTTCCTGACCATTCATCTGCGACACGAGTCCCTTTTCTTCGGCAGCCTTCTTGGTACGCAGCTGTTTCAAGTCCGAAAGGTGTGCGGTTTCCTGTTGTTTCTTTTCGTCGCGTTCCTGCACCAGCTGTTGCAGCATCTCGACTTCCTGCCGGTCCTGGTTCAAGATATGGTGAACCCAGTAGACCTGGCGGTCGGGGTTTCCTTCCTGAGTCAACAGGCTATACAGCGCGCGCGCCTCGCTGTTCCGGCCGTTTACGTACAAGCTTCGGATACGTTTTTTCATAGCCATCTTGCGCACCTCGATTCGACGGTCGAGCGAATCGATATCGGCCGAAAGTTGCACGATGGCGCTTTCCAGCATTACCTCGCTCCTGGAAAGTTCCGAGATGTAGGTACGGGTCTGGTTTAGATTCTGGTCAAGGATGGAAATCGTGTTTAGCACGCCCTTTTCTTCGGTTTCGAGCAACGCCAGCTCCTGACGTTTCTTGGCAAGGTCGGACTCCAACTTTTTCAAGGCATTCTTCTGTTCGCTAATCTGCGCATCCGTCTTGCGCGTCACAGACTTCGTGACGGACTTCGAGGATGTCTTCGCCGCCTTTTTAGCAGGTGCCTTGGCATAGGATTCGGAGACTCCGAAACTGAGCAACAGGCAGAACAGAAGAACCGTTAGACGCATGCGCTATTCCTGTTCGCTCCGCGTCACAGAAAGGAATCCGCGGACCGTGCGGAAGCTAAAGTATCCAGAGATTACCGTCACAAGCAGCGTCACCAGGAACAGTGCCAATCCAAGGCCGTCCAGGTTAGCCGCTATAATGGGGAACGCCCCCGCCACGGAACGAATGACCATAAGCAGCAGCAACACGGCAAGCCCCGAGCCGACCACTCCCTGAATGACTCCCTGCAGGACAAACGGAAACTCGATAAAGAAATGGCTGCCTCCGGCATATTTCATGTTTTCGACAAGGAGCCTTCGCGAAAGAAGCGAGAGCCGCACCGAATTGCAAATGATGAGCGACAGCGTAAAGAGCAGCAGGACGCTAATGCAGGCTGGCCAGAAAAGCATGCGGAATTTCCAGGCCGCAATTTTTTCGACCCATTCCACAGGAGCCTGAACTTCTTCAAAGAACTCCTCTCGAATCAGCGCATTTTTCAGTTCCGACAATGCGGCCGGATTCTTTTCGGTTTCATCCAGGGTCACCCTGAAAAATGGAGGAATCGGGTTCCCTTCGACAAGGTCAAGCATTTCGCCCGAAAAATGCCTACGGAAATCGGCCAAAGCGGAATCGGCACTGACAAAGGAGACTGAATTCACAAGCTTCATATGCCTCAGGCGATTCTGAATGACCTTGATGGAGTCCTCGCCGACACCATCCGGCAAGAAAGCCTCGACGGCGTACAGGTTCTTTTCGAGCGTCAGGATCCGCATTCCACCGCCAAAAGCAACCACCGACGCCGAGAGGAGTAAAGAACAAAGAAAAATGGTCACCAGCGACGGAAGGATAACCGTGCGGTGCTGTTTCATTCCGCGGAAAGATTCCGATATTAAATAACCAAGTTGTCCGAGCACGAGCTAAATTATAACTAAATTTTAGAGGACTCTTTTCGAGACGCTTATGGGAAATATCGTATTAAAGATAACGGCTGTTATTTTCGGCATCGCGCTCTGGTTCTTGGTCATTTCGCAAAAGGACTTCCAGCTTTCCATGGATGTTCCGCTGAATTTCGTGAAGATTCCCGAAACGCTGGCCATCGCCTCCAAGCCTCCGCATACCTTGCACATCACCGTCGAAGGAAAATCATGGGACTTGATCCGTCTACAGCAACTGATGCGAGACCCAAAACAGAACTCCGTCGCCATGGTTGTCGACCTGCAGCAAGCCGAACTGGGATCGACCCGCATTCATCTAGACGGCAAGAACTTCGTGGCTCCCGGATTCCCTGACATCCGATTCGTTGAACCCGAAAACCAGCTTCTATTCGTCGATCTCGACATCGATACGCGCATCACGAGAAACATTCCTATCAAGTCCTTCATCACCTTCAGTGCGGCTCAGGGTTACCTCCTCGCCGACGAGCCCGTACTCACCCCCGACGAAGTCATCGTATCTGGAGCAAGGAACGCTCTCACGCGCATTATCGACATTCCGACAGATTCCCTTTCCTACGACACGCTGCGCGAAAGCCAGACATTCACCATACCGTTGGACTTTTCGTCGCTTCCGTCGTTCGTAACCCCCAGCGATTCGTCAACCAGCATTTCCGTGAACATCCAGAAGATGAACACCCGTACGTTCGAGAAAATTCCGGTTAACCTCATCGGCTTCTTTGACAAGGAAACCTACTCGCTCGTTCCGAACACCCTATCCGTTGAAATCACCGGTGGTAAGCAGGCGCTTGACACCATCTCGGCAAGCAACATCGAGTTGCTGATGGAATTCAACCGTTTTGCCATCGAAGACGCCGACAGCCTCGCCCCGACCGTCAAACTTTCGCTTCCGGCCCACATCAACCGGGAAATGTCAATCAAGGCAATCCAGCTGAAACCCGAAAAAGTCTATTTGAAGAAGAAAGAAGCCCAGGCTCCGGCCGCGGCCGATTCTCTAGGAGAGGTCACGCCATGATCTGGCTCGGAATTGAATCCAGCTGCGACGAAACCGCCTGCGCCATTTTGCAGGACGATCCGGTAAAAGTTCTCTCGAACCCGCTCTACAGCCAGATAGACGAGCACGCCCTCTATGGAGGAGTCGTCCCGGAAATCGCTGCACGCGCCCACCTACAGAAGATATCCCCCATTGCAGAGGCGGCTGTCAAGGAAGCGGGAATCGAGCTCAAGGATATCGATGCCATCGCATACACCACGGGCCCCGGGCTCATGGGACCGCTCCTTGTAGGAGCGAGCTTTGCCAAGGGCCTTGCACGCGACCTGCAAATACCCGCCTACGGCATGAACCATCTGGAAGGGCATCTTGCCGCTGCATGGCTCACCCATCCCGAAATCGAGCCTCCTTTCTTGACCCTCACTGTTTCTGGCGGGCACACGGAACTCGTGCTAGAAGAACCCGGTTTCAAGTACACAAGCATCGGGCGCACTCGTGACGATGCAGCCGGTGAAGCCTTTGACAAGTGCGGAAAGCTTCTCGGACTCAAGTATCCGGCGGGAGCGACCATCAGCAGGCTCGGAAAAGACGGAAACCGCAAGTTTGTCGACTTTCCGCGTGCACTCCATGTCCATGACAACTGCGAATTTTCCTTTAGCGGCCTCAAGACGGCAGTGCTCCGCTACACCGAAACACACGACGCCGACTTTATACAAAAGAACATCGGCGACATCTGTGCCTCGCTCGAAGACGCTATTGTCGACAGCCTCGTGACCAAGACCATTACAGCCCTCAAGAAGACCCGCATGAAGACGCTTGTCGTCGGAGGGGGCGTCAGCGCGAACGCCTGGCTAAGAACCCGCCTGCAGGATTACTGCGACAAGCACGGCATTATGTTCTGCATTCCCGAACGCAGCCTGAGTACAGACAACGGAGCCATGATTGCAGCAGCCGCCATCCGCCGCAAGTTGCAAGGAAAGCTCGAATCCGTCAACGAGGTAAAGCCCTGGATGCCCCTCGCCATCTAGCTTTTGGGGCACAAGGTGCTTTCTAGGGCGCGATTTAGTCACGGTTTTCCGAAACGACCTTTTCTTTTCCACTTTTTCATTGTATATTATGGATATGACATCGACTATTGTGCATAAGGTTGTTCTTTTTCTTGGCATAGCTGCACTCTGCAGCTGGGCGCAAGATATCGAAAAACCCGTCAACGATGTCGACGTGTTCCGTCCCGAAAAACGCGACACGAAAGTAGAACTGGTCGATTCAACCAAGAGTAACGCCGTTACCCTGAACGTGGACATTTTCGCCGACGGCCTGATCGGTTCCTACTACATTCTCTGGGACGATGTTGACCTGTCCGAAGACATCAAGAAGATGATGACCACCCGCGACTTCGCCCGCGACGAATTCTTCATGCAGAACATTGACCGCGAACAGTTCGAACAGGAAAGGCTACTGCAGCTCTTCGAAGACAAGAAGAAGGAATATTTCGCCATTTTCCCCGAAGAAGCCCTGAAGATGATCGAAGACCAGAAAAAAGACGAGTAGCCGTGTTCAGCCACGAAAGAAATTTCAGCGCTTGGAAACTGACCGGTTTTGCAGGCGCCCCCGCCATCCTCTTTGAGAGCCTCGAAAGCACGCATTCCCTGATGAAGCAACGTGCCGTAGCCAAAGAAATCCAGGCAGGCACGCTATTTGTCGCCGACAGGCAAACTGCCGGAAGGGGCCGTCACAATCGCACCTGGGTTTCCCCCGCCGGACTCAATCTCTACTTCAACATTTTGATTCCGCTTGACGGGATTCCGTTGAATAGCGCCCCGCAGCTCACACAGGTCGCAGCGCTCACTTTCGCCGAGACTTTCAGGCAAATTCAGGACGACGCAAATGCGCAGGGGTTCGGCAACCGGGATATCGGCAAGGTTACCGTCAAATGGCCGAACGATGTCCTTTGCGGCAAGCATAAGTTTTGCGGAATCCTTGCAGAATTAATTTATCCAAAATACATTTGCATGGGCATTGGGATTAACGTGAATAGCAATCCCTCCGACTACGCCCATCTCGGCCGCGATATCACGACACTCAAGGACATCTGCGGCCAGAACATCAACCGCGAAAAACTGTTGCAGGTCCTTGTCGGGAACCTGGAACGAGCCGTAGGGCAGTTCCGCGCCTTCGGCATTTCACCCTGGGTTGCCGCATGGAAACGCATGGACCAGTTTATCGGTGCCCGCGGAACAATTATCGTCAATAACCATTGCACCGACCAGAACCGCGACAGCGGCGAAGGATCAGTCAAGAAGACCGGATGCATCCTGGACATGAATAGCGACGGAAGCCTGCTTTTTCAATGCGACGACGGATCTATAGAAACCGTCTATTCCGCAGATCTAGAAATTTAAATGGAGATTGCCGCGATTTCTAACGAAGCGGCCTGCGCATCACTTTTTTCTTGTCTTGTAAAACAAGCTTCCCACAAGCGAAACAGCAAGCACCACGATCATCGCGGTGAGGCCCATGTCGGCGAGGTTCTTGTATTCGCCTGCATAGCCCGATTCTATCAGCATAATGAGCACGAGAGCAATCACGGCGGCAGTGGCCCCCATGCGTTCGAACATGCGAATTTTTTCTTCGATTGTAAACGGTTTCTTGAAAGGTCCGTTAGTAAAGGGCATCGACGTTACCTCCCATGCAAATCCACACGATGAGTCCGACCATCACAAGAACGCTGATAGCGACATTCGCCAAGAAAAAATCGCGGTTCATGGCGTCAAGATCGTCGGATTTACGGAACAGGTGAATATAAAGAATGGCGACAGTCATCAAGCCGGTTACCACCCACCAGGCAGCGCCCATTCCCCAGAACATGCCAAACGCCACGCACAATGCAAGCATCGCGACATGGCTCCAGAAAGCAATCTGCAGGGCTCGCTTACGGCCAAAACGGGCGGGCACCGAATGGAGTCCCATGGCGCGGTCGATTTCCTCGTCCTGAGTCGCATAGATGATGTCAAAGCCGCCCATCCAGAGCATCAAAATGACAAGCAGGAAAATCGGGAACACGGCAAACTCGCCGCGAATGGCTATCCAGGCACCGAGCGGGCTCATGCCAATTGCAAAGCCCAGGAACCAGTGACAAAGCCAGCTGAAACGCTTCCAGTACGAATAGGACAGAAGAAGCAGCCACACCGGCAGAGCGAGCAGCCCGGCAAGCGGTTGCAACAGCGCGGCAAAGGTCACGAACAGGACTCCGTTCACGGCAAGGAAAGCGATTACCGATGCCCTGCTCAGGCGCCCCGCAGGCAGGTGACGCTTCGCGGTGCGCGGGTTCTTGGCATCGATATCGGCATCGGCAATGCGGTTGAAGCTCATCGCGCTGTTGCGGGCGGTCACCATGCAACCCACGATCAGTGCGACGATCTTGACCGCCTCCGCGGCAGACATGCCGCGGAAACCGTTTGCCGCAACCCACATGGAACCGATTGCGAAAGGCATCGCGAACAGCGAATGGCTGAAGCGCACCATGTGCCCGAATTCAAGAATTTTCCTTAGCATCGCGGCCCCTCCCACGGTTCGACAATATCGCCCCGGCCCGGGAACGCTCCCAGATGCTTCAGGATCTTGGAGACGACCGTATCCACCGCCTCCTCGATTGTCGCGGGTCTGCTATAGAACTGTGGCGAAGCCGGAATCACCACGGCACCGGCACGGGTCACCCGTTCCATATTCTCAATATGGATCAGGTTGTACGGCATCTCCCTGGGCACAATCACTAGCGGACGGCGTTCCTTGAGACTCACGTCCGCAGCGCGAACCAGCAAGTTGTCTGCCGTTCCCGCGGCAATGCGTCCCAGCGTCCCCATGGAGCACGGCACCACGGCCATACCCGCATATTCGGAACTTCCGCTTGCACACTCCGCAAAGAAATCATTCATGTCGGGCATGTCATCGACAAAGCCAAAAAGCGAATCCTGTTGCTCGTAGGCAACGACATCGCGCCCCGTAGGCGTTACCAGTGCAGTCACCCGGTGCCCCAGCCGCTTCAGATGCATTGCCGTACGCGTTGCATAAATGGCGCCGCTTGCACCCGTTACCCCAAGGATAAACCGCATTACGCCCGCCTCCTTAGCAGCACACGGTAGGCAACGCCCCAGAAGCAGGGTTTCACATGGACAAGCTCGAAACCATTCGACTCCGCCAGAGCGACAAACTCGTTGACCGGCAAAAAGCGCAGAATGGAATTCACCAGGTACTCATACGCATCGCGCTTACTGAAAAAGGCGCCCAGCACCGGAATGAACAGAGGCGCAAGCCTCCTGTAGAAAAACTTGTTGAAGGCATTGCGCGGCGAGAAAAATTCGAGAACCTGAAGGTACCCCCCTTCGCAAAGAACCCTCGCCGATTCCCTGAGTCCCGCTTCCGCATCGGGAAGGTTGCGCATTCCAAAACCATTCAAGACGACATCAAAGGACGCATCCCCGAAGGGCATCTTCATCGCATCGAGCTGGACTGGCCTTGCAGAGGTTTTCTTGCCAGCAGCACCACGCAGCATTCCATACGAAAAGTCTCCCAGAACGGCGACATCCTGCACACCGTTGAACTTTTCATAGGTCACCGCAAAATCGCCCGTTCCACCGCAAAGGTCCAGCAGGCGTTTGCCCGGGCGCATCCGTTTCAGTTCACGACAACAACTGCGACGCCACAGGATATCCTGAAAGCAGCTCAACGCATGATTCAAGAAATCATAGCGATTTGCAATCTCGTCGAACATCTTGCGCACGGGGCTTTTCATGGTGGCAAATATAGAAAAAGGAGCGTGGCGATAAGCCTGCCGCTCCTTGCAAAGATCTTCTTGAGATTAGAGAGTCTAGACTACTTAAACTTTGCCGAAATCGACATGTCACCCGAAATCGTCGCTATGCATTTGGTCGGAGTGCCTTCCACCGGAGTACAGCCGCTCCAACTGTCAAGCATGGCACCCGCAGCGGGCACCGCCGTCAATTCCATCTGGACACCGGCAAAGAAGTTGCCCGAGTAGTTTGTCGAAGTGGTCGTCGTTCCCGGAAGCTTCATGTCTTCCATCAAAACGGCACCATTTCCAGAAGACGAGATCGTCACCTTGGCCATTTCGCCGAGACCAAATTCGCTCTTGTACTGTTGCAGGATTTCGGTATCGCGATCCTGAGCCCATGTCGTAAGTCCCGAATTCGAGACAGAGAACGAACCGTAGCCACGTTCCTTCTGTCCATTCTTTTCCAAGTCCCTTTCCGCTTCGGTCGCATCGATAGACTTAGCCATTTCTGCGCGGACCTTCTCAACCACGTTGGCATTCAAGTAGTTCTGCAGCATGACAGCGGAACGGTTGATAAACAGACGACGGAAATCCGGGTTCTTGATCAGACGAGCATAGAGCACATGGAAGCAATGTTCCTTTCCGCCGGTAAACGCCTTGTCATTACTCGTATAGCAGCTTCCGGTGGCGCGACCACCCTGTTCGACCCACTTGAACATGTTCGTGCTATGACTAAAGCCATCTACGCCCCAGTCCCAGTCAAAGCCATGGTCCAAATCGTAGATCATGAACTTCCAGCGGGTATCGGGCGACTTCCAGACACGAACGTTGTTGTTCGGCCAGTCGCCATTATGGATATACATTTCGGCAGCCATGTAGTCTGCAAAGTTACCGACATCCATAATCGACTTCACATAAGCATAGGCTTCGTTATTTGCACTGCTAAAGTCATTCGCGGCGACATATTCCAGCATCGCAATGTATTCGTCAGGAGTACCGTTGCTTGCGGTAACTTCCTTCGACAGGTGCTTGAGGAACGTGACCGACGAGGCGTCAATACCGTAATTCGTTTCGACATAGTTCTTGTTGTAGCGTTCACGCATGTCATGAATGCCGCGATATTCGCCATTGTAGAATACCACCACCTGACGGCTGCGCTGATAGTCAACGCTGCTACCTTCGAGAATGGCACCACCAAGCGCATCGGCAAAGTAGTCACTCACGAAACGGTTACCGTTATTACGCAGGTTGAAGGCCTTATACTTGTCATTTACGCCCTTGCGGGTTTCAAACAGCGGATAGTGCAGCCAGCCATCCTGGTATTCCTCGCGCATCACGATCGCGACGGACTTCTTGCATTCCATTCGGCTCCAGCCACCCATCAGGGAAATGCCCGCATCGATTTCAAATGCCTTTTCCTTGCTCTTCGAACCATCCGCAAAGTATTCCACATGAACCGGAAGTTCACCAGAATCGTTCGGATAGGATTCGTTAGGAGCATACATCTGGTCATGATCCATATCGGGAGTACCACCGTTCGTCTTCTTGTAGTACTTAACGAAGAAACTCGGGTCAACACTCACGGACACCACGGGCATGTTCACATTTTCACCGATGAAGTAGGTGTTCGTCACCACGTCCTTGGTCAGAAGACCGTTCTTGTAGGCAGCGCAACGCAAAACGGTATTCTCGGTGATCGTAATCGTCGAATTGAATTCAGGAGAATTTTCTGTAGGCACCGAGCCATCCTGCGTGCAACGCACTTTCATGCCGTCACTGACCGACGGCGGATTCAGCACCACCTCGTTCGAATAGAATCCGCCCTGAGATCCCGTAAAGGAGAAGGTCGGGGCCATTCCATCGTAAGCCGTCTTGATATTGTTCGGCTGTTCCGGAGTCGCTTCGGCAAAGAACTTCCAGTCACCGCCATCCACGATTCCCCAGCTAATCCCAGGCTGCAGTTCAGGATAGTTGACCGAGTCGCGAATTCCGTAGAAAGGGTCGATCAGGTAGATGGTTCCGCCGGACTTTTCCAGTTTCCAGTTCGTATGCGTACGGGCATGCATTCCGTTGCCATCCTGAGCTGTCACGGTCGGAATGTTCTTCTTGTCGCAGAACACGATACGGAAAGACTTCGCTGCAATCAATTCGTCACCAAAGACCCACTTGCGGGATTCGCCACGATTTTCAACCAGAGAATAGCCCTTGAGGTTCGCGGGTTCGTTACCGGCATTGTAAATTTCGACCCAACCCGGATCGTCGCCATTTTCGTCAAGCCAGTCCAAATTGACTGGGGAAATTTCGGTAATGACTAAAGCGGAATTGCCGACCCAGTGAACCGTCGTATCGGCAGGCACGTACACAGTATCAATCTTACGGATGGTATCTCCCGTAATGGTATCAATCGTCAAAATCGTATCTATTTTTGAATGCGTCGTATCGAATCTATAGGTCGTATCACCGGTAACGGTATCAATGACCATGGTCGTATCTATACGAATAGAAGGTTCATCTTCACGAGAAGAAGTAGAATCGTCAGAACAAGCAACGACTCCTGTCAACAATAGCGCAAAACAACCAAGAGCCGCTACGCAATCTATTTTTCTCATTGGATACTACCGCCACCTAAATTAATTCGCCACCAGGAAAATCCCAATTCCCGGCCAACCATTCAATCACCCGCTAGTAAATTTAGAAGATTATTTAGAAAAAAGGAAAAAAAGTCGGTAATATTCTATTTACCCTTGACAGGCGTCACAAACAGTTCTATATTTGGCCTACCAAGTCGGCGCTGTAGCTCAGTTGGTAGAGCAGCGGACTGAAAATCCGCGTGTCGTCAGTTCAATTCTGACCGGTGCCACGAAAAGACCTCGATCAATTCGAGGTCTTCTTCTTTTTTTACAGATCTTTACAAAGGACTAGTTTTCGGGATGCAGCGCGGCATAGGCCGCCTGAGCCACACGGTACGGCTCGTAAATTTCGTCCCAGTGCTGCAGCAACACTTCGACCAACTCCGGCTGGAACTGCGCACCGCCCTGCTTGGCAAACTCTGCACGCACCTGTTCTTCGGGCCAGGGTTTCTTGTAGCAGCGCGGGCTAGACAGGGCGTCCAGAACATCCGCCACGGCACATATACGGCCCGCCAGAGGAATTTCCTCGCCAGCGATTCCACGAGGATAGCCCCTGCCATCCCAGCGCTCGTGATGGGCACGGGCAATTTCAGCCGCGTAGCGAAGCAACTTACGCTTGGAATTATGGAGCATGCAGTAACCGATTTCGGAATGCGTCTTCATGATGGCGTATTCCTCGTCCGTAAATCGACCGGGCTTATTCAGGATTGCATCGGGAATACCCACCTTTCCCAAATCGTGCATAGGGGCTGCAAGACGAATCTGGGCTGCATCCTCTTCCGAAAGTCCGTAGAACTTCGCAAGCTGGTACGAGATTTCCGCCACGCGCTGGATATGGTCGCCGGTTTCCTGACTGCGGTATTCGGAAACTTCACCGAGGATATGGATAATTTCTCGTTGCGTCGCTTCTAGTTCGGTGTTCAGCATCGCCGATTCGACGGTCTTTGCGGAATACACGGCGGTAAGGGTCAGGCGTTCCAGATCCTGCAGCGAGAATACAGCCTTTTCGCCACGCTTGTTAATCGCCTGGAACACACCCATGACACTTCCCGAGGAATTGAGCAAGGGAACCGTCATTACGGATGTCGTGCGATAATGAGTCTTTTCGTCGCTACGGCGGTCAAACCTGGGGTCGAGGTAAGCATCCTCGATCAGCAACGGTTCACCCGTCTTTACGGAATAGCCAACAAATCCGGCATTGTGCGGAATGCGAAGTTCGCTCACACCATGAGCGACCTTCGTCCAGAGTTCGCCGCTATCCTCGTCGACAAGCCATAGGGAGCAGCGGTCCGCCGAAACAATGGACCTACCCAAATCTGCCATCAGGACGAGCAAGTTATCCATCCTACGTTCGGCCGCAATCTTCGGCATGTAAGAGAATAAAAGTTCCAGAATTTTCTGAGACTCGATTACCTGATTTTTGTCCTGCTCCATCATATGTGCAAAAATGTAGCTAATCCCATCCAAATTCACAGGATCTCTTGACAGAATTGTCTCCATTTTTCTATCCTTGGGAAACCCTGGAGGAATAGGCTAATTGGTAAGTCAGCGGTCTTGAAAACCGCCGCCGTAAGGCTTGGGGGTTCGAGTCCCTCTTCCTCCGCGAACAAGCTCCCGTCCGGGAGCTTTTTTGCATTCCCCATTCCCCCATCCCACATCTAATTGATTTTCCATTCCATCTGGTTGTCGGCGACAAAATCGGCAACTGCCGAGGCGGGCTCGTCATAAAGCAGCGTGCATACCTTGACCGGGAGCGGGAAATCCCGTCCGAAAGCCGCCAGGCATGCCGAGGTGGTCGCCCCCGTCGTAAAGACATCGTCCACGACGACAACCGTCCCCGATAAAGGAGGCTTTTTTAGCACGCAGCCAAATGCAAATGCCACATTGCGCTCCCGTTCTTCCTTGGAAAGCTTCGTCTGCGAAACAACAAAAGTCTTTCGCTTCAGCCAACGGCAGACTTTACCGCCCAAAGCAAGCGAAAGCGCCGCGGCAATCTTTTCGGCCTGATTGTAGCCGCGTTCCCTATACCTGGCCCTATGGAGCGGAACAGGAACAAAGTAAAGCGGTTTCGGGAACATGGACATTTCCTCGCGCAAAAGCCCGCACCGAACCGATGCCGAATGTTTGACCAGATACGTCGCCATTCCCGAAATCCCCCTATACTTGAGCGCATGCACCAAGCGCCGTGTCAAGGGCCGCATGGGGTACAAACTATAGGTATCCGGCCCGGGAGCCACATCTATAGTCGATTCGCGTTCCAGTTCCTTGACACACTCCGGGCACAGCCAAGGGTCCAAGGCCCCCGAAGGGCTCCCGCATCCTAGGCATTCGGCTCCAAAAACAAAGCGTTCCACATTTTCTATCCAGCGCATATGAACTCCTCGGAACCCAGGCAACGG
>NZ_CALEFV010000279.1 GCF_937877005.1 uncultured Fibrobacter sp. | reverse complement strand
ACCGAGAAATCTCGGACCTGTCGGTACTGCGCCAGTGTGCGAAGGGTGCGGATAGCGGAGCCTATTGCTTTATGGTGCGTTTCCGCTATCCGATTGATACGGATCATCTCGAACGGATTTACCTCTGGGTGGATTCGCTTGTCGTAGGGGACACGGCAAAAGCAGTCAGTGATGGTGATCTGGAAGAGGCGACGGACAGTTTCGAGTATGCCGAAGGGACCGAGGCGCTTTTTGATACGATTGACCTGACGTCCTATATCCAGGACTATACGAAAGTGCGCGACAGCTTGCTGATTGCCATCTACTGTGACTATTCCAGTGGAAGGCCAGGAACGGTTCAGCGTATCTATCTGCATTTCGGTGACGATTTGAAGCCGTCCCTGGTCAAC
This sequence comes from uncultured Fibrobacter sp., assembly GCF_937877005.1. Lineage (GTDB taxonomy): Bacteria > Fibrobacterota > Fibrobacteria > Fibrobacterales > Fibrobacteraceae > Fibrobacter. Next base: position 6,603 of record NZ_CALEFV010000279.1, on the reverse strand, counting down.
TATGAGGATTCCGTGTGGACGACTGGATATCTAATGCAGTGGACCCGCTCGACGGACCAGACGGATTACTATAAGCCGGGTGAACTCTCGGGGCCGATTGTCGGTTATAACATCGAAATTTACACTCAGGACAAGGACGAGGACATCCGCGAGCTGTCGGTGAAGGTGATTTCGCCCGATGGAACGGACTCTACGGGAACGAGTATCTATAAGCGTCACCATCAGCTTTATCGCAACAATGATTCGATGTGGGTCGATACCACCTCGCATGGCGACAGAGTGAAGAACTATCTGCGAATCATGGTCAAGGATGGTAAGGGGTACAATGAGGATGAGCCGGATTCCAACATGTTCCGCCTGATTGTCGATGGACTCAAGGCGGAGTCCAAGTATACGATTACGATCACCGCGTGGGATTCCTCGGGAAATCGTTCCGATAACGCTACGAAGGATTTTGTCACGACAGATTCGGTTGCGCCCCTGATGCCGACAAAACTTTTTACGCTCAAGGATACCCTTTATCCTGACATGGCGCGACTCGACAGCAACAACCGTCTGCGTATCTTCTGGAGCCAGAGTGTTGACCCTTACAAGAAGTCTCACAACATTGAAGTGGATTCTGTTTTGACGCTTCCCGATACCTGCGTATTTAAGATCTGTTACGATACCGTGTCTACCTATATGATTGAATATTATGATGTCAATCAGAATAAATGGACCGTTTATAAGGATACGGGGGCGACGAGCTACGGGGCTAGCTTGTACGAAGTGAGCGGTGACACGATGGAAATTTCTGCAGTTGGGTCGTTCGTGACGGATACCATCCGCTGGGTCGCTCCGGGAGACACGCTGATTCTACGAGTTCGTGCGATAGACAAGTCGAAGTATTATTCCGTGGCGCTGATCGATACGATTTATGTGGCTCCAAGCGCCTATGCGGCAGAACTTGAATGTCCCGAAGGTTTTGTACCGGTGAAATCCTCGGATACGTCGTTCTTCTGCATGGAAAGATTGGAACATCGTAACGATTCTGGTGCTTTCATGACTAATGTCTTGCATTCCGATGCGCTGGCGGCCTGCGAAGCCGTCTCGGCTAGCGGGTTTACAGTTAGCCTTTGCAACGAGCGCGACTGGGAGCTGGTGTGCCTTTCGGGCGGAACGCTTTCGTATGGAGTTGTTCAGGAAGATATTTTGCAGCCGACCGATTTGCTATTCAAGGACTGCAATGTGGCGTCGAATGACTCCGCCTCGGCGGCAGATATAACGAAGCGAAGCCCTCGGTGCATGAATCCGATGGGAGTTCGTGACATGCCTGGTCAGTATCAGGAATGGGTCATGGGTCGTTCCGAAGATACGCTTGCGGTAGTGAAGGGGGGCAGCTACAAGGTGATGGGCGGCCTGGACCTTGAAACGCAGGCTCTCTGCACGAACCGGAGTTTCCCGTACTTTACCCGTCTCGGCTACACGAAGGATACTGTTTATCTATATCGCGAAGGGACCAAAGTCGATACGGTTTTTGTAGCCGACACATCGAGATCGCTGTACCAGATTTTGACTCAGAAGGATTTCAAAGATTCGCTACAGTTCTTCGATGTGCAGGATTCTAGCGGAAATTCCGTGGGTACGGACTATGCCCCGTATTCTGAATACAAGAAGGGTGGCGACAAATGGCTTGAAAGCATCGGTAACGGAATGAAGTATGTTCCCGACCATATTGAGGTTGTTTTCCTGACGGGCGAAAAAGTGGCTTTCCGTGGTGCGGCGAATTTTTACAAGTCTCCGACGATTGGTTTCCGCTGCTGCGCATACAAGGAATAATGTAATTGATAGTGGATGATGGATAATTGATGATTAAATTATTCATCTATAAAGAATCTTTTGTTTCTCATGTCTAATACTGAAGATTATTTAAAGGTTGCAGAAGCGCTTGCTAAAGAAGCGGGCGCCCTTTGTCTAGAAATCCAAAAAGACTTGGGCGATATCAGGTACAAATCCAAGAAGGATGTCGTCACGCGCGCGGATATTGCTAGCGAAAAGCTGATTGTCGAAGGCCTCCGTAAGGCCTTTCCGGAACATTCTATTCGCACCGAAGAGGCGGGTGTCGTCGAGGGGGCTGATCCGCGCTTTCGCTGGATAATCGACCCGGTAGATGGAACGGTGAATTTTAGTCGTGGCATTCCTCTGTGGGGAATTTCCATAGCGCTTCACTTCGAGGGTAGGCCCCTGGTTGCGGTGGTGAATCTGCCAAAACTTGGAGAACTCTTTACGGCGGTAAAGGGTGAGGGTGCGTTCATGAACGGATCGCCAATTCATGTGAGTGACTGCGCTGACCCGGTGCATGCCATTGTCAGTAATGGCGATTTCAACGTGGGAAATGTCGAAACGATCAATGCTCAGAACTCAAAAAATTTTGCCCGCGAAGCCGAAGTTTTTGAACGTGTTAAGTGTTTCGGCTCGGCGGTTATCGAAGGGTGCTTTACAGCCTGCGGGCGTATTGACTGCTTTGTGATGACGATGAGCTATCCGTGGGATATCGCAGCCATAGCCTTGCTTGTGGAAGAAGCGGGAGGCCGGTCGACCCATATTGACGGGAGTCCCATGCAGTTTGTGGATGCGGAACAGGTGATTTTCTCGAACGGAATTCTGCACGAAACACTGGTCGATGCTGTTTCGTAAGCTGTCTGGAACAAAAAAAATCTGGCCGATGATGTAAAATCTTTTTTACCGTTGCCTAAACAAATTTTAAACTTACAAAAATGTAAGTTTTATAAATTCATATCATCGTTTTTTATTGAAAAAAGACAATTTACAAAACTTGCAAAATACTAACTTACAAAAATGTAAGTTTTTGAAGATTTTTGCCCGTTTTTCACTATTTGTCATGCCCCTTTGCTATCTTTATAGACGTTAAAAACATTAACAATCTAAACTCTCAACGGAGATATATAAAATGGCAATCAAGAATGCTTACCTTCAGAAAGTCTATGACAAGGTCGTCGCCCGTGATCCGGACCAGGCCCTCTTCCATCAGGCTGTCCGTGAATTCCTCGAATCCCTCGACCCCGTCCTCGAACAGGACAAGTCCTGGGAAACCAACGGCGTGATCGACCGCCTCGTCGAACCGGAACGCGTGATTACCTTCCGCGTGCCTTGGCTCGATGACAAGGGTAACGTTCAGGTGAACCGTGGCTACCGCGTGCAGTTCAACTCCGCTATCGGCCCCTACAAGGGCGGTATCCGTCTCCGTAACGAAGTGACGCTTTCTATGCTGAAGTTCCTCGGCTTCGAACAGATCTTCAAGAACAGCTTGACCACGCTCCCCATGGGCGGCGGCAAGGGCGGTTCCGACTTCGATCCTAAGGGCAAGAGCGACAACGAAGTGATGCGTTTCTGCCAGTCCTTCATGACTGAACTCTGCAAGCACGTCGGTGCCGACACGGACGTTCCGGCTGGTGACCAGGGTACTGGCGCTCGCGAAATCGGTTACATGTTCGGTCAGTACAAGCGCATCCGCAACGAATTTGTGGGCGTTCTCACCGGTAAGGGCCTCTCCTACGGTGGCTCTCTCGCTCGTACCGAAGCTACTGGCTACGGCCTCTGCTACTTCACTCGCGAAATGCTCAAGGACCTCGCTAACGACTCCTTCGAAGGCAAGACCGTCGTGATTTCCGGTTCCGGTAACGTTGCCCAGTTCGCATGCCAGAAGGCTACTCAGCTCGGTGGCAAGGTCGTGACCATGTCCGACTCCAACGGCTACATCTACGACCCGAACGGCATCAACCTCGACATCGTTCTCGACCTCAAGAACGTGAAGCGTGCCCGCATTAGCGAATACGCCAAGCTGGTTCCCGGTTCTGAATACCACGAAGGTTCTAAGGGTGTTTGGACGGTCAAGTGCGACATTGCTCTTCCGTGCGCAACTCAGAACGAACTCGACCTCGACGGTGCCAAGGCCCTTATCGCTAACGGCGTGAAGGCCGTTGCCGAAGGTGCAAACATGCCGTCTACTCCGGAAGCTATCGAAGCCTTCCAGAAGGCTGGCGTTCTCTTTGGACCTGCCAAGGCTGCTAACGCTGGTGGCGTGGCTACCTCCGGCCTCGAAATGTCTCAGAACTCCGAACGTCTCTCTTGGACCTTCGAAGAAGTGGACAAGAAGCTCGAAGGCATCATGAAGAGCATCTACGCCGCTGCTTCCTCTGCCGCTGTCAAGTACGGCCAGAAGGGCAACCTCGTGATGGGTGCAAACATCGCCGGCTTCCTCAAGGTTGCCGATGCCATGAAGTGGCAGGGCGCTGTCTAATAAGACCGAATCGGCTAAATTCTCCAGAATCCTTACTCTGGAGCCGATTCTCTCGCGACCGCTCCAGCTTAACGCTTGGAGCTTTGTCGCTTACGGATAAGACCGCTCGCGGGAAATTACCACTCTAAAAAGTCCTCGGTTTCGCAAGAGCCGGGGGCTTTTTTGTTGCTTTTTCATTTCTTTTGTATATATTCAGATGGGGGGATTATTCCAATGTTTTCCTATTTGAGATTGTTTTATGCGTTTATACTTCTCCTTGGTTGCGGAGGGGCTTTTGCGCACATAGAGAAAATGCCCGATTTCAAGGATCGGCGCGATGGGAATGTGTATAGGACTGTCCAGATAGGCGCCCAGCGTTGGTTCGCCGAAAACTTGCGTTACAAGATAAAGGGGAGTTTCTGTTACGACAATAGGGACTACAACTGTGCTACTTACGGAAGGCTTTACGATTGGGCGATGGCGATGAGGATGGTGGATTACTACAACTATAATTCCATCAAGAAATTCGATTTTTCAAAGCTGAAAAAGGGCGTGTATCACGACGCTTGCCCCGCTGGCTGGCATGTTCCGAGCAACAAGGACTGGTACATGCTCAAGTATTTCGTCGGAAAGAAAGGAAAAAGCGACGGTGTCGGTATCAGCCTCAAGTCGGCGGATATGTGGGAACGCGAAATTCGCTTGCCAGGCGGTTCCAACGAGTTTGGTTTCTCTGCGATTCCTGCGGGAATGAGGTTGAAGCATGTGGGCTTTATGGATATAGGTCGCTCGGCACAGTTTTGGTCTTCTGCTGAAATTGACGATGTCGGAGCTGTCTATTGGAGCCTGATGTACGATTCCAGGACTTTGGAAAAGGTCTATGCGGGGAAGGACGAGGCCGTCTCGATCCGTTGCGTCGAAGATAGGCTATATAAAATCAAGGAACCGCCTCCTCCGCCACCTAAGGTGATTCCGCAAGTTGTCAAGGTGCAGGACAGGGAAGTGCAGACGATTCATGTTGGCGACCAGATCTGGATGGTCAAGAACTTGAACGTTAATGTTCCCGGGAGTTTCTGCTACGAGTATAAGGAGGAAAATTGCGAAAAGTTTGGGCGCCTATATACCTGGACTGCCGCGATGAAGATTGACGATAGGTTCTCAAGGACAGAAGCGCGTGATTCAATATCCAGGAGAAAACCGCGCGGAATTTGCCCGAACGGCTGGCATGTTCCGACCGTATTTGATTTCCATAAGCTGATTGCCTATCTGAAGGATATTGACGATGCTGTGGGCGTGGGCACGAACCTGCGTGCTCGCGAAGGCTGGAAAGAAAATGAGAATGTCCTGCTTGGCGAGGACGGCTTTGGCTTTGCGGGACTCGCGGCCGGAGCGCGCGATACGGCCGGAGTCTTTGGCGGAATAGAGACATTTGCTGGATTCTGGTCGGGTACCGAGGGGGATTCGCTGCACTCCCTAGCATGGACTCTGCTATATGATAACGATGATTTTGTGATGGATTCCGTGCAGAAAGGCAATGCCTATGCGGTACGGTGCCTCATGGATCCGCCTGATGACGAAGAAATTTACGATAGTACCTCTATTTACGACAGACGTGACGATAATCGCTATAAGACCGTGGCTGTTGGTGATGCCGTTTGGATGGCGGAGAACTTGCGGTTCGCCGCTCCGGGTAGTTTCTGCTACGAGGAAAAGGATATTCGTTGTCGTTCTTACGGAAGGCTTTATCCGTGGCATGTCGTGATGAGATTGCCTGCGGACTATATCGAGAATTCGCTCGACAGTGTGTCGCAGGCTTCCGTGTTGCAAGAACATCAGGGAATCTGTCCCGATGGCTGGCATGTTCCGCGCCGTGATGAATGGGTGGCGTTGGGGCAGTATGCGCTTAATAAGCGCAAGGGGCTTGCTGCATCACTCAAGAGCCGTGAAGGTTGGGTGCAGGGGGGTGGACCTGCGAACAATGCGAGTGAGTTCAATGCCCTTCCTGCCGGAAGCCGCTACAATGACGGTGAATACGCCGAGTTGGGGTCGAGTGCCTATTTTTGGGCGGCCGAAGGTGGCGCTGGAATGGGTGCTGTTTATTGGAACCTGATTAATTCAAAAGATGACTTTATGACTGCCGAAGATTTTGAGCACTCGGCGTTCTCGCTTCGGTGTGTGAAGAATAAGGTGGTTCCTGCTGATAGCGCAAAGGTTGCTGCGCCAGTAGACAGCGCTAAGGCTGCGCAGGAGCCCTAGAATAGGCTAAGCTGGTCGCTAGCACTGGATGAAATTTGCTTGTTGCTGGCTGGTGCCTCTGCGACCGTTTC
>NZ_CALEFV010000278.1 GCF_937877005.1 uncultured Fibrobacter sp. | reverse complement strand
AGTCCGCATGGACCGCTGGTTCGACCTGAAGGGCCGTAGGCTGAATTCGAAGCCTACTGTGAAGGGTACTTATTTCAAGAACGGGAAAAGGGTTATTGTCAGATAATCCTTGGGCGTGATAAATCTCACGCCCATTCCTTTGAATCTGGTTTTTTTTCTTACGAATTTCGTATTTTTTACGAAAATTTACTAAATTTAGGCAAAAATAGGGGAAATTTATGCCTTTTATTAGTAGACTCAGATCTTTATTTCTTATGACCTGCCTGGTGCTCGTTGGGCAAGTTTTTGCCGTGGACTCAGAGGCTTGGGACGGAATGTCAATGACGGAACCATCGACTGAATCGATTGATGGCAAGGTTTATTATAAAATCTATACGGCTGCAGAACTCGCTTGGTTCGCTGCGCAGACCAACACGGTCGATAACAATCAATACCTTAGTAAAAATGCAAAACTGATGGCTGACTTGGATATGGGGGACAAACTCTGGACTCCGATAGCGGTAGGAACAGGTAATGACAATAGGCGAATATATTCGGGTATTTTTGATGGAAATGGTCATTCTATTTCGAATTTGTATATATCTGCAAAAGAATTGATGGCTATTCATCATGATAGCACATTTTATGCCCAAAATTTGGGTTTTATTGGTTGCTTTAAGGGAACCTTGAAAAATCTGAATATAATTGATATTGAGGTTCACGGTTTCGGTAAGGGCGGTCTTAACGATAAAAACAAAATAGTTGAAAAACCTATTTCGATTGGAACGGTTGTTGGCTGGCAAAGCGGGAACAGTTCTATTGATGGATGCTCTGCGTCTGGTGTTGTTGTGACGAGCGGTGATGGTCAGGCTGTAGGCGGTATTGTGGGTAATATCGGTGGTGGAAACATCTCGAATTGCGTGAGTACGGTGAGCATTAGGGCGAGTGGCTTGGCCTATGTAGGTGGAATTGCTGGTTATACAAAAAATTATACAGGAGCGGTGACGGTATCATCGTGCGTCTATGCTGGTACCGAACTGTCTGCTGAAGGTTCTGCGGTCGTTGGCGGTAAGACGTACAATAGTGCAGCGGGAGCTATTGTTGGCCATCAGTATCAAGGAAATGTTACTCTTTCTAATCTGTATTATGACTCTGATTTGTTTGGCGCTGATGGTGGTATTGGTGCTACTACAAAAGGAGGTTCATACACTACAACTGGCTCTGCCACTGGAGTGCCGGATGTAAATTCCGAAGATGTGGTGTGCCCCCTCAATAATGGTACCATGGTCGATGGCGAATGTTCCAAGGACTCCCCGTGGTCCGTGGGTGAAAGTTCCGTTTCTTTGTACGGTTCCGACGGCTTTACGGTTACCTTCAATGCCAAGAGCGGTGTGTTCCCTGATGGCGCCAAGAAAAAGAAAATCATCCTCAAGGACAAGATTATTACTCCGGAAGAAATTTCTGCCCCGGTTCATGCGGATAGCGCCTTTGCAGGGTGGTCCTTAAGTCCGATTGCAACTGAACCCGATGCTGATCTGGGTTCTGTTTCGGGCTCTGCGACGGTCTATGCCGTGTGGTACCCGATCTTTACGATTACCTTCAGTGCGGCTCCGGGAAAATATGCTGACGGAACAACCGTTGAAAAGACTGTAAAGGTTGCCAGGGGTGACATGATTTCTGTTACGGGTATGGAAGTTCCTGCAACCTATAAGAGAAACGATTCTACGCTCTATTTTACGGGTTGGTCCGATACGCGGAAAGAATTTAAAGCAGAAGACGATATTACCGATTCCGATACCTTGCACTTGGATGGTATCGTCGCAACTGGCAACATGACTTTCTATGCGGCATGGACCAAGGCTCGGACCTTTACTGTTACCTACAATGCCAATGGTCATGGAAAGACCAAGGTTGACTTTGTCAATGTGGAAAAGGGTGAAACCCTAACGGAGCCTCCTGCACCGACACCTGATGAAGGGTATGAGTATTCGGGATGGTGCCTGGATATTTTGGCATGCAATACCAACACCTACTTTGCTTTTGATACAACGGCTATTGATACGAATTATGTCTTGTATGCGGATTGGAATGCCATTGCCTATACGATTACCTATAACCTTGAAGGTGGAACAAACAATGTGGGCAATCCGGCCACCTATACGATTGAGGATGCCTCCATTGTGTTCGAGGCCCCAGTGAAGGAAGGCTACGATTTCAAGGGCTGGTTCTATGATGATCATTTCAATGAAATCGCAAAGCAGATTACCAGTGGTTCGACGGGTAATAAGGTTTTGTACGCCAAATGGGAAGAAAAGACTTACACGATAGCCTATATGGCAGGTTCTGGTGCTGTTGGCTCAATTTCTCCTGCTCAAAAAGGATATGGCATGTCCATTACCTTGGCTGAGGGTGGGCATTATACCCGCGATGGGTTCACTCAGGATGGCTGGGCTATAGAAGATGGCGGAGAAAGCGTTTATGCTTTAGGCGGTTCTTATTCCAATAATGCAGACATTACATTGTATCCGCACTGGGTGGAGGGCAATGTTGAAATTTCCTCTTATGGGGCTCTGACCATCTATACTTATGCAGCGAACGATGTAAGAGCTGTTATAAACGGCGATTATACTGGAAGCGAAGCTGTTGAAATTACGCAAGATATTACGGTCAATAGTGTGACATTGGACCGCACGTTCAATGCGAACAAGATTTCTACGCTGTATGTTCCGTTTGAGATCGCTGCAACTGATGTTGTTGGTGCGGATGTTTACAAGTTCAAGACGGTAGTGTGGAACGAGGATGAAAACCGCTGGAAGTTCAAGGTGACTACTACGGAAACGGTCAAACCGAATACTCCCTATGTTGTTTTGCCTAAGGGAGCTGAGGTTAGCTTTAATATAACCGGAACTGTAACCCTCAATACGGAAACTGAGGGTGAGGTGGCATCGAATGGTCAATGGGATTTCGTTGGAACGTACTCCTACATAAGCTTCGTGCAGAGTAACACTGATCCCATTTATCTATTTGCAAATCAGGAACGCGACGGGGCAAAGCTCGGTCAATTTGTGAGGATTGGTACTGGTGCTTATACCAACCCGATGCGCGCCTATCTGGTTTACCATAAGAGTGCCCCCGTTGCGGCAAAGTCCATTCATGGCAACCTTGGCGGTAGTATTCTGCTCCCGGACGAGCTCGATATCGAAATCGAGAACGAAAAGGGCGTTGTTGTCCAGACGGGTAAGCTTAACACGGTTACGGGCGAAGTCCGCATGGACCGCTGGTTCGACCTGAAGGGCCGTAGGCTGAATTCGAAGCCTTCTGCGAAGGGAACCTACTACAAGAACGGAAAAAAAGTTATTATTAAGTAAAAAGGAGCGTAAAGATGGTTGAACGCGAAGATAAAATAGAATCGAAGAAGGAATATATTGCGCCGCAGATGGAAGTTATGGCATTGGAAGTCGTAAGGTTCTTGTGTGGTAGTGACGAAGGGGTCGTTTGCGTCGATGGTTCCGAGGGTTGCTAATCCATTTTTTTTCAAGAGACGCTGTCGTGAGAACCAAAAAGTCATACATAAAGCCACAGATGAAAGTATGTAATGTTCATGCTAGGGCAACCCTGATGAATGGGAGTAATGTTGGTGATGTCGTCATTGATTAAAAATAAAAGAGTGCTTTTTATGGAAACAAAAAGAGAATACAAAAAACCTGAGATGACGGAATGTAAAGTCCAGGCAATGGCAACCTTGATGCAGTCTAGTCAAGGAGGCTACACTGGCGGTGGAGCATTCAGGGATGACGCTGAAAAGGACTACTACGCATAAATGGTATAAGCGCTTTTCATTGCTTTTGTCGGGACCGTAATGGGTCCTGATTTTTTATATATAGGGCTCTAGAGAGTTTACTTGAATCGGATAGAACAGAACTTTTTTGCATTGTTGCGGCTCGGTCTTGGAGCGGGATTACTCCAGGATGCTTCAGAAATTTGTCTTTCTCCGGATGCTTGGGAAATGCTCTACGAGCTCGCGTCCAAACTCTCGGTCGTGGGCATTGCCTATGCGGGTATCTGCAAACTCCCGAAGAGTTCCCAGCCGCCTATTGACCTGGCTTTTCAGTGGGCGAGCGAGGCGGAGACTATCCGAGGTCACAACCGCATGGTGAATGCGGAGGCGGCACGGCTCACGGAACTTTTTGCAAAGCAGGGGAGGCGGACAGCCATATTGAAGGGCTCTGCGAATGCGCGCCTGTACCCGGACAAGTTCATGCGGCAGTGCGGCGATATCGACATCTGGATCGATGGCGGAAAGGATTGTGTCTTGTCGCTTCTGCAACGCTTGAACCTGATGACGCGGTCGGACTTTTCGAAACATCATGTTCATCTGGAAAATACGCGGAACGGCGTTATCGTCGAGGCGCATTTCATGGCTTCTTCCGGGAATTTTAATCCCTTTACCAGTCAACGGATGATGCGTTATCTTGATCGGGAAATTGAACATGCGGAAAGTGTTCCCGAGGGCTTTCGTGTTCCGTCGCTCAAGTTTGCCCTGACGATGCAGTTGTCGCATATCCAGCGTCATTTTATTACCGGTGGAATTGGGCTTAAGCAGATTGTCGATTACTTTATCCTTTTGCAGAAGTCTTCGGAGGAGGACCGTGCAGAGGTGGCTTCGCACCTGAAGCGCTTTGGACTGTGGCATGCCGCCGCGGCGTTAATGTGGCTGCTGGAACATGTGCTCAACCTGACGAAGGATCGCATGCTCTGTGCTCCTGATGGTAGACGCGGCAAGAAGATGCTTGCGGCTGTCCTTGCGGGGGGAAACTTTGGCTTTTATTCGAAAGTGGAATCCAGATCTCTGGTGCCGCGGTGGTTCGGTCGGCGTTTCCGCGTGCTGCGGCTTTTCTATTTTGAACCTGTAGAAGTTTTTTGGCACCAGCTTAGATATGCGAAATGGTTCGCTTTATCGATTCCGGTTCGTATTCGGTTGAGGAGACTTTCGCTAGAAGGGCTTTCCGTATGATGACGAAATGTTACAAGGTTGCAGAAAACCGCTTTGCGGTAACGGTTGAAAATCCGGAGGTCTGGCCGGATAGTCCGTTTTCTTTGATGTCCAACTACGAGCCGTTCGAAGAGCGCGTTTCGGAAGATTTATTGCAGTGTGCCTTTACGCTGAAGCTGGAGTTTGCGGCTCCGGTTTGTTATGACGAGGAAACCCGTCAGGACGAGGAGAACCAGCAGATTTTTTGCGGACATACCGCGGCAGGCTTGCCTGTGTTCGATTTCTACCTGTACCATGTTTCTGTCGGCATGCTGGTGTGTGCGGCCGACTATTCTTCGGCGCGGCTCCTGATTCCATCGTCCAATTCGGTGTCAAATATCAAGTTTGCCATAAACAATGCCCTGATGGTGCTGTATGCGCTTGCGACGGCGCGTTTCGGGACGCTTCTGTTCCATGCGGCGATTGTCGAATATGCTGGCCGAGGCTACCTGTTCCTGGGCAAGAGCGGAACGGGCAAGAGTACGCATGCGCAGCTGTGGCTCAAGTACAACGAAGGTTCCGAACTGCTTAATGACGACAATCCGGTGGTCCGCTTTTTCGAAGATCGCGGCGCGGTCGTCTATGGTTCGCCATGGAGCGGAAAGACGCCCTGCTACAAGGACCGTGAAGTTCAAGTCGGTGGAATCGTCCTTCTGTCGCAGGCTCCGTTCAACAAGATTGTAAGGCTGCAGGGCGTGCAGGCTTATGCGGCGCTTGTGCCGAGCGTTTCGGGCAAGCGTTGGGACCGTAAGATTGCCGATGGCCTACATGAAACCGAAAATGCCCTGGCATCCCATGTTCCGGTGTGGTACATGGAATGTCTACCCGACGAGGATGCGGCCAGGGTTTGCCGCGAGGCCGTAACTGGAGCGTAATGTGATCGGTGACGATTTCATCTTGTCCGAAGCGATCCGCCTGGTAGGCGAGGGGGTCTCGGTGACTTTCCCGGTGAAGGGGCGTAGCATGCTTCCGTTTATCGTGGGGGACCGGGACAGCGTCATCCTTGAAAGCTCCGTGGCTCCAAGGTGGGGCGATGTCGTTCTTGCCGAGGTAGAAGGCTGCCGTCATGTCGTTCACCGGATTGTGAAGATTGAAAATGAGCATGTTACGCTGATGGGGGATGGTAACCTGGTCGGCCGCGAGCACTGCCGAATCGACCAGATTCGGGCGAAGGCGTCGTACGTGGTTCATCCCAATGGCAAAAGGTGCTCTTTGGACAGTTTTAGGAGCCGGCTGCTTGCAAAAGTGTGGTTTGGACTGCTACCTTTGAGGCGTTGGCTGCTCGCTATTTATAGGAGAATTGCGTAATGGGTTTAAAATCGGGTTTTGTGCTGCGCGACGTGTGTGGCGAAAAGGTGATTATGGGCGAGGGACTCGGAGCCCTCGATTTCGGTAGGCTGCTTTGCCTCAACGAGACGGCCGCGTGGCTCTGGTCCAAGGCTTCTGAAATGGGCGACTTTACGGTCGATGCCCTTGCCGAGGCACTTTGCGAGGATTACGACGTCTCGCTGGAACAGGCCAAGACGGATGTCGCCGCGATTGTTGCCGAATGGCAGAAGGTGAACGTAATCGAATAATGAAGTACCTCGCTTGGTTATGGCAAAACTCGTCGGGTGCTTACTCCCTATCCTTGCTAAAATTTGTAAACTCGACCCAGCAGTCGTTGCAAGCCCACTTATGACAACTATTGTAGACGCATTATCGTTAATAATCTACTGCACCATATCTATTGCAATTTTATAATTAAAACATAAACCAAAGCAAAGAGTAGCAGCATACGGAAGGTACCAGCTTCCGTATGCCTACGCAGGTGATGAGGCACCGACATAGTAGTACAAGCCTACGCTACGGGATTAGTATACTCTTTTGGCAGTTCTCATGTCAATAAGAGGGCTTTCCCTGGCACAGCAGATGCGCTATGGCCACCTGGAGCGACCCACCACCGCCATCATCGAATGCTGCGAAGTGACAGATGACGGCGAACT
>NZ_CALEFV010000277.1 GCF_937877005.1 uncultured Fibrobacter sp. | reverse complement strand
ACGCTTTCACAGCTGGGCTACATAATGTTTGCCCTCGGTGCCTGCAAGATTGGCGATGCGGTCATCACCACCGGCTGGACCGCTTCCACATTCCACATTTTCACCCACGCATTCTTCAAGTGCGCCCTGTTCCTGATTGCGGGTAGCCTCATTCATCAGGTGCACACCAACGACCTGGATGCCATGGGAGGGCTCCGCAAGAAGATGCCGCTCACCTATTGGAGCGCCCTCATTTGCGTGCTTGCGATTTCGGGTATTCCCCCGTTCTCCGGCTTCTTCTCGAAGGACGAAATCATCCTGGCGGCCTTCCAGGGACACCACTATGTCGTATTCGGCCTTGCGCTCCTTACGAGCGGACTCACGACCTTCTACATGTTCCGTCTGTTCTTCCTCGCCTTCCATGGTGCACCGCGCTGCAAATCCGTGGAGCAGGGACATGTCCACGAAGATTTCTTCATGACGCTTCCGATCGTCATCCTCGCCGTTCCCGCACTGTTAAGCGGCATTCTCGGCAAGGGGATCTTCGAGCACTACTTTGTGCCTGGCAAGCTTCGCGTGCCTCAGATGATGATGCTTCCACATGCAGAATGGATCCCGTATGTTGCAGTCGCAGTCGCCGCCATAGCGCTCCTAATCGCCTGGGTGCTTTACGCAAGCCCGAAAGCAAAGATTCAGCGCGCCCTCGACGAATCAAACAGAAGCGCGATCTACAAGGTCGTCTATCACAAATTCTACTTTGACGAAATGTACTATGCCGTAGTCCGCCAGTTCGTGATTGGCGGCATCGCTCGCGTAGCCCGTTTCATCCAGGATTACATTATCGAAGGAATTCTCGCGTTCTGCGTCTGGTTCATTCACAAACTAGGCGACCTCGTGCGCTACGCACAGGGTGGCAATCTGAGTTTCTATCTAGGAACGCTCATCGTAGGCGTTTTGCTATGGCGTTTCCTAGGACAGCTTCCTCTCTAGGCGAAAGGTTTGACTATGGATACATTGCTTTTTAACCTCATCTGGATAATTCCGTTAATCACGGTCCTAGTTTGCGTACCGATTTCGTCCCAAAAGGAATCTCTACTCAAGGCGATTCATGCGGCATCGGGAACCTTCGTACTCCTACTCGTTGGTTACCTGACGTACCGTCTCTATACGCTAGGCATCACCTCAGCTAGTGCCGATTCCGCGCCACTTCTACTCCATTATTACATGGATTTGCCCTGGTTGCAATCGCTGAACGCCCATTACACCATCGGAGCGGACGGTCTAAATATGTTCCTCCTGCTCCTCACTGCGGTAATCGTCTGGGCAGGAATTCTCGTAAGCTGGAACATCAAGGGCAACCAGAAAGTCTTCTTTGCACTCATCCAGCTCCTGGCCACAAGCGTCTATGGCGTTTTCATGAGCATGGACCTTGTACTATTTTTCGTATTCTACGAAATGGAAGCGCTCTGCATGTACCTGATGATTGCAGGCTATGGTTCAGGGCGCAAGGACTACGGCGGCAAGAAACTGACTCTCACGCTCGCATTCGGATCGTCGATGATTCTTGCAACATTGTTCGGCCTCTACTTCGAAAGCGGCATCAGCAGCTGGAACCTTGTGGAACTTTCCAAAGTCACACTTCCTATGGATTTCCAGATGTGGGCTTTCCCGCTCATGTTTATGGGATTCGCCGTTTCAAGTTCCTTGTTCCCGTTCCATTTCTGGAGCCCGGACGGCCACTCCGCAGCACCGACCGCAGTTTCGATGCTCGCTGCAGGCGTCATGATGAAAATGGGCGCCTACGGCTGCCTCCGCGTCGCCATGTTCCTGATGCCCGAAGCCGCCAAAATCTGGCTTCCGTATGTCGTTGCACTCCTAATATTCAACGTAGTGCTAGGTCCTTTCATCGCTCTCAGGCACAAGGACCTCAAGTACATTACGGCCTACAGTTCCATTAGCCACCTGGGTCTCATTTTCCTCGGTCTCGCAGCACTCACGCCGGTGGGTCTCCGCGGAGCATCTCTGCAGATGATTTCACACGGATTCCTTACGGGACTCTTCTTCGCGACCATCGGCATGATTTACGAACGCACTCACACCCGCGACATCACCGAGATGGGCGGCATCATGCGCAAGCTCCCGTTCCTCGGCGTAGGTTTCGTGATTGCAGGCTTTGCAGGCCTAGGCCTGCCTGGCTTTAGCGGATTCATTGCCGAAAGCAACATCTTTATCGGCGCATTCCAGCAAGATTCTACGCTCACGCGCATCGTCACCGTACTCGCCATACTCTCGATTACGACAACAGCCGTCTACATTCTGCAGACGGCAAACCGTATGCTGCACGGCAATATGCCGACCAAGTACGAATCGCTTACCGACGCGACCATCCGCGAAAAGCTCGTGGTCATCGTTCTTGTGGCATGCCTACTCCTCATAGGTATTTTCCCCGGCTGGATCGCCGACATGCTCGACCAGAGCATAGCCCCGATTTTCGCCAACATCTCTCGTGTGGGAGGTTAATCCATGTTTAATGTTCCCAACTTTGTCATTCCTGACCTGCTCCTGCTGCTATTTCCCTTTATCGTTATCGGCAGCAGACTTTTCTGCACCGACCGATCCAAGGTTCCCTGGCGCATCGCAAACATCGGTTTCATCCTGATTTTTATTCTGCTAAACCTGATTCCTCTTGCGAGCGGTACGGGCCGTTTCTTCATAAGCAACTGGCATATCGATGATTTCGGGGTGCTCATGCGCGAGGTGCTCATGGTTTCAGCCATTCTCGGCATCTGGCTTGCGAAGGACTATTTTGAACATGGCGGTGACGGAAAACCAGCCATGCACCAGATTGCGGAATTTATCGGAGCAATCGCATTTGCAACCTTCGGCGGATTCACCGTCGTATCCGCCTGCGACATGCTCACGTTCTTCCTGGGTCTTGAAATCGCAACAATCCCGATGTACGCACTCGCCGCCTGGAACAAGCAGGATCAATACGGCTCCGAAGCAGCCACCAAATATATCCTGATGGGTTCCGTTGCTACGGCTTTCGAGCTTTTCGGATTCAGCTACCTCTACGGTTTTGCAGGATCTATTCACTTTGACGCCATCAAGGACGCCGTCGCTGCAGGCCCCTCCCCGCTTTTATGGATTGCGGTACTGTTCTTGTTCGCCGGCATCGGATTCAAGCTAACGCTTTTCCCGTTCTACACCTGGGCTCCCGATGTCTACGAAGGCGCTCCCACGCCCGTGACGGCCGTGCTCTCGGTAACCTCGAAGGCTACCGCCATCGCATTCCTCGTGGTTCTCATCTACGGGCCTCTCGCACCCATCCAGGAACAGATAGCCCCCTTCATCGCACTTCTTGCTGGCACCACGCTCTTTGTCGGTAACCTGGGTGCTTTAAAGCAGTTCAGACTACGCCGCTTTATGGCTTACAGTTCGATTGCTCAAGCAGGCTACATCATGATAGCACTCCTAGGTCCTGCCGCCACAGCAAAGACCGCAATCATTTACTACCTGTTCGTGTATGCGGTTTCGAACTACCTCGCGTTCTTTATCTTCGGCATTATCGGGCACCACCGCGAAGAGACCTTCGATTCCCTGCGCGGACTGTCAAAGCAGAAGCCCTCGCTCGCAATCGCCCTCGCGGTGGCCATGTTCAGTCTCGCGGGCATTCCGCCTCTCGCCGGTTTCTTTGGAAAATTTCAGCTATTCTTCAGCGGAGCCTCTACTGGGCACTACGCCATCGTTGCCTTCGCCGTACTAAACAATGTTCTTGCACTATTCTACTATCTGCAACTCATCAAAAGCGCCTGGATTGACGAGGTGGATAGCCATCTGAATCCGCTCCGCATGACCAAGCGACAACGCGGTGTAATCATTCTTCTCACCATTGCAGTCATTGCACTCGGTGCGCTCCCCTTCCTGAGCGACAATATCTTCCTAGGGTTCAACTTCTAAGGAGCCGTATCTTTAATTAAAAGGCCTCAGCTTTGCTGAGGCCCTTCCTTTTTACCCATTTTTTTGCAGACAATCAGTTTCTTGGCAAATCCTTTTCACAGCGAACAGCATAGGCATAGTTCTTGCCATTTGAAGCCAACGAAAACGTGAAATCGTAATAACGGAGAGCGACAGATACCGTATCTGCATAATTGGCATCATCCCAACTATTTATCGTCCACAGATAGGCGGTATAGCCGACATCAAAGAACGCCTCGCTACCGATATCGTAACCGCCCGAAGGGAGCAAGTTCATACCCGACAGATTATTTCCTGATTCCTGCACCCAGGAATCCGTAGACTTGATTTCTTCCGCATAAAAATCCCCTATGGTGCGGAGACTTGACGGTGTAGAGAATATTTGGCCCTGGGCATTACCGTCGACACCAATATTCATTAGGCTCCAGCCTTCGGGACATACCGTAACGGCAGTCTCCTTGTCGTAGAGGCGACCGTACTTCTTGCAGGAATCGGCACTATTGTTATAGCACCAGCTATTTCCCGTTTCGAAATTCATATTCTCGGCCATATAGGTCCTACCAAACAGCTCTATCGTCTTGTAAGTTTTTCCCTTGTATTCCAGTTTTCCGAAATGTACGGGAATTTCATCCACATAGGACGAATCTAAGTCACCTTCGATATGGACATCATTGGATGAATAAGTCGAATAAGAGGCTACACAACGCACGGACATTCCATGACCTCTATAGTAATCCCCATAGCCCAATTCATCCGTTTCATAGGTCAACTGCCATCCCAGCGAAGTCTCCGGACTATTTATGCCACTGACCGAGCTTGTCCAAAAATAGGCGAACTTACCTGTTGGGAGCCACCCTCCCTCGACATTCTTGCGGCCGGCAGGGAGCCCATAAAAGCCGAACCGGTTTGTCCCCTGTAGAACCGAATCTGCATTCTGCCAATGGTCTACCGTTTTCAATTTCGTGCCGGCAGGTTCAATCCGAGTCCCTACCACATCCTTAAGGTCAGCCCAATCCTGCTGATTTGGCAAATGCCAGCCATCTGGACATGCTTTCTGCGCAGCCTCCCAACTATAAAGACGTCCGTAAACCTTGCAGCTATCCTTGCTGTCCTTATAGCACCAGGAATTATCTTCCAAGGTTGAATCAACATAGTCCAAATTCTCGGCAAACCAGAGATTATAGGAATCCGAATAAGGCGGTCGCCATATCCGCATAATACGGTACTCATGACCGTTGCGAGCATCGGTGTAAACGCCGTCCTTGATTACAATTCCGTTGAGATCGTAATCGGAAAAGCTCTTTGTCACCTTGCCCTCGTCCTCGGAACACGCCGTAAAAACAACGGACAGGATGGCGACACCCATGACAAGACTCCACAAAGACTTCATGCGTCCTCCATCAATAAATCGGTTTTTCCCAGACGCTTCCACCCACCGATGAATTCTCTGAAGATTCCGATTGCCAGGTCGGCTGCTGTACTGGGATTGCGCTACTGTCTATAGGAATTACAATTTCATCGGGATACGCCTGATAAACAAAGAGCGACAAAAAGTAGGTGAAAGGCATCCATAAGACCGAAGCTGCGGTAATTTCGCGCGATACAATATCGCGACCGACAACATGACTTCCCTTTTGAGCTTCGAACAGGACCTTGCCCCATGCGCCACGAGTCGTTACGGAACATTCCTCATCGGTGGAGCATATATAGCGGCCATCGGCATAGACATCGTAAGCGCCACCATCCGACGCCCTAATGGTCGACCTTCCAAAATAGCAGCCAGCAAGCATTGCCGTAAACATGACAGCAACCATAATCCGGCACATTCGCATCGCGAACATATTAGAAACCGTAGCCGATACCGACGTTAAAGACGAGTCCCTGGATGGCGTGGTCCTTTTCGACAATATTTACGAAACCCTCGTGTTCATCCACTTCATACATTTTGTTCTTGTAGAAATTCATCAGATACTTGACTTGAGCTATGAACATGACTCGGCTAGAACGATTGAACATAACACCGCCACCGACAAAGCCGCTCAGGCCTGTACGATCGTCACTATAATCGTCACTATAGCCTCTGTAGCGCGAAGGTATATCGCTATCATAGCTTGTCCCGCTAAACGCAAGGCCTCCGCCCACAAACGGAGTGACAGCCCTTGAGCCAAACGGATAGTATGCCGAGATAGCCAGGTCCATGTATTCCATGGCAACATTGCTGCCAAGGCCATACATATTCCAGTCGACACCAAACAGGATTACCTGAGCATCGTAAAGCAAAAATACATCGAGGCCGCCAAAGACTTCCACATCAGGCTGCGTAGCCATAATGCCACCAACGGAAGCTCCGATATAGGAATTGACACCCTTACGTTTCGTCGGCCGGGTTTCCTGTTCTGTCACGCTGTAAATATCGTCGTCATCAGCAGCCTTCTTTCTGGTGCCGATATTACGGGCCACACGCTGGATAATCGGATCGAAATCATCCGGATTGCGCGCCTTGAGGCGGTCGTCCCAAATGGGAGCATCCTTATCCACTCCATAAAGCTTGAATGACATGATGACATTTTCACCCAGTCGCGTGAATTCAGCAATGATATACTTGGGGCAGCCCTTTTCAATCGCCTTCTGCCGGACGGTCGCCTGATCATCGGACTTGACGGAATCCGCTGCAGTGCCTACGACCAACAGGAAACGACCGTCATCTTCGATATAAGCCTTCATCAATTTCGAAGAAGCGACCGCATAATCTTCGTGCATGCCGGTCAGTCCTACCGGAGCAAGGTAAACCTTTTCCGCCGCCCAAACGGAAATGGTTAGCGCCAACAAACTCAACCATATCTTTTTCATAAGATCTCCTCTCCGCACAATACACTTCTGTGCTCTAACCGAATAAAGTGAGCCGTTATAAAAATAATACCCTCTCTCTTTTATAAAAGAAGAAACACATTCTTTAATAGCCAACATAGCATTTGATTGTTCAAATAAAGCGGAAGGACAAGTATAAATAAAACGTGCTTCATCATGAGCAGGC
>NZ_CALEFV010000276.1 GCF_937877005.1 uncultured Fibrobacter sp. | reverse complement strand
TGTCTTCTTGCCGAAGTTTTCGCGCAAGAAACTGTAGAGCTTTACTGCGCTTTCGGTCGCGTTCGGGGTGACCGGGGCAGCGGAGAGCTTGAAGGGCTTTGATTCGTAGGTGGAAATGTCGATGTAGTCTACGTCAATCCATCCCCAGTATTTTTCGATGGCGATCGTGTTTGCGCCCGCCTTGAGCGTTACGGCCGTTGTGATGTCCGCCCACCCGGTCGTTGCCGCAAAGTCAATCGTGCCTGCGGTCGCTCCGTTTACCTTGAGGTAGTTTGCCTTGAAATCGCCCGCCTTGTAATGGATGGTGAGCGTGTACTTGCCTGCGGATTCGGCGGTGACTCCCGTGAAGGTAATGTTGCCTTCTTGGAGGCTCACGTACCCTGTGCCAGAGACGCCGCTGCTGTTGACAATTTTTGCTTCGCTAGATACGGTTGCCGATTCGGCTTCGTACTTGGTGGCGAAAGCTGTTGTTGCGAGGGTTGCCGCAAGAATTGCGACTGTATTTCTTTTAAACATTCAAACTCCTTGATACACCATTGTGCCTTAAATTTATGTTCATGAAAGAGTTTCAGTAAGTTTTTTTTCGGCTGTGTGTGGACAAAAATGTCAACATGTCTTTAAAATTTTGATAAAAATTGATTGAAAAAAATTGAATATTTCAATAATAGAATCTATATTATTGGGGCTGGCCAACCATGTTCGCAAGAAATAAAATCAACATATATGACTACACCGACTACCGTAAATTTCTGCAGGATTTTTACGAACTCGAAAAGTCGCTTGATCCGACCTTCAGCTATCGGGTTTTTGCCGCTGCTGTGGACGTTGACGCAAGTCTTCTTGTAAAAATTTTACAGGGAAAGCGCCATGTGTCTTCTAAAGGCATTGAACCGTTCGTTGAATTTTTCCGTTTCAAGGAGGCGAAGGCGGAATACTTCCGCGAAATGGTCGTCTATGGCAAGGCGAAGACCGACGAAGATGTCCGCAAGCATTTTGAGATGCTTCAGAAAATGCGCCCGGCCGTCTGCCGTGAGCTAGACGAGGCTCGCTACCGCTATTTTCAGCAGTGGTACTACCCGATGATCCGTTCGGCGCTCGATGTCTTTGATTATCGTGGTCCGCAAGATGCTGCAGCACTCGCCGAGGCATGCATTCCGAAACTCACCGCCTCTCAGGTCGAGAAAGCCGTTGAGGCGCTGTTGCAGTTGGGACTTGCCCGTCAACGCAAGGATGGCCGCGTGGAACCCACCGAGGCGCATCTCCGTACGCAGGAACATTGGCTGAGTGCAACCATTAGCGACTACCAGGGCTGTATCGCGGAATTGGCGCGCGATTCGATTGCCAATACCCCGAAGGAAAAGCGCGATATAAGCACGCTTACCATGGCGCTTGACTCGAATCAAATCCAAAAAATCCGCGATATTCTTGCCGAAACGCGAAAATCCATCGTAAATGTGGTCAATGCGATGCCGTCGCAAATTTGCGACAGCGTTTATCAATTAAATTTCCAGTTATTCCCGATGATGAAAAAGGAAGAACGGT
>NZ_CALEFV010000275.1 GCF_937877005.1 uncultured Fibrobacter sp. | reverse complement strand
CGGTCAGCTCAAGATGAAGCGCGGTACGACTCTTACCGAAGCTAGCATCGATCGCATTATCGACTGGTGCAAGGCTCACGCGAACAACATTCCGAAGCACGACGTGCTCGGCGGCACAGTGAAGGGCCACGGCGGCCATCCCGGTGCTCCGGGTGCTACGGCCAAGCCGCAGGTCGCTGACTACGCTCCGCCTTCTCCGGTGCTTAACGTGAAGGCCGAAGCTGACGAAAACGGCGCTACCCTCACCTGGAAGGGCGCTCCCGAATTCACGAAAATTGTCGTCGAAAAGAAGAACGGCAATGACTGGGTCGCCGTGGGCGAGCCCGGCGTGAAGGACAAGGCCTTTGTAGATGCTGCCGGCAAGGCGGGCGATGTGTATCGCATGATTGCAACTTCCGGTGAACGTACGGCAAAACCTTCCAAGGAAGCGGTGACTACCCAGAAGCCCGCGCCCGTAGAGGAGGCTAAGTAATTATGGCTGAAGTAGTAAAAGTTTGTACAGGAAATTTTGGCAAGGGCGCCCAGGACATCGAAGTCTACAAGAAGCTGGGCGGCTACGCGAACATTTCGGATCGCTTGTTCAACATGAGCCAGTTCGAAGTGATTGACTACGTGCAGCGTTCCGGCCTGCGTGGCCGTGGCGGTGCAGGCTTCCCGACCGGTATGAAGTGGAGCTTTGTTCCGCGCAATTCCGGCAAGCCCGTGTACATTGTAGTGAACGCTGACGAAGGCGAAGGCGGTACCTTTAAGGATCACTTCTTGATGATGGAGGATCCGCACCGCTTGATCGAAGGCTTGATTATTGCAGCCTGGGCTCTTGGTAGCCGTGCCGCATACATCTACTGCCGTGGCGAATTCCTGCCCTGCATCGAAAGCTTGAACAAGGCTTTGAATCAGGCATACGCCGCCGGTTATCTCGGCGAAAACATTTGCGGCACCAAGTTCAGTTTCGATATCTTTGTTCACCGTGGCGCAGGCGCCTACATTTGCGGTGAAGAAACTGCTTTGATCAACTCGCTCGAAGGCCAGAAGGGACAGCCCCGTCTGAAGCCGCCTTTCCCGGCGGTGAGCGGTGCATGGAAGAGCCCGACTTGCGTGAACAACGTCGAGACCATTATGTCTCTCCCGTGGATTTTCCAGCATGAACCCGAAGAATACGCCAAGATGGGCACTCCCCGTGCCGGCGGTACCAAGGTGTTCTGCATCTCGGGCGACGTGAAAAATCCGGGCGTGTACGAAGCTCCGCTCGGCACTCCGATGATGACGATGATTAACGAATACGCCGGCGGTATCGTGGGCGGAAACCTGAAGGCGGTACTCCCGGGCGGTTCTTCCTGTGCTCCGCTGAACGCGGGCGAATGCGCCGTTGCTACCATGGATTACGAATGCCTCGCTTCCATGAAGACGATGTTCGGTTCGGGCGCCATGATCGTGATTAACGATACGCACAACATGGCTGAACTCCTGAACGTGCTCGGCAACTTCTACAGCCACGAATCTTGCGGCCAGTGCACTCCGTGCCGCGAAGGTACGGGTCTTTTGCACCGCATTCTGAACCAGATTGTGGAAGGCAAGGGCCACGACGGCGACGTGGAACTCATGCAGAGTCTTTCTGGTGGATTTGGCGGCGTGACGATTTGCCCGCTGTCTATTTCGCTCGGTGGCCCGGTGGGCTCCTACACGGCGAAGTTCCGCGCTGACTTCGATGAATTAATCGCAAAGAACCCCGACCACGCCAAGCCGCGTGTTCAGGAAAACTATCGTCCTGGAATTTTCTGGTAATCATATGAGTAACTACTATAACATGCCGAAACTCCCGACCGAGAACAGCCCGAAGGTGGAAATCTTCGTGGACGACAAGCCGGTGATGGTTCCGGGCGACACGAACCTCCTCGAAGCTTTGAAGGCTGTCGGGATTGAAACTCCTCACGTATGTTACCACCCGTATTTGCCGGTGTCCGGTAACTGCCGCCAGTGCCTGGTGGAGCAAGAAGGCCCCCGCGGTCGCATGCTCGTGATTGCATGCTACACGCCGGTCGCTCCGGGCATGAAGATTTACACGCCCGCATCTAGTGCCCGCGTGAAGAACGCCCGCAAGGCCACCCAGGAATTCATGCTGGTGAACCACCCGCTCGATTGCCCGATTTGCGACAAGGCCGGTGAATGCACCCTGCAAGAGAACTACATGGAAGCGGGCCAGAACGAATCCCGCATGCGTCCGGAATACGGCAAGAACTACCACGGCAATCCGGCGCACCAGTTCATTGATGCCAAGGGTCAGCTCCGTGGCGGTAAGCACGTGGACTTAGGCCCGCGCGTGTTGCTCGACGAAGAACGCTGCGTGCAGTGCGACCGTTGCGTGCGCTTTATGCGTAGTATCGCCGGTTCCGAACAGTTGCAGCTCGCTGGCCGTGCCGACCACACTTACATTACGACCTTCCCGGGCGAAAAACTTGACCACGAATACGACTTGTGCGTCACGGACGTTTGTCCGGTGGGTGCCATGACCGCGAAGTACTTCCGCTTCCAGAAGCGCGTCTGGCTCCTGAGCCACACGCCGACCATTTCGATGGACGACTCCCTGGGTGCAAACATCTGGCTCGACTACGCCGACGGTCACATCTACCGCGTGATGCCGCGCTGCAACCCCGAAGTGAACCGCAGCTGGCTCTCTAATACGAGCCGCCTTGCGTTCCAGAACTTCGACAAGAACCGCTTGCCGGCTATGGATCTGGATGCGGTGAAGTCCGCCCTTAAGGCCGGGGGCAAGGTCGCCCTCGTCGCCGGTGGCGCATGCACCGTCGAAGATCTCGCTGCGGTTCGCATGCTCAAGGAATCCTTGGGCGACTCCGCCGAACTTTTCGGCGGCACCTTCAAGAAGGTGGGTGCCCCCGACGGAATTGCCATGAGTGGCGACCCGTTTGCAAACCGCGCCGGTTTCAAGCTGCTTGGCATTCCTGACAACAACCTCGAAGACCTTACGAAGCGTGCTTCTGAATTCAAGGTGCTTGTCACCGTGAATAACGACATCTTTGGCGAAGGTGGTTCTGCGGCCTCTGCCCTTGAAAAGATTCCGACCCGCATTGCTCTCTCGGCATTTGACGATGCCACCGCCCAAAAGGCGTCGCTCGCTTTCGGCATTCGCCACTGGAGCGAAGTCCAGGGTACTATGGTGAATAGCCTGAACATTTTGCAGAAGCTCTCCGCCTGCCCTGTCTGCCCCGACGAAAAGCTCCGTCCGGCATACGATGTGCTTTCTGACCTCGCCGGTTCCCGCTTCGAGAGCGCCTTCGACGCTTTCAAGAAGGCAGGCGAGTATGCAAGTGTGCTTGCAGGACTTTCCTACGATACCATCAAGAATACAGGCAAGTTGCTCGAAGGAGGTA
>NZ_CALEFV010000274.1 GCF_937877005.1 uncultured Fibrobacter sp. | reverse complement strand
CTGGACAAGACCAATACTTTTTTCATAGGTTCCTCTCGGTTGAAGTCTTTACATGTTCAAATATACCTCTTTTTTCAGATATTGCAAATACTTTGTTTTCATAACTAGATATGCTTGTAAAGCATGGAAAGTATGCTTTCACAAGCCTTAGTTATTCCTTCCGGGCTTTATTTTTGCGATTTCATACCTCCGGGGCTTGAATTTTATTAGTTTTTGGGTATGGAACTTCGAGTTTTGCGGTATTTTCTGGAGGCGGCGCGGTTGGGGAATGTCTCGCGCGCGGCGGATAATCTTTGCGTGACGCAGCCGACGGTGAGTCGCCAGCTCAAAGAGTTGGAGGAGGAACTGGGCGAGAAGCTTTTCGAGCGCACGAACTACGCGATTCGGCTGACGCCTGCGGGGGAACTCTTGCGGGAGCGTGCGGAGGATATCCTTTCGATGGCAGACAGGACGGTGCAGGATTTCAAGTCGCTGAAGGAAGACGAGGTGGTGGGTGAAATTGCCATTGCCTGCGCGGAATCGCGGAACGTGAATTTTCTTTCGAAGTGCATCGCGATTCTCCGGGACGACTATCCGAAGATTAAGTACAACTTATATTCGGGCGACAGCGAGCGCGCCCTGGAAAAGCTGGACAAGGGCATTTTTGATTTTGCGGTGGTTGTAGACAACGTCGATTTGGAAAAGTACAACTGCCTTGCGGTGCGTTCGGTGGACCGTTGGGGCGTGGTGATGCGTCGCGACGACCCTTTGGCCAGGCGGGATTTCATCGAACCGAAGGACTTGCTCGACAAGCCGCTGATGGCGTCGCGCCAGGCGATGGTGGCGGATTTGCCGAAATGGTTCGGCGACGATATTTCGAAGCTGAACGTGATTGTGGGGCTGGATCTTTCGTACAACGGTTCGGTGCTTGCCAAAGAGGGCACGGGCTACCTGCTCACTTTTGACGGCCTTGTGGATACGAGCCGCAGTTCGCGCCTGTGCTTCAGGCCGCTCATGCCCGAGCTCACCACCAACATGTACATCATTTGGCGGCGGGGCCAGCAGTTCACGCGGGCGGGCGAACTTTTCCTCGACACGCTCCGGCACGTGCTGGGGGAATAAAAAAAAGGAGATCATTCTCATGCTTAAAATTGAACAATATAATACAAAGTATATCAACGACGCGATTGAAATCTGGAACGATATCGTTGAAGACGGCATCGCGTTTCCGCAAATGGATTTGCTTGACCCGCAGACGGGCGACGCCTTTTTCAAGTCTCAGTCATTCACGGGAATCGCTATCGATGCAGATTCCGGCGAAGTTGTGGGGCTGTACATTCTCCATCCGAACAATGTCGGGCGCTGCGGACACATTTCGAATGCGAGCTATGCGGTGAAGAAGAACAAGCGTGGCCAGCATATCGGTGAATTTCTCGTGAAGGATTGCCTTGCGAAGGCGAAGGAAATCGGCTTCAGGATTTTGCAGTTCAATGCGGTTGTCGCGACAAATACGTCTGCACTGAAGTTGTACAAAAAGCTAGGCTTTACGCAGCTAGGCGTAATCCCCAAGGGATTCCTGCTCAAGGACGGGAGCTACGAAGATATTATTCCGCATTATATTGAAGTTTAAAACGGCTAAAAGCCTAGATTTTATGGACAGTTTTAATCTTTTTCATTAAAATGAATATATTTTAAGGTATCGGGAATAACAATTTTTCGGTAAATGCTATGGACAATTGCCCAAAATTTATAGCAGACTATCCTGTAAACTCTGCGGAGTTTTTCACGGCTATAACTTACGCCACAACTGAACTGTACATTTCGATGCATGTGCTAGACCTTAAGGATCAAACCGCATTCCCCATCAAGACTAATGAATTCATCGATAAGTTCATGAAATCCAGCAGTTCCCTACAAGAAAGTTTTACCAATATCATGGTAAACCTTGCATGTCCAGAAAGCGTTGAGACTATCAAGAATTTTACGACGCTTTCAACATTGCCGGAACGCCTGAAAAATACAAATGTTATTTCAGAAATTTTTCATGGAAAGATACACGGTTGGAGCAAGGCGATATTTGTCCGCATTGGCGAAGAAAAGCCACTACGCCGAGTCCTGTACCTTGTCGAAAACGTGAACGCGCAAATGACAAAATTGGAACAAGAGAAGGAGCTCCTGGAGCAGAACCGCAAACAGCAAAACATGATTAATGCGCTCATGGACGGATACGCCTCCGTCGCCTGTGTCGATTTTACAACGGGAAAAGTGGAAATATTCCGCATTAACGATCGAGCTCAAAAAGCACTTTGCCTCCCGAAAGAACTGCCATCGTTCAATACACTTGCTGAGAAATACATCAATACGACCGTTCTCGAAGAGGATCGGGATAGCATTCGAAAAGTGCTTGACGAGTCGTATATTAAAGAGCACCTGCAAATTGGATGTAGTTCGTCCAAAATATTTCACAATGACATCGGTCAGTACGTCGAAATAAAGGTTGTACGAACCGGCGAAGAAACAATTGTATTCGGTTTTACCAATAAAAATAGCGAAATCACAGAAATAAATGACAAAATCTACAAGGATTCGTTGACTCAAGTGATGAACCGCAAGTATTTTGACGATAAACTAGCATCATGCAATTGTCAAGCCGTTGTAATGGCCGATATTGACTTTTTCAAGGATGTTAACGACAACTACGGCCACCAGTGCGGGGATGCGGCCCTTGCGGCCGTGGCATCAATACTAAGTTCGTCTGTTCGTAATTTGGACCGCGTCGTGCGTTATGGCGGCGACGAATTCTTAATCTCATTCAGGGGCATCAGTCATGAAGTGCTGAAAATCAGACTTGAACAGATGCGCGCTTTGGCGGAAAATATTAAACTTCAAAATCACCCAGATGTACAGTTAACGATGAGCTTTGGCGGAACATACGGAAATGGAACCGTTTCAGACATGCTCTCTTATGCCGACAAGGCTCTCTACATGTCCAAGAAAAAGCGGAACTGCGTTTCCTTGGTTCCGTTTGAAGAAAAAAAGTAAGCCCCTTTTTATTAGACTGAGTTAACAGCGAAAACCGAATCCATATATAGAACAATTTGTTTCATATAGATTTTTCTTTTGAAAAATATTAAGCAAAATCGCAAAAATCATCAAAAAAGTGTTGATTTTGTTTTATAGAAAATGTATATTCGATAAAAAAGGGAGAACGACCTATGAAAAAGAAAATTTTTTCCATACTAACGACCGCATTTACACTATTGTGTATCGCCTGCAGCAACGACAGTTCCAGCAACGCCGTTGCCGATGATGATGCCGATGGCTCCAAAACAGCAACCACCGAGACCGTAAACACCTTCGAAACGCCCGGGACCGGCACCGACGAACTCGAATTCACCGCCACCGAGGACTACTCATACGAAATGAGTTCCGATAAAGCCGTCAGATCCGATAGTTACGAGGGCGATATCGCTCCCGCTGTCCCCGCACCTGGCATGGATTACGAAGAAGGCTACGGCGATGGTTACTGGAGCGGAGAATCCAACGAAAGGAAATCTGGACTGCTCACAGCCAGCGAGTGGAACGACCTGGACAACTGGAATTCCTGGGCAGCAACCCTTGACAGCAACAGCTACAGCAGCATGCCGGAATACTGGAAAATTTTCCCCAAGACTCTTGTCGCCGTGCAAGTCGTCGACAAGAACAAAGCCGCCTTAGCCAATGTTTCCGTGGAACTCCTCAACGGCAGCGCGGTAGAGTTCGCCGCAAAGACGGACAATTCCGGCTTCGCCTACTGCTGGATAAGTCTATTTAAAGGTTCAAGCAAGGATTTGAAAAAAGAAGATTTCTCGCTGAAAGTCAACGGCGTGGTATCCAAAGACCCCGTCAAGCTCACCCTCATTGACGATGATTCGCTCAACGTCAACGTCATCACAAGCAGTGCCAAGCAGGCCGAAGCCGCGGCAGACATCGCATTCATCGTGGACGCCACCGGCTCAATGGGCGACGAAATCGATTTTCTCAAATCCGACCTCGAATACATCATCGACCACGCCAGTTCGGGCAACGACGCCAAGTTGCGCACGGCGGCACTGTTCTATCGCGACGAGAGCGATGTGTACATTACGCGCGGCGAGAACTTCGCCAGCGACGTGTCCACGACTCGCGAATACATTTCCAAGCAGGAAGCAAACGGCGGCGGCGACTATCCCGAAGCAGTACACTCCGCACTTGAGACCGCACTGCAGGAACTTTCATGGAACGAATCCGCACGCGCACGCATCGCATTCCTTATTCTCGACGCCCCCGCCCATCACGAAGGCAGCGTCATCGAGAGCCTCCAGAAATCCATCAAGGAATTCGCCAAGAACGGCATCAAGATTATCCCTGTGGCAGCGAGCGGCGTAGACAAGGATACGGAATTCATGTTGCGGTTCTTTGAGCTCGCAACAGGCGGCACGTACGTGTTCATCACCAACGACAGCGGCATCGGCAACGACCATATCGACGCCAGTGTCGGTGACCACGAAGTGGAAAAGCTCGCCGACCTGATGGTAAGGCTCATCAAGAAATACGTGGAATAGCTTTTCCTTTACGTTTTTTGTAAACCCTGGTTATGCTTAACCAGGGCTTTTCCATATAATATATCGAATTTCGCCTAAATTTCGTCTTTTTGGTCAATTTGGCACAGATTTTGCATTCTATTGGAGTCCGTTTTCCCGCTTGCACCCGTCCGGGTGGGCTACGACCCTTGAGGTAGAGAAGACATCCATTCCGAAGAGGCATTATGCTCGAAGAATTACATGAAGAATGTGGCGTTATCGGCATCTATAACGGCGATAACGTCGTCCGCAATGTTACTATGGGGCTTTACGCCCTGCAGCACCGAGGCCAGGAAAGCGCAGGCTTTGCCGTAACCGACGGAGATAAGGTACGCGTCCGAAAATCGATGGGGCTCGTCTCAACACTCCTCCGAGAACACAATGTCGATGAACTGCAGGGTTTCGCAGGCATCGGCCATGTCCGCTACAGCACCACCGGAGCTTCGACCCTTGCCAACGCGCAGCCGATTCTCGTGAGTTGCAAATGGGGCCAGATTGCAGTCGCCCACAACGGAAACATCACCAACGCAGCCGAACTTCGCGCCGAAATGGAAGCGGACGGCCACATTTTCCAGACCACCTCCGATTCAGAAATCCTTTTGCACGAAATCGCGCGCACACACGCCGACGACCTGGGAGAAGCCATCAAGAAGGCCGTAACCAAGTTCACTGGCAGTTTTTGCCTCGTCTTTATCAGCAAGGACACCATGTATGTCGCCCGGGATGGTTTCGGATTCCGGCCGCTTTCCATAGCCCGCCTAGGCAAGGCCTGGTGCGTCGCATCAGAGACCTGCGCATTTGATTTACTCGGAGCCCACTACATTCGCGACATCCAGCCCGGAGAATTTCTCACCATCACACAGAACGGTCTACATTCCGAGCGATTCACCCACAAAGACAGACTCGCCCACTGCATTTTTGAGTACATCTACTTCAGTCGTCCCGACTCCAAAATTTTTGAACAAAGCTGCGACAAGATCCGCCGCAAAATGGGCAAGCAACTCGCCAAGGAATGTCCCGTAGACGCAGACATCGTGATTTCCGTTCCCGACAGCGCCACAACCGCCGCGCTTGGCTATTCGCAGGCAAGCGGAATTCGCTTCGAAATAGGCCTACTCCGCAACCATTACGTGGGCCGCACCTTTATCGACCCTACACAGAATGTGCGCGAACAGAAGGTAAAACTCAAGTTCAACCCCATCGAAGGGGTACTCAAGAACAAGCGAGTCTGCGTCGTGGAAGACTCTATCGTACGCGGAACCACACTCAAGATTCTTTCGAGGATGCTACGCGACGCGGGTGCCCTAGAAGTCCACATTCGCATCGCATCGCCTCCAGTAGCCCACCCCTGCTTCTTCGGCATGGATTTTCCGAGCCAGGGCGAACTTGCGGCCAGTTCCATGACGCCCGATGAAATCGCAAAAATGCTCGGTGTCGAAAGCCTCGGCTACCTAAGCGTCGAAGGCATGAAGGAATGCACCGGTGAAGGCGAGAACTACTGCGCAGCCTGCTTTGACAACGACTATCCCGACTATATCGGGACCGACACGAAAAAGACCCGCTGCGGTTAGGCGACGGATCTGTAATTTTTCGGCAGGTTACAAGTCCGGAAGCAACTAGCGTCCGGACTTTATTCCTAGTTTGTTCATGCGATAGTTCATCATGCGCGGAGACACGCCGAGGTCGCGGCCTGCGGCAGAGATGTTTCCATCGTTGCGCTTGATGGCTTCTGTGATGATTTCACGCTCATAGTTATCCATCATCACTTCGAGCGGAGCAATCTTCGTTCCCGCTGCGCCTGTCGAATTGACGCTCAGGCTTGTCTGCAACGAAGGCGGCAGATTGTAGCTGTGAATACAATCGTCACTCGCCGTAAGCACGGCTCGCTCCATGCAGTTTTCCAGTTCACGCACATTACCCGGCCAATGATAGCTCATGAGCAGATTGATGGCCGTCGTCGAAAGGCGCGCCACCTTCTTGTTGTAGCGCAAGTTCATCTTTTCGATGAAATGTTCAGCAAGAAGAATTACATCGGACTTGCGCTTGGCGAGATCCGGCATGGTAATCGGAAAAATGTTCAAACGGTAGAAAAGGTCTTCGCGGAACTTGCCCTGCGCAATGAGTTCTTCCAGGTTGCGGCTCGTTGCCGCCAGAAAAAGCACATCGGAATGTAGTTCCTCGTTACTACCCACGCGGCTGAAGGTGCGTTCCTGCAAGAAACGCAGAAGTTTCACCTGAGTCTGCATCGTAAGGTCGCCAATTTCATCGAGGAATAGCGTTCCGCCGTTCGCCGCCTCGGCACGACCGATACGGCGGTTCATGGCCCCCGTAAAGGCGCCCTTCTCATGACCGAAAAGCTCACTCTCCACCAAATTTTCCGGAAGGGCGGCACAGTTCAGCGTAATAAAAGGTTTGTCCTTTCTCGAAGACAGGTTCACGATTGCGCGCGCAATCATTTCCTTACCCGTACCGCTTCCGCCTCGAATCAAGACGGTCGCATCGCTTGGCGCCACCTGACGTACCTGCTCGTAAACAATCTGCATCTCGCGACAATTACCGACCAGGTCCCCAGGGTTATTCGAAAGCATATCACGCAGCTTACGGTTTTCTTCCAGCATCGCTTCGTGCTCATTGTGCAGTTCGATACACTCGTTCGCCGCATCGCCCGTGATGTTTGCGATAATTTCAAGCAGCGCCACATCGCGGTCCAGGTCAGTCGTTCCATCGACAGGACGGTCAATCGAGAGAGTTCCGATAACATCTCCCTCATGAATCAGGGGAACGCATATGAAGGCCACCTGGGTTTCGTAATGACGCGAACCTGTACGGTTCAAGAAACGAGAATCCTTGCGAAGGTCAGGAATCACGTGGCTCACGCCACGCTCGGCAACATGCCCCGTGATCCCCTCGCCTACACGATAATGCCCCAGCTGCTTTTCGTTTTCATCGAGTCCTCGCGAAGCTTCAATCTTGAGGGTGTCACCGAACAGAAGAGCAAATGTGCCTCGTAACATTCCGAGTTCTGTTTCCAGGATACCCAAAACGTTTTCAAGCAATTTTTCCACATTACGTTCGTGAATGATCGCGACGCTAATCTTCTGGATAACCGAAATCTCTAGACCTATTGGAGAGGGCATGGACATAAAATAGTAAAAGAGGTTTGAGGTTCGAGGTCGTGCCTACGGCACTTTGAGGTTTGATAAACGTGTAATTGATTTTTTGCTCAGAGTGAGCCGACAAGGCGACTTCAAAGCTTTTCTTTGATTCTCCTAAGAGCTTCGCAGGTGCGTTCATAGTCTCCGAAAGCGGTAAGGCGAAAATAGCCTTCGCCACAAGGACCGAATCCACTACCCGGAGTACCTACAACTTCGCAGGTCGAAAGCAGACGATCAAAGAAATCAAAGGACTTTTCACCGCCTGGAGTCTTCCACCAGATATACGGAGCATGTTCGCCCCCAAAAACCGTATAACCCGCAGCCGTCAGTTCCCGACGGATAACGCACGCCGTGCGCATATAGCCGGCAATGACTTCACGAGTCTGAGTCCAACCCACGGGAGAATATATCGCCTCGGCAGCACGCTGAGTCACATAACTCACGCCATTGAACTTGGTGCACTGTCTGCGGTTCCACATGGCACGGAGTTTTGATAGTTCGTGCGGAATTACCGTGTAGGCGCAGCGAACGCCCGTAAAGCCGGCCGTTTTGCTGAAACTACGGAATTCGATAGCGCAGGTACGAGCACCAGGAATTTCAAAAATGGAATGCGGCAGCGTCTCATCCTGAATATAGCAGTTGTAGGCTCCATCAAACAGGATAATGGCCCCATTTTCGTTGGCGTAATTCACGAACTTCTGCAAGGTTTCGCGGCTGAGCACCGTACCGGTCGGGTTGTTCGGGCTGCAAAGGTAAATCAGCTGCACCGGCTCCTTGGGCAAATCCGGCTGGAAATCGTTTTCGGCAGTCGACGCAAGGTAGGTCACCTTAGAAAAATGTCCGTCACTTTGCAACACGCCTGCACGGCCAGCCATTACGTTGGAATCCAGATAGACCGGGTAAACCGGGTCCGGAATCGCAATCTTTACATTTTCTGTAAAGAGCTCCTGGATGTTTGCCACATCGCACTTGGAGCCGTCGCTCACGAAGATGTCATCGGGGTCCATTTCGATACCGCGGGCGGTGTATTCGCCACGGACAATCGCTTCGCGCACAAAATCATAGCCCTGTTCGGGACCGTAACCGCGGAAAGTCCCCCTGTCAGCCATTTCGTCCACGGCCTTGTGCATGGCCTTGATGACCTCCGGAATAAGCGGCGTGGTCACATCGCCAATGCCCAGGCGAACGATGTCCGCATCGGGTTTCTTGGCCTGATATTCCTTAATTTTCTGGGCTATAGTCGAGAAAAGGGAGCTGCCCGGCAGCAAGTCGTAGTTGGTGTTGATGATTGATGAATTCATAATTTGGTTTGAGGTCGTGCCTTCGGCACTTTGTGGTGTGAGGTTGAGAGGATTAGAGAGTTCATTTATCGTTGTTCAGAGGGCGAAGCCCGTCCTCAAAGCGAGTTTACGAGCGACCTCACGCCTCAATCTCTCCTTTAAATACTTCTTCTGCGGGGCCGGTCATGAGGATATGATCGTTATCGTTATATTTTATATGCAATACTCCGCCATCGAGGACGATATCGGCTTCGTCGCCCACGCGGCCCGTACGACGGGCCGCCACGAGGGTGGCGCAACTTCCAGTTCCACAGGCAAGCGTCACGCCACAGCCCCGTTCCCAAACCCGCATGCGGATTTGGGTGGGCGTAACCACCTGCGCAAATTCGATATTGCAACGGTCAGGGAACTGACTATCGACTTCCAGAACACTACCCCACTTTTCCAGCTGGACCTTTTCAATATCGTCGACAAAAATCACGGAATGGGGATTTCCCATCGACACCGTCTCTCCGGTAAAATCGAAACAATCGGCAGTCAGCTTAATCGTGCCGAGAAAATGACGGGGCTCGCCCATATCCACGCATACGCGGCCATCGTCCAAGAGTTCCGGACGCACAAGGCCGCTCTTCGTATGAAGATTAAACACTTTCTGGGCAGCAGACTCTGCCAGCCCCCGGCTATGAATGAATTTCGCGACGCAACGGGTCGCATTGCCGCACATGGCCGCCTCCGAACCATCCGCATTAAAAATGCGCATTTCGAAATCGATTCCGTTCGCAACCGATTTCGAAGCAGGTCCCGTGGCAATTCCGTCAAGTACCAGGCATCCTTCCGAATCCATCGGAGTCACTACAACGACCCCATCCGCCCCAATACCAAAGCGGCGATCACAAAGGCGCACGACTTCGCGCTCGAAGGCTGCACCAAAATCTACAGGCTGGCCGGGTTCAACAAGCACAAAATCATTGCCCAGCCCGGTCCATTTAGAAAATTTCATTGACATATAGTTACTCGCGTATTTTAGATCGCCATACTATATGCAACATCTGTGCCAATTTTACAAAAATTGTTAAAAAATCAAAATTTCGGCAAATTCCGCCATATTTGGACGAATGTTTCATTCCTCTGTTTTACATTTTACGTAAATAGGCACACTTCGTTTTACAATTTATGTAAATAGGTGTCAAATCCATTTACATGCGATGAATAATCAAAAAGGCACCTACGGCGCCTTTAGATTTCAAAAACGGAATTCACTTTTTCTTGGACGACTTCTTTTTCTTATCCTTCATTTCGACGCGACGTGAACCGGCTCGCAGACGTTCCCATGGACCAAAGGACATTATCGGAAAAAGAAAGACGAAGAACCAGACAAGCAGACCGACATAGCCAACGATGGCCCCCGGCCAATAGACACCACCCGGAACATCAAGGGCCATCGCCGAGACGAGCAGGAGGCCGCCCACGAGCACGGGAACGAGCATTTGTTTTTCAGCCTTCACCAACGCACCCGCCTGAGGAACTCCCGCAGCCAAATGCTTGCCGGCGACAAGCGCAAACACCATGGAATAGGCCAGCCCAACCGCAGAAAACATGGCCCACCAAAGTCCCTGTGTAGACATGTCCGAAGATTTCGCTGGAACGCACAGAATCAGACCGCCCAGTAAAATCCACGAGATGACAAACGGGAACAATGCACAGGCCACCGAAAGTTTCACGAAAATGAACATCACAAGGCCAACAGCGGCAAGAATACCAAACATCGGCAACGGCATCGACTCGCTACCGCCCATGATAAAGAGCGCTGCGACAAAAAGAGCGGGAAATACGACAGACGCGACACCGCCACGAATTCCACCAAAAACAAAAGCAAGTACCACACAGGCGACAGCGGCTACGGCCAGATACTGCGATGAAGCCCAAAGCGCCTGAAGGGATTCCGTTTCAGCCAGCCACATGCCAAACGATTCAGATGCCGCCAGCGGAAGCGAAACGATTTCTTGCCAACGAGTTGCGACAAACGAAACCGTAGCCACGACCAAAACGACCAAGGCTATCAGCCTGAAACGCAACATCAATTCAAAAAAAGTCTGAATCTTTCCCGGTTTTTCTCTCAAATCCATCGTTACCTCGAAATTAACAGTTTTTGCTTTTTAGTCCAAGTTTTCTTGCCCGAATTCTCAGTAGCAGAGACTTCGCTGCGGACGACATAGTGATACAATCCGTTCGCCAGTAGACGACC
This sequence comes from uncultured Fibrobacter sp., assembly GCF_937877005.1. GTDB lineage: Bacteria > Fibrobacterota > Fibrobacteria > Fibrobacterales > Fibrobacteraceae > Fibrobacter. The sequence goes on along the minus strand of NZ_CALEFV010000274.1, from coordinate 25,657 downwards.
ATGATTATCGTGGCCATTCCAATGAGTGACACCGGATACAGCATTCTTGAGAACTCTGACAAGCTTGCCGTTCTGGTTGTAAATAAAGATGTTCACCCTGGAATCCCTATCGACGGCCAAGTTCTTGAAATAAAAAGTCGTACCCTTCTTGCCCATTGGATTCGGGACATTAAACACATCGGCAAGGCCCATTTCCATGTCATCTGTTATTTCAACATTCAGTGTCTTGATGCTCGCATTCCCCAAAACATCAAGCGCACGGACCTTGAAAACATACTTTCCGGCAGGGTACTGTTCCGTAGCGAAATTCATACGTACCTTCGCCCGTTTAGCAGTCTGTTCAATATACGGCCACGGATGGAACGGGTCCTGCACACCAACGACTTCGAACGAAATTCCTTCATCGGCCTGTTCACGGAAATCAAGTGCGCTAGAATCCTCGACCACCACCTGCAAGCAAGCCGGACTCTGCAGCTTAACCGTAGAACCATCGGCAAAGCCAGTTGCAGTGCCTCCAGCATAACAAGACTGTAACTGAATGGTCGGTGGGACCGTATCCTGCAGGGAATCCGCATAACTGGATACGCCTCCAATTGCGATGTTTCGGACCCATGCGCGACCCACGCCACCATTCTTAGGCGAATACGCCCACAGCGACAGTTCTGCGGCCGTATCTCCGATGGAAATTTTACGAGGCGTAATGAACTCCGTCGTGAAGCGACCGTTTTTCACGGGAACCGTTTCAGAATAGATAAAGGCTCCGTCAAACAGAACGTCAGCCGAGTCTCCCGACACCTGTAAATCGATACGCTTGCTCTTGCGGCCTTCGAGCATCATCAAGTCAACGAAGCCGTCATCAAGACCGGATACCGATCCCGACAGGCTCATCTTGTCCAAAGCCCATATAGTATCGATTTTCGTATCCAGCGAGACCTTCATTTTGTCGTCCGGCATTTTCAAAACAGGTTCACCCATAAGGATGTAACGTTCGTTATTGTACCGTTGCGCACTATATTCCCTGCTTACCGTTTCGTTCTTCGTTTTCATGAATGCGTTTCCGAGTCTTTCACCACTTCGGCCTATCGCATTGAGTATAATATTCCTTCCTAACTCTGAGTTGTAGGAGCCAAATGTTTCACGGGTCGCACCGATCGAAGCGATAGAGCCTGCCCCCGGAGAAACAAGGAATTCCTGCGAAAGGGATGACTTGCCGCGATCAAAGCGACCAACCGTACAGGAAAAAGACCCAAGAATAGTATACCGCCCCTTATTCGAAAGTCTCGAGACATAGCTGGCCTTGAGTAGACCTTCATTTGCCCAGTCCGTTTCGGATCCATGACCAAAGTACGTCGTAAAAAGGGCTCCCTGATTCATAAGGTTGATCAAATCTGTCGTAGCTTCCTTCTTCTGGCCCATCGCATCTTCGGCATACTCGAGCAAGTAGAGCTTCTTAACATTCCAGCGGGCATTATTCACGATCGAAAGCGAATCAACGAGCTTAGCAACATTTTCCTGATTTAGAATGTGTCTGCTAGAATCCTTATGACCATTGTTTCTTGCATCATCAGCCGCAAAAAGAAGCGACGACCGCCAGTTAGAATTGTCCATGATTCCGGCACCGTCATACTCCTTCGCCTTTGCCAGGTAATGCGAAAAATCAGTCAGCGAAGAAACCGGCAAGCGACCCACAGCAACATCAAGATCATACCTTCCGAAGCGAACCTGTTCCCCGGAATCAAGAACGGCAAAGAAATCCTCGACAACCGCATCTTCCTTTTCAAACGGAGGAATATAGGAAGGTCCCATTTTTCCGCTCAGGCCGCGATAATCGAAATGGCCTAGGCCAGCAAGCAACACATAGCGCATATTCGGACAAATCGAATACACATAGGAGATATAATTTCGAATCGCTACCGGAGACACTCGGCCAGCCGTATACTGCCTATAGATATCTTCCACCGCCACAACCGATGTCGGCAAGTTCGACGTGCTTCCTTCCGAACGGAATTCCGCAAGCGACTTGGCCACCTCAATGAATTCATGAGGAGCCACAATTAGGTATTCAATTTTAGAATTCGGTTTGGACAAATCATTCAGAATGCCATCGATGCGAGGCGGCAAGCCTTCCGCCTTGAGCCCATTGCGGTAGGTTCCCGAGCGAACAGCCAGGTAGCGGACATCATCATCGGCAGAGACGCTATCCTTGAAAATTCCATTGGATGATGTCAGGAATCCGACAGGCCTCATGTTCCTGAACTTCATCACCTGAACACCAGACAGCGCCGGGATATTGACAACTCCCGAAACGGCTCCGGGCAATAACCATTCCGCCGAATCGACTTCGGGTTTCCACTCATAAGCGACGCTGTATCCGTCAAAGCGATCGAACTGGTTGTCATTGGGCAACATATCCAAAGAGTAACGGTTGCCCGAAACGGACAGCGGCGGTCCGTCCATGCGGAAATTACCTCCAGGCAACAGGGACATCCCAGAACGTTCTACACGCTCCCCGTTGACGACGAAAGCGAATCTAATGTCCACCATTCTTTGCGCATAAGACCTGGAAGAATAGGACACGTTGTTCACTTGGTCCCCAGGAGAAACTGCGCCGGAGCTCCAAACGGATCGATGCGGAAAATAGGTCACCGCAACATACCGATTTCCGGAAGGCTGCAGTCCAGGGAGTTTTTCCGTTTGAGGAAGCGACAAGACTGAATTCGGAACATTGGTCGAGTCAAGACGGCTATGCCATTGCCAGAACCATTCCTTGCCCGTAGACTTTTCCCAATCCAGTTGCCTGCCAAAGTACGTATCGATTAGAAGAGCTTCTTTTTCGGCACGGACATAGCGCATCCATTTCAGGTCCTTGCCGGCACCCGACGGTACCTTCACCTTGTCACTGAAACGAAGTCCCTTGCCGGAATCCCTTATACCGAAAAGGAAATACTGGTAGAATGAATAAGGAGAGTACGAATGGAAATAATCCATTTTGCCGTTTTCAAAAAGGGGATCTTCCCTATCACAGCGTTTCCAGAATGCGTTTCCATATCCGACAAATATCAGGGTATCCCCATCATCAAATATGCCGTCCGCCTTATCTCCGCCTGGAGTATGATCCCGAATTTCTATGGGAATCTCAAACAGTTGATCGGGAATACGCTCTTCCGTACCAGGCCCCATATCCGCAAGCGTATCAGGGGACGCACCAAACAGGCTAATCCGGTCCAGCGGTATTCCGTCGAGTTCATTCTGGCGCTGCCAAAGAAGCAAGGAATTCCGAATGGTCGAGAACGGAACCGCATACAGACCATCTTCGCTAAAGGTGGCAACATCCCTATCTCCAACCTGCAGCTTGGAAAGGAATGTTACATTGGAAGATTCTCCAGAAGCAGCCTTGCGGAGCGCCTTGCGAGAAGAAGCTAGAGACTTTCCGAAACGAGACGCAGCAACGGGGTTCAACACCCTGGAAAGAGCGCGTTTTCCTGGATTCACGCCTGCGGCGGAGGCATTGAAGCGAACTTCCAGCTTAAAGTTCTTGCGAAGCGCAACCGATGACCCGTTCCTGATGTAAAGAGGCACTCGGATATCCGTCATCCAGAGTCCGTCTCTCTGGAACGGGGCCGACACCTCCACCGGCAGGAACTTCAGCTCTTCTCCATATCCGCCCGGTCCTTCCTTACACAGCGGCCTTCCCAGCGGAACAGTCTTGATGTCCGACAAGGAAACGGTTGGCTTGTCCGATGTCGGAAGAGCAACGCGATAAGAGCGGAAGGGCATGGAGTTTCCATCCATGTACATGGCCGCTTCCGGCAGAAATTTACCACCGAGCCTGTCCAGAGTATCGCAAGAATGTACTGCGGATTCCAGGACTCCATCTTCAAGAACGAAGCGTTTTTGCGAATCTTCAAGCACCCCCGCCATGCACGGCAAGGCTAAAAAAGCGAACAGGAATAATGACTTGATCGAGAACTTCACTTTTTCAAAATAGCAATTAATCATTCGCAAAAAAAGCCTCTTACTTGCCTATGAACATTTCCCAATAACCACGGCCGTTCGTCTTGAGTTCCACAGTCTCTCCGGCACCGGTCTTTGCCTTAAAAAGCGTAATCAGGGGCGGAAATGCGCCACGGGCCAAAATTGACTCCAGTTCCTTCTTTTTCATCATGAACGGAGCGTTCCACTCGGTCATATACCAATGCCAGGGTTGCCAGTTGAAAATGCCTCGGGTCGACTGGACAAAAGCGCGAAGCATCAGCGAATATTCGTACTTAAAATAGTCTTCATATTCCCGCAGAATCGTCTGTTTTTCGATGTACGACTTTGTCGAATAGTCGGGCTCTGTCCGCAAGGGATCTTCCCCCTTTTTTTCGTACGAAAACAAAAAACCGTTCTTGAGGATCTTAACCTTGAGATTGTCACGATCTCGATGAACATATTCCGTTTCGCCTACTTGACGATAGTCCCTGAAAACGACATCCGGAACAAGGACCGGATTGATCGAGAGCGGGACAGGCTTAGCATCAAGCGATTTAAGTTCATAGAAAAGAAGGACCTCTCCAGGACCTTTGGGCAAAAGGACCGCTACCATGGGTTTGGCACGTTCCGTTATCATCCACACCATTTCGGGCTTATTGTCCGCTTTCAGCATCGGATCGACAACTTCCATCAGGGACGGGTCCTTGACCCCGTTGATATCCCATTCCATCCAGGTACCGGTTCCACCGACAGAGTCAAGCGTAGCAAACAGACGGTCACCGCTAAACGCATTTTTGGACTCGACTGCCCCCAGAAGCTTTGCCGAACCGGAAGTCAAGGCAACTTTCTTGGATGGCGCCGCGTGAACAAGCGTCAGCAGAAATATACAGAGCAAGCATATCTTGGGTAGAATTGCAAAGCGCATAAACGATTCCATGCTGAACAACTAGAAACCTATCGGTTCGTATAGGGATTCGTCAAGTCTCGAATACTGCAAATGATATTCGCGTTCAAGCCAGTAAAGAGCCAACTTCTTGTTGCTCCAGCTTTTCTTGACAGCTGTCGCCTCCATGCCCTTCGTAATCAAGGGCACCGTTTCGGTCAGATCTAGTTTCCAGGCCATGTCGTCCCATTCAAATATCATGATGGGAACCTCGGGGCTCTTTTCGAGGCCCACGCTGCCACGATCATTTTTCACCTTCATAGGACCAAGTTTCAGCTTGGTAAAATTGCGAATGACGCCCGACTTCGACAGGTACAGCCAGAGCATACGGTCTTCGGGAACCTGCCACAGGTGTTCGCGCTCATAAAGCCTATACAGGAGGATGGAGTAGACCTCGTAAAACTGGCATGTATCCAGTTCGTCCGACGTGTACATCATGGCATGGTGTTCCAGCGTATCGAGCCAGTATTCAGATGAATCCGTCAACATCGCAAGCAAGGTATCCGCGGGAGTATCTTCACGGATCGAAATCAAAAACTTACGGAACATGTCATCAAGCATCACCTGCTTGTCCTGTTCCCGAAGTTGAGCCTTCGCCTCCTTGACTTCGGCAGATTCACCAAGTTGCGAAGTTGATCCCGCACAACCGCAAAACAGGAAGAGCAAAGCCAACGCAATTGCCGCAACAAATGTATTTTTCCGTATATGCATCGCGATACCTATTTAAAAATGACTATCGATGAACTGCTCCGAGCCTGTACCCTCAAGGGTTTCCAGGGATCCGGTCCAGGCGGACAACACCGCAACAAGACCAACACGGGCGTTCAACTCTGTCTACGCGAATTCAATTTAGAAATCAAATCCTCTGAAGCGAGAAGCGCTCACGAAAACAAGGTGCATGCACTGCACCGAATGCAAATGGCGCTCGCCCTGAAGGTTCGCGAAACACCGCAGGAACCCGAAATGCCCTTTCCTGGCAGCAACGGGCACATTCAAACAAGCAATCCCCTGTTTCCGCTATTTGTCGCCCATGTCTTTGACCGGATGGCTGCAAAAAACGGCGATACAAAGTCGGTTGCGGCCGCATTCGGCCTTACTCCCAGCGCCCTAGTCAAGATTCTCAGGCAAAGCAAGCCCTGCGCCGAGAAACTTCAGGGAAACCGGAAAAAACAGTCCGCAATCTAAACCATTTTACGATAAAAAACAAGGACGCAGTTCACGAAGGAGCTTCTTTCGCGTGTATACATGTAGGATTTCTCAAACCAACGGAGGTAAAAATGAGTCCTACATTAAAGAAGCCTACTACAACCGTCACATCACTCCTTTGTGCGCTAGCCCTTTGGAACTGCAGTTCCAACGAAAGCAACGACAATGACGGAATCTCGGCCAACGCAAAGGCCAATTCGAGCGTCGCTCTGAAACTCGAATACGGCAGTACGCCCCTGCTTGACAGCATCGTTCTGGACTGCTACGGAACCGACACGCTGCATTATGTTCATTCTACGGAAGACGCTCTTTTCAGCATGGATCTTTTCCCTAGCGACAACTGGAAATTCAGCGCTAAGATATACGCCAACGGCAACCTGATGCAACAGGGAGATGTGGAAACCAGGCTCACCGCCGGTTCCACGACTGCCCTATCTATCCAAATGCACCCGATCGTAGGCTTCGTCTACATCGAAATCCCCATCGGACTGCAAAACGATGCGGGGATAAAGAGCGGCAAGATGATTCTGACATCTGATGAAGAAACTAGGGAAATTGACATGGTCAAGGAGACGGGTTCCGGCATTTTCAACAGCGGCATGCTCAAGCTCGGAACAACCTACGACATAAGCATTTCACTCAAGGACGACTCCGGCAAGGAAATCTATTCTCTTACAGACACAATAACACTAACGGAAGAAAGTCCTGTTCCGAAGCTTGAACTAAAATCACTTCGCAGCCAGGTCAGTCTAGGCATCGCTATCGCCGACGAGAAAAATGTTGCGATTACACTTCCCCTCACGTCCACCTACCGAAAACCCAGGACCGGCGACCTCCTGATTACGGAATACTTTTCAGCCCCCGATTCAAAAGACAGTTCCCAATACGAATTCGTCGAAATATACAACGGAAGTATCGACACCCTCATCCTTGACGACTGTTCACTCGGCATAACAAGCTCCAGCAGCATGCGTTACATTCCGCTTACCGTGAGCGAGATCGCCCCCAGGAGCACCATCGTCCTTGGCAATCCGAATTCTCCTTGGACTCCGGCTCTGAACGTAAATACCGATGGATGGTACGACATGGGCAATACGAAGGGAAATGTCATCCTCAAATGTGACGACATTACGCTGGACAGCCTCTACTACGCGACAGCTCCCGATTCCCTTCACCTGAATGTTATTCCCGCTCCCAAGAACAACGGCAAGAGCGGACAACTGGACATCAAGCGATGGGAGTCTCGCAAGGACTCCGCCACCTGGTGCCTAGGTTATCCGACTCCAGGAATCGTGACATATTGCAATTAGAAAAGACGCTCCGACTAAGTCGGAGCGCTTAAATCCTTATTTTATGCAATTAGGTATTATGCGTGTATCTGCGTATTGGCTCGTTCCACGTCAAACAGCCTGCGCAACAGCTCCGTATGGGCCGGATCACGTTCCTCGGGAAGAGTCAGCGGAGCCATGTTGATAGCAACCAGAATGGACCCCGGATAGTTGTTCGCATTCTTGATAAAGGCACTTTCGGAAACGCCCTCGGTATAGAAATCAACCACGAAGGTATCCCAGTCATCATTTTCAAGCTGTTCCTGAGCTTCGGCCTCAGTCTTTACGGCCTTGATCGTGGCTCCGATCAAAAGATCTGTCAGAACTTCGAGACATGCCTCACGATGAACATCATCGTCTTCCCAGATCAGAATCCGGCGGTCGCTATAATCGCGCACCTGAGGGACTTGTCCGAGCGATTCTTCGGATTCAAACTTCTCGAGGGCAGCCTCGTCCATTTCTTCATCGTCAAAATTATCGAATTCTTTTGCCATAGTGCCCTTAAATATAGTAAACCTTAGGCAAAATCATTGCCATTTAAGAACACAATTTCTAAATTTGCGCCCAAAAATAAACGCCAATCAAAAAAGAGCCATTATGGATACATCTAAAATCAGAAACGTCGCCATTATCGCCCACGTTGACCACGGTAAGACTACCCTGGTGGACCAGCTCCTCAAGCAGTGCGGAACATTCCACGAAAACGAGGAAGTGAACGAACGCGTGATGGATAGCGACAACCTGGAACGCGAACGCGGCATCACCATCCTTTCCAAGAACACGAGCGTCATGTACAAGGGCTATCGCGTGAACATCGTCGATACCCCGGGGCACGCCGACTTCGGTGGCCAGGTGGAACGCGTGCTCGGCACGGTGGACGGCGTGATTCTGGTGGTGGACGCCTTCGAAGGTCCCATGGCTCAGACCCGCTTCGTGACCCAGAAGGCCCTTGAAATGGGACTTATTCCTATCGTCGTGGTGAACAAGATCGACCGCGACGGCTGTAACCCGCACGGTGCGTTGGACAAGGTGTTCGACCTGTTCTGCGAACTCGACGCCAACGAACAGCAGCTGGACTTCGACAAGGTGTTCGGTTCCGGCCGTAAGGGTATCTGCAAGGCCGAAATGGAAGACCCCGATGGCGACTTCCACATTTTGATGGACAAGATTATCGAACGCATCCCGGCCCCGAAGGGCGATCCGGCTGCAGAACCGCTTCTGCAGATTGCATCGCTTGAATACTCGGGCTTCCTTGGCCGCTTGGCCGTGGGCCGCGTGCAGCAGGGTACCTTCAAGCCGAACATGACCGTTGCCCAGGCTACGAGCGACGGCAAGGTGAAAAACATCCGTATCCAGAAGATTCTGCGCTACGAAGGCCTGACCCCGCAGCCGATCGAAGAAGCGGGTCCCGGCGACATCATCTTGATTGCCGGTCTCGACAACTTCGACATCGGTGATACCCTTTCTTCGACGAACAATCCGGTGCACCTCCCCCGCATCCACATTGACCCGCCGACCATCTCCATGCTCTTCACCGTGAACACCTCGCCCCTGGCCGGTAAGTACGGTGGAAAGTTCATGACGGGTAACCAGCTCCAGGAACGCCTGGAACGCGCCCACATGGCAGACCCCGCCCTCCTCGTCGAAAAGGTCGACGGTGCCTCTACCTTCAAGGTGTCCGGCCGTGGTATTCTCCACCTCACCATCCTCGTCGAAAACATGCGTCGCGAACTCTATGAATTCACCATCGGGAGCCCGCAGGTGATTTTCAAGAACGACGAAAACGGCAAGCTTTTGGAACCGATCGAAGAATTCAAGGTCGAAGTGCCGAACGAATTCAGCGGCGCCTGCATCCAGGAAATCAACACCCGCAAGGGCGAAATGGTCAACATGACCACCGACGAAAACGACCGCGTGACCCTCGAATACCTGGTGCCCTCCCGTGGCCTTATCGGAATACGCCCGAAGCTGTTGTCCCTTTCCAAGGGTTACGCCATCAGCCAGTCCATCTTCAAGGACTACGAACCGTACAAGGGCGAAATTCCGGCCCGCGTGAACGGCGTGCTCATTGCGAAGGAACCGGGCGAAGCTGCAAGCTACGCTCTTTCCAACCTGGAAGACCGCGGTTACCTCATCATCGGACCGGGTGCCGAAGTTTATCCGGGCATGATCGTGGGTGAACACAACCGCGACGTCGATATCATCGTGAACGTGACCAAGGGAAAGCACCTCACCAACATGCGCTCCAAGTCCGCTGACGACATGATCCAACTGACGCCGTACCGCCGCCTGACTCTGGAAGAATGCGTCACCTTCATCAACGAAGACGAATGCATCGAAGTCACGCCGGAAGTGCTGCGCCTGCGCAAAACCGAGCTCGACCCGATCAAGCGTAAGCAGCTCTCCAAGCGCCCGGCCGAAGAGGATTAATTCAATTCTGACGTCGAATTTGAAACTAAATAAAGCCTCGCATTAGCGAGGCTTTATTTACAATATTAAAATATCAACACACTAATTTAGGGAGATTCCTCATCTTTCACGCAGCGGACGGAGTAACCATAAGTTTTGTACTCATCGGGACCGGGGAATCCATAATTGTAGCTGTTAAAACTCCGTGCTTTGAGAGAATCCACCTCTTCAGAACCCCAAAAATAAGCAGCCTCGTCATAAGAATAATTTCCTTTATCATCTCTGTAGCCGCCACCAGGAAGTGCAGCGAACCCTGCCGCATCCGCTTCGGACAAAGCGGGTCGATATCCACTAGCAATGTCATCACTCAGTATAAAAAGGTCATTATCTGTTGGCAAATGCCAACCATTCGGACAAGACTCCATCGCTGCATTCCAAGTGTAAAGGCGACCACGCTCAATGCAATTATCTTCATTATCTTCACGGCAATAACTTCCGGTCATTTCGTAATTGAGGTTTTCCGCCATCCATGTCTGAGAACCAATAATAATAGTCTTGTATACTTGGTCATCACGCGAATCTTTTAAGGTCCCAGAATACTCACTTTGTTCACTGATACAACGTACCGCATATGCATTCATATCACTCATAGAATAATCCCTCCTCGGATAGTCAGTATCCAAGTCCTCATAGTATTGTCCGCCGGTGGTTTGTGTGGAACTCCAAAATTTATTGATTGTTTCTTCCATCCATGTCCATGTATCACCATTATCGTTTCCAACAACTAACGCGGAAAAACCAAAGACATCTGTATCGTCTCCACCCAAAACAAAATTCCCATTTTCATCCCAGCCAGTCCTAGATTTTAAAACTTTTCCTGCTACAGCGTTTCCTCCCACCGTAGCAATGAGAGTATGCCATTCAGTTTGTCTTGGCAATCGCCATCCATCAGGACACACTGTAATTGACTCTTTTCTAGAATAAAGAAGTCCCGCCTCGTTACAATTTTCAACATCATTGTTGTCGCACCAGCTCTTTCCTATGAGGCCTACAGTAGATTCACTACCAGCATAGCTCAAATTTTCCGCCATCCATATTTGTCCTCCAATCTGAACTGTTCTATAAATTTCCCCATCGCGTTCATCCACCAATTTTCCATAGGGAATGGATTCATTGCCAACAAAATACTTCCATTCATTTCCATAACAGAAATAAGCATATTCCTGATTTACATTGCCGTGAATCATTTGTCCAAACTCAGTACAATTTCTTCTATATGTATCATACTGTAAAGCCGTCGCAGTCACCCATTTTCTAGGCGTACAGATGTAATAAGACGAACCAGCCTTACCTACCGAATCTGCAATAGCCGCAACGCAACCACCAAGCACCTTTTCAACATCATCAGCAGCGCGCCATTTTGAAGCATCATAGACATATACGGAACCTGTCACAGAGCCTTTCTTTATTTCGCCATCTGTCCCTGCAAGCCAATCCATGTTATTGATGTAATCGTATGTATCCTTTTCAAGTGTTGTGGCGATTCGCCAAGCATGATTCGATGTTCCGTAGATATAGTAGTTCGACGAATCGACTTGTCCAGCACGAACTTCTCCATCAAAGGTTCCCGCACCCCATGTGGCCGTATCCTTTTCGATATCAGTTGCATTCCTCCACTTTTTGTTATCGCAAATATGCCAAACATCATCAGAACCCAAACCTACCGTATCCTGGCGGAGTGCCGTACATCCGCGTAACTTTAAGGAACAGTCGCTCTCGTTTCCACTACGCCATACATTATTTTCGAATACATAGCAATTATTTGAATTAACATTGCCAACCTTACTGTCGCCATCGCTGCCAGGCAGCCAGCCGGAGGTATCCTTTTCGATATCAGTTGCATTCCTCCATTTTTTGTTATCGCAAATATGCCAAACATCATCAGAGCCCAAGCCCACCGTATTCTGTCGGAGTGTTGTACAACCGCGCAAATCCAATGAACAGTCATTAGCATTGCCGCTGCGCCAAGCACCATCTTCAAAAACATAGCAGTTGGTCTTGACCACATCACCATAACGAACATCACCATCTTTTTCGGTGCGCTTGGCAGTCGGATCAAGCCACTTGTAAGTATCCTTTTCAATATCGCTTGCGACCTGCCACGATTTAGATTTGCAGATATAATATTCTTCTGCATTGACGCTGGCCTTATTCTGGTTCTTCAGCACTTCTCCTTTGCGTTTCTTATCGCAGGTTCCGAGACCATAATTTTGCCACCAGAAATTATTGACATATTTTTCAAATTCTGGCACATCCGAAGAACGATTCCACTTAGTGATATTTTCACGAATTTTAGTTAGTCCAGAACCAAGCCATTGCGCATTAGCCCAATCCGCAATGTCCGTCGCAATTTCATCGTCATCCCATTTGCCGTCGATTTCGATATCGGCAGCATAATTCGCCAAGCGTTCACTAAAGTCCGCTTCGTTCAAGTCCCCCTGCATCAAGATACTTACAGCAAGGAGAGCTGCACTTTCGTCACTTTCTCCAAAAATATTCAAATCTTCGGCGGCACCAAAGTCGCCCTCAATTGCGAAAGACTTAAGAACCTCGGCTTCGGACTGCTTTTTAGCAGCAGCAACCTTTACGGAATCATCGTTCGCCAAATAAAGAGCGCGCTCATAGGCCAAATGTGTCAGCAGGTTCACATTTACCTCGTCGCGGTCACTCAAATCTGTCAGAGCATACAAGGTAATCTGGCTTTTAGACTTTTCACCAGTCACTTCATTGCGGTAGAAACCACTCGCCTTGAGAAGCGCGTACTGCGAAGCAAGTTTTGAGACCTTCACCGAAAATTCACCCAAGTCATTCCTGATTTTACCTTCGTAGCTGTCACCCGTTTGCGCAAGGGTTTCGCCATTGAGTTCCTGGACAGTCACGCTGGAACCATTCACAAACGGCCCCTTCTGCGACACCCCCGAAATCGTCTTGTCAACGATAGCGACAACTTCGCCGTCTTCGACGGTTCCACCGGCATTTTTATTGTCATCGCCACAGGCAGCAAGGAGTAATGCAGCAATAAACATCGCGACAATGGATTGCATCGAAGGGACATCCCTTGCAATGACGGCCTGTTTTTTAGTTTGAATTTTCATTTTTTCCTCCTGCTGGTGGAAGTTGAATTCACAGAACCGATGTCGGTCAGCGGAAACAGCTGCATATTCAATCGATAAACTTCTTCGGTCGCATCGTCAGATGCGGCTATCGCCACAATACGGCGGCGACATTCGGCCAATTCCTGAACAACCTGATCATACTTATCGCGGGTTATACCCAACATAAGCCCAGTCATGTTTCGATTTTCGGGCGTTTCATTTTCAAGGGCATCAAGAGCAAGCTCGGTCATTTGTCGCTGTAGGTCGCGAGCCACCGATTTTCGAATCGTGTTCTGCTCTCCGCTCATTTTCAAGGAACGGTTGACCTGGTGGTAACACCCATTTTCATCTACTTCTAAATAACCTGACTGCAATAAAAAATCAAGGATCTTTGCTATTTCTGCAGTCGGAATCCGACGGCGGCTAGCGATCGAAAGTTGTTTATGCGTCGCTCCTGGAAGCGCCGGAGCAATTTCACGGACAACAGAATTTTTCCATGACTTGAAAAACTCATACTCATCGGCTCCAGTTACACGCACCCTATGTGTTTCAGCAAAAACGCTAATTCGCCCCAGTACAGCCTTTTTCGATTTATCGTCCTTCGCATTGCCATAGGCGACCAGGAGTTTAAAAAAATCCATCTCGTAACCGACCAACCCCATGGCAGACGCTACCTGAGATGCCGTTTTTTCGCTCAGGTTCTTTTTAGCCTCGCAAACATACTGCAAAAACACCGGCGACGAAAACCCTGCACTTGAGGCAAAGGCATTCCACGAAAAACCGAAAGCCTTGCGTTCGGTATAATAATCGCGGATATACTCCCGATAATCCATATATTCAGTAACAGGTTTCATCTGTCACGAATATACATTAATCCACAAAATTTTGCAACAACTAGAATATAAATAATCTAAAAAATAGCTCAAAAACATCGTTTTACATAATTTTAGCCAATTTTTGCACTCCAGCTTGGAATATAAAAACCAAAAAAAACAGCAAAGCCAGGATATAAATCCTGGCTGAACATCCGCGCTAGTCCGTGAAAAAATTTCAAACAAATCCCAGCCGCCCTTCCCCACTTTGCAGGTATTCGTTCATGTAGTTCTTCGCGATTTCGCAGGCGGTAGGAACATCTTTGCCGAGCGCCACATTTGCAAGGATTGCAGAACTGAGCACGCAACCCGTTCCGTGCTTTCCTTTGCCGGGGAGGCGCGGACTTCTGAACTTGTATTGTTCATCTTTGTACCACAAGGTATCGACCGATTCCTTGCCGCGGGCGTGCCCACCTTTTAGTAGCACCGCAAAATCATGTCCCATACGGATTTCGCCGCGGGATTCCGCAAGTCCCAAACCCAAGTAGGCAAATTCATCCTGGTTCGGCGTCACCAAGTCAATTGACTTCATAATCGGCAAGAATTTTTCGGCATCACGCATAAAGTGAAAACCCGCCGATGCGCTTGCAATCGGGTCCCACACAATGAATGCGTCCGGAGATTTCTCGCGGACAAATTCAACAATGCGTTTTAAAGTGCGAGCCTTTTCCACAAGTCCAATTTTCACGAACTTGAAGGTATGCTTTCTAAAAAGGGTCTCGAGCTGCGCCTCGATGCGGTCCCAGATGACCCAGCCGGGCGCCACGAATTCTTCTTCGTTCTGCTGCGTGAGCGCCGTACAGACTGCCTGGCCGTACACGCCAAAATGCGCCATCGTCTTGATATCAGAAATAAAGCCCGCTCCGGCAGAGCCGTCAAAGCCCGCTACCGTCAAAGCGTGAATCAGTTTTTCACCCATAATATCCCAAACCTGTAATGCAAACAACTCAGTATAATTATATATAAATTCGCGTTCAAAATACAAAATTTCAAAAAAAATGACAATTTGAGGCAAATTTCATCCTCTTAAAGCGTCCCTCAAGTCAAATTTAACGAAAAATACCACACATTTACTTTATACAAAATCAACAATTTGTCAAATTCAAGTAGAAAACAAGTCAATTTACAAAGCACACATTACCATTTTTTCTCAAAATCAGTCAAAAAGCACTCAAATTTCGGGCTATACGAGACACAAAAAATCACATTTTAAAAAAAATTCTCATTAATTTTCATCATTCACGGTTTCACCTCTTGCCACTATAGGGCATTCGTTCTATATTTCTGCCATATTTTTTGAACAACAACCCGTTAAGTACAGGAAATTATATGGCAAATTCTCCATTAAGTGGCGCAGAGGTGATTATCGAATGCCTCAAGCGCGAAGGAATTGATACCATTTTCGGTTATCCCGGTGGATCGGCCATCCCGATGTTCGACGCCATTCTGGATTCCAATATTAAAGTCGTGTTGACCCGCCACGAACAGGGTGCTACCCACATGGCCGACGGTTACGCTCGTCAGACCGGCAAGGTCGGCGTCGCTCTTGTCACCAGCGGCCCGGGCGCTACCAACACCTTTACCGGTATCTACACCGCCCTTATGGATTCTAGCCCGATCGTGGTTCTTGCCGCCCAGACGACTACCCCGAACCTGGGTAAGGACGCCTTCCAGGAATGCGATACCAGCGGTATGACTTTTGCAGCCGTGAAGCATTCTTACTTGGTGAAGGATTCCAACGACCTTCCGCGCGTGATGAAGGAAGCCTTCCACATTGCACGCAGCGGCCGTCCGGGCCCCGTACTGATTGACTTGCCGAAGGACGTGACTGCAGGCCCCTGCACCGCTCCGTTCACCGACAAGATGGACCTTCCGGGTTACAGGATTCCGAGCTACGCTTCTACTGAAAGTGTGGAGCGTGCCGCCGAATACTTGAAGAAATCCAAGAAGCCGCTTTTGCTCGTGGGCCACGGCGCCATGATTTCGGGCGCTAGCCGCCAGGTGAAGGAACTCGCCGAAAAGTTGAACGCCCCCGTGTGCTGCACCTTGCTCGGCCTCGGCACCTTCCCGACCGACCACGAACTTTCTTTGGGCATGCTCGGCATGCACGGCACCGTGTACGCCAACAAGGCAGTTCTCGATTGCGACTTGATTCTTTCGATCGGTAGCCGCTGGGACGACCGCATTACCGGTAAGCTTGACGTGTTCTGCAAGGACGCTATCAAGATGCACATCGACATCGACCCCGCCGAAGAAGGCAAGGTGTTGCAGCCGGACGTGTTCATGTGCGGCGACGCAAAGCTCGTTCTGGAACAGCTCCTGCCGCTCGTGGGTAAGCTCGACACCGCCGAATGGGTGAAGACTTGCCAGTCCTGGAAAAAACGTTTCCCGCTGACCTACCCGAAGCAGGGCGGTCTCCGTATGCAGCATATCGTGCAGACGGTTAGCGACCTCACGCAGGGCAAGGCAATCGTCACGACTGACGTGGGCCAGCACCAGATGTGGGTGGCTCAGTTCTTCCACACCAATTATCCGCGCCAGCTCCACTCCAGTGGCGGTGCAGGCACCATGGGCTTTGGCCTCCCGTCTTGCATTGGCGCCGCTTTCGGCAACACGACCGGTTGGCCGGTGGTAACCTTCTGCGGTGACGGTGGTTTCCAGATGACCGAAGCAGAACTTGCAACGGCCGCCATCCACAAGCTTCCCATCAAGATTTTCGTGATGGACAACAAGTACCTGGGCATGGTGCGCCAGTGGCAGGACATGTTCTACGACAAGCGTTACAGCTGCGTGGACATGAAGGGCAACCCCGACTTCGTGAAGCTCGCCGAAGCCTACGGCATTCTCGGACTGCGCATCAAGCGTAGCGCCGACGCCGAACGCGTGATCCAGAAGGCTCTGGAATACAACGAAGGCCCGGTGCTCATCCACTGCGAATGCGAAAAGGAAGACAACGTGTTCCCGATGATTCCGGCCGGTGCTCCGATTACGAGCATGATTACCGAACAGCCGAAGACTCAACTTGAAAAGCCCACGGGATCGACCTAAGGAGATAAGCCATGTTAAAGGATAAAGCACATTCTATTAGTTTGTTAGTTGCAAACCGCCCGGGCGTGCTCGTGCGCATCGCCCTCGTGTTCTCCCGCCGTGGTTACAACATCGATTCCCTGGTGGTCTCCCCCACGCTCGACCCGAACTTTAGCCGCATGAACATCATCGCTCACGGCAATCCCGAGATCTTGATGCAGATTATCAAGCAGCTCGAAAAGCTCGTGGACGTGGTGCAGGCCAAGGACCATACCGATACCGACGCCGTGGAAAAGGAACTCGCACTCATCAAGGTGCGTTGCACTCCGGACCAGCGTACCGAAATTCTGCAGCTTTGCGACCACTTCCACGCCAACACCGTGGACATGACCGCGACTTCGATGATTATCCAGATCACCGGAAACAGCCAGAAGGTCGACACGCTCAAGAGCCTGTTGCAGAAGTTCGAAATCGTCGAATACATTCGCACGGGTAAGGTCATCATGCTCCGCGGCGAAGATCAAACGTAACACGACCGAATCGGCTAAATTCAACAGAATCCTTACTCTGGAGCCGATTCTCTCGCAACCGCCCTCGGTTAACACCCGAGGGCTTTGTTGCTCACGACTAGACCGGACTGGCTAATGTTCCAAGGTTCGTACCATGGAGCCAGTCCTCTCGCAATCGCGACCGGTTAATACCGGTCGCTTTGTTGCTCACCGAACGCGAAGCGTTCGCAGTAGACAGTTGTCAGTAAACAGTAGACTGCAGTCTGTTTTCTGTAGACAGATGCGCCTGGTTAATGCCAGGCGTTTTTATTTGCACATAAAACAACAGCTTTATTGAAGCATCTAATTGTCAACTAAAATCCCAAAACAGCTTCGGAGATTTCGTTAGCTTCGTCGGAATAGTTGTCGGCATAGTCCGGAATGAACTCTCCCCAGCCATCGCTAGTTCCACAACCTACGCCAACATCCAGGGACGACCACTTGAACGCACCGAAAACGCGTTCAAAGCGCTCCATCAGCTCCGAAAAATAATCCTCGGGAAGTTCATCGTCCACCAGCACGGAACCGTCCATTGCCATGAGTTCGCCTTCGGGGAGCTCTTCGTAGCGACATTCGTACTCGTCCATCATGATATCATCGACAGAGTACCAGTCACCGGAGTCCTCACTCGGCAAATCCATTTCTGGATACTGTTCAGTAAGGGCATCATAAATTGCCGAAAGATCCTCAGCCACCCCCACGAAACGCATTAAAATCCTGCAATTCATACTTTCTCCATATTTGACCTAAATTTAACAGAAAAATAGCGGAACAAAATGTCCCGCCAAGGACTTTTGAAGTGATTTTTTAGCAAAAAAACAAAAATTCCGTTCAAAAAAGGCGTTTTTCGTCAAAAAAAATTCTATCTTAATTTTCAAGAACTCTTTGTTCTCCTCCTAACCCCCAAAAAACTGGTCCAGCTCTGCTGGGCCAGTTTTTTTGCCTAAACAACCTTTTTTTTCTATTTTTACGCCACCATGAAAAAGTCAGTACCTATTACACTGCTCACCGGTTACCTCGGAGCCGGAAAAACTACCCTTCTCAATTTTGTTCTCAACAACCAGCAAGGTTACCATGTCGCCGTGATCGTAAACGACATCGGTGAAGTGAACATCGACCAGACTCTTATCGAAAAGGGCGGAAACATCACCAAGGAAGATTCCGGAAAGGTCGTTCCTCTGTCCAACGGCTGCATTTGCTGCTCCCTGAAGACCGACCTTTTGGAACAAATTGCCGAACTGTTGGAAATGAACAAGTTCGACTACATTTTGATCGAAGCCAGCGGCATTTGCGAACCCATTCCTATCGCACAGACCATTTGCATGGCCGGTGCCCAGTTGCAGAGCCGCGACGGCCGCCCACTCCCCTGCCACCTGGACAACATCGTGTCCGTGGTGGACGTAGCACGCCTCGCCGACGAATTCGCCGGCGGACAGAAATTGCTCGACAAGGATCTCGAAGAAGAAGACATCGCCAACCTGCTCATCCAGCAGATTGAATTCTGCAACACCATCGTGATGAACAAGGTTGATAGTTTGTCTAAAACCGACCTTGAACACGTGAAGGCCGTGGTACGTGCGCTGCAGCCCGACGCCAAGATGATTGAGACGAATTACGGCAAGGTCGAAATGAAGGATATCTTGGACACCAAGCAATTCGACTTCGAAAAGGTCGGCAACTCCGCCGCCTGGGCCAAGGAACTCATGAAAGAAACGTCGCCCGAAGACGAAGACGACCACGACGAGCATGAGCACCACCATGATCACGATGATGACGATCATGACGAACACGAACATCATCACCACGACCATGACGACCACGATCATGAAGATCACAGCCACTGCGACCACGAACACGGCGTGTGCCACTGCGGCCACCACCACGACAAGGATCATCCGCATGGTGACGAATACGGTATCAGCACGTTCGTGTACGAACGCCGCCGCCCGCTGATTCGTGAACGCTTTGAAGTGTTGCTTGACGACTACCCGACTAGCATTATCCGCACCAAGGGTCTCGTGTGGTTCGAAGACGAACGCGACAACAGCTACCTGTTCGAACAGGCAGGTAAGCAGGCTTCTGCCCAGAATTTCGGACCTTGGTTCGCTAGCGAAAGCGAAGCCGAACAGAAGCGAATCCTGCGCGAAAATCCAGACTTGCTTAAGGTGTGGGACGAAAAGTACGGCGACCGCATTATTCGCCTTGTCTTCATTGGCCAGCACATGGACAAAAAGAAAATTATCGCCGCGATGGATTCCTGCTTAGGTGAGTAAGGAGTCTGCTTCTTTTTAATAAATCAAAGCGTCATCCCCGAGTTGGCGCTTTTTTCAATAAATTTGGAATTATCATGAAAAGAAAAAATTTTTCCTGGAACTTTGCGACAAAAGCTTTAGCAACACTATCGCTTGCATTTCTAGCCGCCTGCGGTGACGATTCAAGCAGCTCCGCTTCCGAAGACAATCCGGAAGCCTCCGCTCTCGACATAAGCAAGATGACTATTCGCGAGAAGGTAGGGCAAATGTTCTTCGTGCGCCCCGAGGCACTCGATACGAGCATCCACTGGAGCGAATACGCCGAGCTTCCGGATTACAAGCTGCAGCAAGTAAACAAGACCATGCTCGCCGTCAACAAGGACTACCCCATCGGCGGCATGATCCTTTACGCCCACAACATCGTAGACGAAGATCAACTCAGCGAATTCATTGCCGACATTAGGGAACTGAACGGTTCACCCCTCCTTGCTATCGACGAGGAGGGTGGCCGCGTTGCTCGCATTGCGAACAACGGGAACTTCGACGTTCCCAAGTACGAAAGCATGGCTGCCATTGCCAAAAGCGGCGACCCGGACGAAGCCTACAAGGCCGCATTCACCATCGGAAGTTATGTGAAGAAATACGGTTTTGACATCGACTACGCCCCGGTCGCCGACGTCAACACGAATCCTGAAAACATTATCATCGGGGAACGAGCCTTCTCGAACGATCCCGAGACCGCAGCCGAATTTGTGGTAAGCTACCTGAACGGTCTTGATTCTGCAGGAGTCATTGGTACGCTCAAGCACTTCCCCGGTCACGGCGACGTAAAGACCGACACGCATTCCGGTTACGCCGAAACGAACAAGACCTGGAAAGAAATGCTCCAGTGCGAAATGATTCCGTTCAAGGCGGGCATCAAGGCGGGCGCCCAGATGATCATGACCGCACATATCGCCGCCCCGAAGATTACCGGCAACGACTTGCCTGCAACACTTTCACCCGTCATTTTGCAGGAAAAGCTCCGCGGTGAACTCGGTTTCAAGGGCATCATCGTGACCGACGCCATGGACATGGGTGCCATCACCACGCAGTTCGGCAACGCCGAAGCCGCCATCAAGTCTATCCAGGCGGGTGTGGACGTGGTGCTCTGCTCCAGAGAATTCACCCAGGTGTTCGATGCCGTGGTCAAGGCGGTCGAAAAAGGCGAAATAAAGGAATCCCGCATCGATGAAAGCGTCAAGCGGATTCTCGCCCTAAAATAAACAGCAGATTTTTCTATTTTTGTGCCCGAAAATTCAACCTATAACCCAAAGAGACTATGCTTTTCAATTTCGACATGATCCAGGGCGTCTATGCCCGCATTCCAGCCCGCGTTGAAGCTGCCCGCAAGCAGCTGGGCCGTCCGCTCACCCTCGCCGAAAAGATTATCTACAGCCACCTGATCGATGGCGCCGAGAACAGGACTTACGAGCGCGGCAAGGATTTTGCCGAATTCCACCCGGACCGCGTGGCCATGCAGGACGCTACCGCCCAGATGGCCCTTTTGCAGTTCACCACCGCCGGTAAGGCCCGCGTGGCAGTGCCCAGCTCCGTGCACTGCGACCATTTGATTATCGCTCGCGAAGGTGTCGAAAAGGACCTCCCCCGCGCGAAGGAAGAAAGCAAGGAAGTTTACGATTTTCTCCAGTCCGTCTCCGCCAAGTACGGCATTGACTGCTGGCTCCCGGGTGCAGGCATCATCCACCAGGTGGTGCTCGAAAACTACGCCTTCCCGGGCGGAATGATGATCGGTACCGACTCCCACACCGTGAACGCCGGCGGCCTCGGCATGCTCGCGATTGGCGTGGGCGGTGCAGACGCTGTTGACGCGATGGTCGGCCTCCCGTGGGAACTCAAGTACCCGAAGATGATCGGCGTGAAGCTCACCGGCAAGCTCCAGGGCTTCGCAACCGCCAAAGACATCATCCTCAAGCTCGCAGGCATCCTCACCGTGAAGGGCGGCACCAACGCCATTATCGAATACTTCGGCGAAGGCGCTCGTAGCCTCTCCGCCACCGGCAAGGCGACGATTGCGAACATGGGTGCCGAAGTGGGCGCAACATGTTCTACCTTCAGCTACGACGATTCCATGAGCCGCTACCTCAAGGTCACCGGCCGCGCCGACGTTGCCGCCGCCGCCGACAAGATTGCAGAACACCTCAAGGCCGACCCCGAAGTCGAAGCAAATCCGGAAAAGTACTTTGACCGCGTCATCGAAATCGACTTGAACACGCTCGTGCCGCACTTCAACGGCCCGTTCAGCCCGGACCGCGCCTACGCCGTGACCGACATGGCAGAAAGCCTCAAGGCCACCGAAACCAAGCCGGAATCTACGCCGGTCGTAAGCGCCGCCCTCATCGGTAGCTGCACGAACTCCAGCTACGAAGACCTGTTCATGGCCGCGAACATGATCAAGCAGGCCCTCGCGAAGGGACTCAGCCCGAAGTGCCCGCTCCTCATCAACCCGGGGAGCGAACAGGTGCGCTACACCGCCGAACGCGACGGCCTCATCGACTTGTTCAAGCAGTTCGGTGCCACCATCATGACGAACGCCTGCGGTCCTTGCATTGGCCGCTGGGACCGTGCCGGAGCCGACAAGAAGGAACTCAACACCATCGTCCACAGCTTTAACCGCAACTTCGCGAAACGCGCCGACGGAAACCCGAACACACACGCATTCGTTGCCTCCCCGCTCATGGCCGTGATTGCAGCACTCAGCGGCGACATCCGCTTCAACCCGATGACCGACACCCTCGTGAACAATGAGGGCAAGGCCGTGAAGCTCGACCCGCCGGAACAGTGCGAACTTCCGCCGAAGGGTTTCGAAGTCAAGGATGCCGGCTACCAGGCTCCGGCAGAAGACGGTTCCAAGATTACCGTTTCCATCAACCCCGAAAGCAAGCGTTTGCAGGCTCTCGCTCCGTTCGCCGCCTGGGACGGCAAGGACATCGCCGGTGCCCCGCTCCTCATCAAGGCCAAGGGCAAGTGCACCACCGACCACATTTCCATGGCCGGCCCGTGGCTCAACTACCGCGGTCACCTCGAAAACATTTCGAACAACATGCTCATCGGCGCCGTGAACGCCTTCAACGGCGAAACGAACAAGGTTCTCTGCCAGTGCGGTGAATACAAGGAAGTCCCGGAACTTGCGAAGATTTACAAGGCCAAGGGCACGGGCTCCATCGTCATCGGTGACGAAAACTACGGCGAAGGCTCCAGCCGCGAACACGCCGCCATGGAACCGCGCTTCCTCGGCGTGAAGGCCGTGATCGTGAAGAGCTTCGCCCGCATCCACGAGACGAACCTCAAGAAGCAGGGCATGCTCGCCCTCACCTTCAAGAACGCCGCCGACTACGACAAGATCCAGGAACAGGACGTGTTCGACATCGTTGGCCTCACCAAGTTCGCCCCGGGTTCCGAGTTCACCCTCGTCGCCCACCACAAGGATGGCTCTGTGGACAACATCGCCCTCAGCCACACCTACAACGAACAGCAGTGGGCATGGTTCAAGGCGGGTTCCGCCCTCAACCTCATCCGCGCGAACAACAAGTAAAAAGGCTTCTATATAGCTAAAGCGCCATCCCCAATAGGGATGGCTTTTATTAAAAAGGAGCCTTTTTATACATTATTGTCGATTTCAGGACAAAATCTATTGACGATGAAATGAAAATGTGATAGATTATTCTAACAGAATAAAAGGAGAAACGATGAAAAAAATCATGCTCGCCCTTGCCTCTATCGCCCTAGCCGCAGGGATGTTCACCGGTTGTGCCGGCACGCCGCAAGAAAAATCCGCCGACCTGCTTGTAGAAATGCAGCTCAAGAAGACCAACTATATCAAGAAGGACCATATCCCGGCAGGAATTGGCATCGGCATTTCCAAAGACGAACAAATTGCCATGGAAAAGGCGGACCAGAACGCACGCGTGGACCTCGCCAAAGAAATTGACATACAGCTCAAGGCTCTATCCAAAAATTTCAAGGAAGAAGTCAGCGGCGATATCGCAGAACATTTCCAAAGCGCATCGAAAGCCATCGTGGACACTCGCCTAAATGGCGCGACCCTCACC
Source organism: uncultured Fibrobacter sp. (assembly GCF_937877005.1). Lineage (GTDB taxonomy): Bacteria > Fibrobacterota > Fibrobacteria > Fibrobacterales > Fibrobacteraceae > Fibrobacter. The sequence continues at coordinate 1,830 of NZ_CALEFV010000274.1, read as the reverse complement.
GATGTCAAAGTCGAAACCACCGAAGACGGACAATTCAAGATTTATGGAATCATGACCCTAGATGCCAGCCTGGTTGAAGAATACCTGAAATCCTTGCAGGATACCGATGCGGCAACCGAAGAAATGAAAAACAAGATTCGTACTGCAGCGAATAAGGCCTACGCCGAAATCGATGCAGAAACAAGGTAATTAACGGTGTTCATTGGTTGTGGGCTCTAGTCCACGAAAGAACGAAAGGCTTTCAAAGTCATTTTTTAACGCCTGGACCGTTTCACCAATCATATAGAGGCTCCCTGTCACCAGCACAGGGAGTTTTTCCTTGTTGCTATCCGAGACTTCATCTAGATACGATCGCGTGAGCACGCCTTCGCTCGTCACAGGGAGATTCAATTTCTGTAGTTGTGCACGCAAGTCATCCAATTCGCGAAAGCGCGGGTAAGGAGTCCTAGTAATATGCCAATGGCTCACGAAAGGGGACATGAGTCTAAGCATTTCATCGACATCCTTGTCTTTCAAGGCGCCAAAGATGCAGTGAAACTTGCACCCAGGATAGTAGCAGGCCAAGGATTCAACAAGTCTCCTGACCGCATGCGAATTATGAGCGCCATCCAGAATGTAGCGCACATTTCCTTCGACATCGATTAGCTGCTGCATGCGTCCCACCCACGAACGAGTCCTGAGAACCGAAAGGGCCAGCGAATCATTATAGACGCACCGACCGCATTCATTTATAAAGCGTTCTGCAGCCACAAGCGAAAGACTCGCATTTTCAATATAATGGCGACCCAGGTTCGGAAGCTCTACATCATCACGAATTTTCGGGACAAGACAATCGGCATTGCGCGAAGCAGCAATCTGGCGAGCCTCGGCAAGTAGATTTTCGGAAAGACCGCCAACAATAAATGTTTTACGATTCTGCAAACCTGCTTCCATCACGGCCATTTTTTCCTTGAGAATGGCACTTTCGGTAGGACCAAGAATTTCGGTATGTTCAAGACCTATACTCGTAAGGACTGCGATATTGCCACAGGCCACCGCCGTACTATCAAGACGCCCTCCCATTCCCGCTTCCATCGCAACAACATCTACACCCTGTTCCGCAAAATAGAGGAACGACACTAGGGTCAGGACTTCAAAAAAAGTCGGCTCTACCCTTGCCACTGCAGCGGCATCACGCACGCAAAGCAGCAGGCGTTCTAGATCATTTTCGCCGATAGGGGCATCATCTATCCGGATACGCTCGCGAAGATTCACCAGATGGGGGCTTGTAAACAAGCCCGTCTTGAATCCGTGCACCTGCAGAATTCCCGCTAAATAATAACTGGTGGATCCCTTGCCGTTAGTACCTACTATGTGGATTGTCCTGAAATTCCGTTCGGGATTGCCTAGAGCGGCACATAGTTTTCTTGTTGATTCCAGCCCCGGCACCATGCCAAACATGAGCCGAGAATTCAGATAATCCATACCCGGTGATTGCATGGACACAAATATAGATATAAGCGTTTAAATTTATCTATATTCGCTATAGATTATTATATGGTTTTCTATATGAAAAATTTCGGTTCCATCTTACTTTTAGCAGTAATTGCATCCATTGCATGGGCTAGAGTCAATCCCGAGGCAGCTCCGCAGCATTATAATTACCGCGACGCGAGCAAGCAACTGCGCAGGGTTTATTACGGGGACCTGCAGGAAACACTCTACTGCGGATGCCATTACCAGGACAAGAAGCACATCGATTTTTCCACCTGCGATTTTGCACTACAAAGCCAGGATGAGAACGGTTGCTTTGCAAAATCGTGGGATAATGACGGTAACGTAATTGCAAAG
>NZ_CALEFV010000273.1 GCF_937877005.1 uncultured Fibrobacter sp. | reverse complement strand
AGAAATAAGGCGTGGCTCGACAGAGCTTGTTCCTTCGTCTATATACCCTTTTTCAAGGGCAAAATCGATCGAGCTCTGAGATCTTGTGATAGCCTTGACGGTATAGGTGCCGTTGCTGTAGCTGGTTTCGAGGAAGTAGGCGTTCCAGGAGAGGCGAGTCGGTTCGTTGGAAAGACCGCTGAACTTGATTTCGCTCGTAGATGCCTTCTGGGCGACCGTCTGGGTCAGGCTACCGGTAATCGTGACCTTGCCGTCGGTAATGGGGGTCTGGGTGGCCGAAGAAGTCGCAACCTGCTTTTCTTCAGAAGATGAGCTCTTGTCGTTATTTGCGGCCGTTTCGCTACTGGTCGGAGTGGTTCCAGTGCTGCTCGAAGAAACCGTCGGAGTCACGTCTGCAGACGAGGCCGGGGTTTCGATGGCTGCGGAAGAAGACGGCGGCAAGGCCATGGAGGCTGTTGCGCGGGTAACGACAGTGAGGTTATCCAGGGCGATGTTGTTCAAGATGATGGTAGAACCGTCGGCGGCAATCATGTTGCCGGTCGTATAGTTTTCATCGGTAAATACGAACGTCGCGACCGGATTTCCCTTGAGGTCCGTCACGATACCTGCGGGGTAGATGAGGTAGGGCTGGTCGGCGTTGATGAGCCAACAGGGATCGTCTGCCGGCACGGCACTTGGATCGTTTTCCGAAGGTTGATTAGCGTTGGGATCAAGGTTGCTGATGACGTCAGTAGCATCATCGGTGCAGTTCACAAATGCCAGAACGGATCCCAGGATCAGTGCGGACTTCAGGAATTGGTATTTCATAAGTGTCCTCAAATAAAACTAGTGAGACTTTCATTTGAAAGTCCTTCCAATTCCATCCGACGCAAAAGATAGTTTAATTGTCAAGAAAATTCACGTAAAAAATTGAAAGTCAATCAATTATGCGATTTGGCTCACAAAAAATAGGGCCCCGGCGCTTGCCGGGACCAAAAGTTTCAGCGTTTTGGCACCTATGGGATTAGTATTTCGCCTTGAGTGCCTGCGGGCATTCCACTTCCTTGTAGGTGTGGTTCGGGTTGCCTGCTGCTTCCATCCAGGTTGCCAAGAAGAGGCAGCCTTCCTTGGCTTCGGTGTCGTTTGCGAAGGCGCTGTTGCACTTCTTGGTAAGGCATTCCTTGCGTTTGGAGTATACGTCGCCGTCATAGCCGGATTCGTTTTCGCAGTCGCTGAGGAAACCCCCGTATGTCGTGGTGTTGCTCGGGATATTCCAGCCCATCTGGGCGCATCCGTTAAAGGCTCCGAATCCGCCACCCGGAATCATCACGTCAAACTGACCGCCGGCTACATCGTAGCCGATGTTCGATGCCATCACCACAAGTGTCTTGCCCTTGAGTTTCTTGTGATTATCCTTGGTTTCGTACTTGCCTTCGCCCGTAAAGGTGAGGGCGAAGCACTTGCCGCAGGTGTTGTCGTTACCGGGAGTTGCCGCGAATGCGTAGGCCAGCTTTTCGCTCACGATAATAGGAATCTGGCTGGTGCAGGTGGCGCCCTGTCCGCCTTCTTGACAGATATTTTTGGTGCTGTTGTTGTCTATGACAGTCTTTCCCCCGTTGGCGCTACAAGTCCTAGCCGTGCCGCCGTGTGCGGGTTGTGCGCAGTGGGGCATGCAGCAGTCCCAGTATCGGGTTGCCCATCCTGGTTGTCCGCCTGCACCTGCGTTGAGGTACTTGGCTTCTTC
>NZ_CALEFV010000272.1 GCF_937877005.1 uncultured Fibrobacter sp. | reverse complement strand
GGGTGGAACCCCTTAGGCGAGGGGGTGGAGAGCAACGGAGTGCGAACCAGGGGGATTCCTCCCCCTCCCCTTTTTAGATCCTGCTCCTTCGAACCTAACTCAACTAAGGCAACAAGTTGCCTAGTTTCGTATATCGACTTCGGCGCGTTGCGCCTTCGCTCAGGAAGACACTCTCCGGGCACTGTTCCATTATGAAACACGGCGTTTTCAGCCCTTTCCAGGCCGTTTTCTTGTTTCAGAACGAAACGAAATAGCCGTTTTTTGCCAGTTATTAGCATTTGGCACGGGTTTTGCTTATGTATGGGCGTAAAAATCGCCCCCTTTCGGAATGATTCGCGGGCGGCAAGAATTTAAAATAGGAGACTCATTATGAGCAAGATTATCGGTATTGACCTTGGTACGACCAACAGCTGCGTATCCGTGATGGAAGGCGGCAAGCCGGTCGTGATCGCTAACGCGGAAGGTTTCCGCACCACCCCGTCCATTGTCGCTTTCGGCAAGAACGGCGAACGTCTGGTGGGCCACGTGGCAAAGCGTCAGGCTATCACCAACCCCGAAAAGACCATTTACTCCATCAAGCGTTTCATGGGCCGTACGGCTGGCGAATGCTCCGCTGCCGAAAAGAACATGCCCTACAAGCTGGTGGGCACGGGTTCTGACCCGGTGCGCGTGCAGGTGGACGACAAGCAGTTCGCACCTCCCGAGATTTCGGCCATGGTTCTCCAGACCATGAAGAAGATTGCCGAAGACTACCTGGGTCAGCCGGTGACGCAGGCCGTGATTACGGTCCCCGCCTACTTTAACGACTCCCAGCGTCAGGCTACGAAGGACGCCGGCAAGATTGCAGGCCTCGAAGTGCTGCGTATCGTGAACGAACCGACGGCTGCCGCCCTCGCCTACGGTCTTGACTCCAAGAAGAGCGAAAAGGTCGCCGTGTATGACCTCGGTGGCGGTACGTTCGATATCTCTATCCTGGAAATCGACGACGGCATGTTCAGCGTGAAGGCCACCAACGGCGATACGATGCTCGGCGGTGACAACTTCGACGAAGTGATTATCGACTGGATCAACGACGAATTCAAGAAGGACAATCCGGGCATCGATCTGAAGAAGGACAAGATGGCCCTGCAGCGTTTGAAGGACGCCGCGGAAAAGGCTAAGATCGACCTGTCTGCTACGACTTCCACGAACATTAACCTCCCCTTCATCACTGCCGACGCTTCGGGCCCGAAACATTTGGACCTCACGCTCAGCCGTGCAAAGTTTGACCAGCTGACCGCCCACCTGGTGGAACGCTCCATGGAACCCTGCCGCAAGGCTATCGCCGACTCCGGCCTCTCCCTGAGCGAAATCGACGAGGTGATCCTGGTCGGTGGTTCTACCCGTATCCCGGCCGTGCAGGAAGCCGTGAAGAAGTTCTTCGGCAAGGAACCGAACAAGACTGTGAACCCGGACGAAGTGGTGGCTATCGGTGCCGCCGTCCAGGGTGCCGTGCTTAGCGGCGACTCCTCCGTGAAGGACGTGTTGCTCCTCGACGTGACCCCGCTTTCCTTGGGTATCGAGACTCTCGGTGGCGTGATGACGAAGCTCATCGACCGAAACACCACGATTCCGACCAAGAAGAGCCAGGTGTTCTCTACCGCCGAAGACAACCAGCCGGCCGTGACGATTCACGTGCTGCAGGGCGAACGCGAATTTGCCCGCGACAACCGTACGCTCGGCAAGTTCGACTTGACCGACCTCCCGAAGAAGCCGCGTGGCGTGCCGCAGATCGAAGTGACCTTCGATATCGACGCAAACGGCATTGTGCACGTGTCTGCCAAGGACAAGGAAACCGGCAAGGAACAATCCATCAAGATTACTTCTTCCAGCGGCCTTTCCGAGGACGAAATCAACAAGATGGTGAAGGATGCCGAAGCCAACGCTGCCAAGGACAAGGAACAGCGCGAACTGGTGGACATCAGGAACCAGGCCGAACAGATGGCTTACCAGGCCGAAGGTCAGCTCAAGGAATTTGGCGACAAGCTGCCGGCCGACACCAAGAGCCAGCTGCAGGCTGCCATCGACGACATCAAGGCCAAGAAAGACAACGGCACCAAGGAAGAGATCAAGGCTGCTATGGACAAGCTCCAGGGCATGATCAGCTCCATGGCCCAGGCCGCCGGTGCAAACCAGGCCCAGCCGGGTCCGCAGCCGGGCGCTTCTGAACAGCCGAAGAACGACAAGAAGGGCGACGGTCCGGAAGTCGTCGACGCGGAAGTGGTTGACTAAGAGGAAGTGGTTAGTGGTTGGTGATTAGTGATTAGTTTTAGTCATTGACAAAAACCACTAATTATACGAAAGGATTCGCCTTAAAATTGAGGCAATCCTTTTGTTGTAGATGAACAACTCCTGTTTATGGCTTAACCACTGTTTACTAACCACTGTTTACTAACCACTTTAATGCCGAAGGCATATTATGGCTGAAAAAAGAGATTATTACGAAGTTCTAGGCGTCGGCAAGGACGCGAGTGCTGACGAGATCAAGCACGCCTACAAGAAGCTTGCCATCAAGTACCACCCGGACAAGAACCCGGGCGACAAGGAAGCCGAAGAGAAGTTCAAGGAAGCTGCCGAGGCCTACGATGTGCTCAGCAACCCCGAGAAGCGTAAGCAGTATGACCAGTTCGGCTTCAACGCCCCCGGTGGCGGTTTTGGTGGCGGCGGATTCGGCGGCCAGGGATTCAGTTTCGAGGATATCTTCGCGAACTTTGGCGATATTTTCGGTGGCGGATTCGGTGGCTTTGGCGGCGGTGGCCGCAGGAGCTCACGCAAGGCCGGGCCTCCGCGCGGGAACGACTTGCAGATCAAGGTGGCGCTCAGCTACAAGGAAATCTTCGAGGGCTGCACCAAGAAGGTTCGCCTGAAACGCTACACGCCGTGTACGGAATGTAACGGCAAGGGCGGCCAGGACATCAAGACCTGCGATACCTGCCATGGAACGGGCCGTGTTCGCCGTTCTACGGGCGGATTCTTCCAGATGATTACCGAGAGCGCTTGCCCCACCTGTAACGGCATGGGCGAAGTCATCGCGAAACCGTGCCCGCATTGCCACGGCGAGGGCCGCGTGCAGGAAACCGAAGAGATTTCCATCAAGATTCCGGCGGGCGTTGCCGAGGGCCAGTACCTGAACCTGCGTGGCGAAGGCAACTGCGGGCCTCGCGGCGGTGCCTGCGGCGACTTGCTGGCGGTCATTGCCGAAAAGCCCGACGACTTCTACACCCGCGAAGGCGACGATTTGCACTGCGAAATCAAGGTGCCGGTCCACAAGCTGGTGCTTGGTGGAACGCAGCGCATCCCGACGCTGGACGGTAGCGAAGTGCAGATCAAGATTGCGGCCGGCACTCAGGCCGGGAGCATCTTGCGCCTGCGCGAACAGGGCCTGTACCCGCTGAACAAGCGCGGCGACCGTGGAAGCCTGTACGTGAACATCGGCGTGGAAATCCCGAAGGACTTGAGCCGCGAAGAGAAGGAGCTCTACCAGAAGCTTGCGGAACTCAGGCACGACAAGGAAACCGCGCAGGAAGAATCTTTCCTTGAAAAGATGAAGAATCTGTTCAAATAGGTGTGAGGTCGGCGCACGGCGCCTCTGAGGTATGAGGTCGTTCGCGCGTTGCGCTCACTTTGAGAATATCGCCCCCGGCATTGAAGTGTCGGGGGTGTTTTTTACCCATTGACAAACGCTTTTTTATTATTTATATTAAAAAGTGTTAATGAGGGTGCAAAATGCTTTTGGAATTCTTGAAATCAAAATTCGGGCCGGGAAAACCGATTTTCACCGAAGATGCCGAACCGCTCGGGCTTTCAGCTGGAAATCTGCGACAGCAATTCAAGAAACTGGTCGATGCGGGCGAACTTTCGCGATTTGAACCGGGGGTCTATTTTTTGCCGGACCCCAACCACGAATACTACCCCTTATCCTCGAACATGGTCGCCGAGTACAAGTATATCACTAATGGTGATGAAATTTACGGCTATTATTCGGGTTACACCTTCGCAAATCAGCTTGGGCTTTGTCTGCAGGTGCCGTATAAGGCAGAAATCGTAACTAATAATTCAACAGCTATCGCCCGTGAGGTTAAAGTTGGACACACTCCATACTACATTCGTCGCGCCAAGATTGCCGTCACCAAGGAAAACCGCAACGTCCTTCAACTTTTAGACTTGCTTAAAGATGTTGAAGAATATACGGACTACTGCTGCGAGGAAGAAGCGCCCGACATTATCCGCAGGCATATCTTGCGCAACAAGATTCTCCGCGCCGACGTAGATAAATACATCGAAAACTTCCCACTAAAAACATACAAGTATATCTACGACCTGAGGCTTTACGATGTATTTGCATGAAGACAAACCTCTTTTCAAAAAAATAATTCAAGATGTTAGTGATTCCTTAAATATCTTGGATGCAGTTGTCGAAAAGGACTACTACGTTTCCCTTATTCTTAAAGAGATTGCGGCTTCGTCGGACAAGGCCGTTTTCAAGGGCGGCACTTCGCTTTCCAAGGCATTGAAGGTCATTAACCGTTTCTCGGAAGATATCGACATTTCCTTTTCGGAGCATATCGGGGCGGCGCGGCGAAAGAAACTTAAATACAACATAATCGCCCCCATCGCCGACAAATTGGGCCTTGTCATTACTAATTTTGACAAAACGCAAAGCGACCGCGACATAAACAACTACATATTTGAATATAAGCCGCTCTGCAAATCCAACGCACATATCGTCCCCGCAGTCAAGGTAGAAACAAGCCTTGTCACGGCAGTGTTTCCGTTCATGGCGAAGCCTATCGGAAATTACATCGCCGACTATGCAAAAGATATATCTTTGAGCGATTACGGACTGGTGCCGTTCATGATGAATGTTCAAGCCTTGGAACGAACTTTAATCGACAAGGTGTTCGCCATCTGCGACTACTTTCTTACCCAAAAGTCCCGCCGTCTATCGCGACATATCTACGATATCCATAAAATACTTCCGCTAGTTAAATTCGACGAGCATTTCAAAGAACTTCTGGAGAAAGTTCGTGAAATTCGCCGTTCATTAGACATCTGCCCTTCGGCAAAACCAGGGATAAACATCAATCAGCTTTTGAAGGAAATCTGCGAAAAAAACTTTTTCAAGCAGGACTACGAAGGTGTGACGCGGTTCTTTATTTTCGACAACACTAAATACAAGGACACAATAGCCTCCTTGCAGAAAATCATCGACATGGGTGTTTTTGCGTAAGAATCGGATTTCGTCCGAGAATTCTTTTAAAAGTGACATTTTCTAGATTCTGGGGTGTTTAACAGGGGAAAGTTTTATAGAAGAACGTTTCTTTTGGATGGAGACACAATGAGAAAAGTGGTCATTTTGAATGCAAGCCCGCGCAAAGACGGAAACATAAGCCAGATGTTAAATGTCATAGGTGATACCTTGTTCAAAAAAGGCACCGAGGTAACAATCATTGATGTCTGCAAGTTGGAATTTCGCCCGTGTATCGGTTGCATGAAATGCCGTAGCGCCCACGATTGCGTGATGCCGGAAGACGATGCGAAACGGATTCTGCGCATGGTGCAAGAATGCGACGGTCTTGTGGTCGGTTCACCATGCTACTGGGGCAACATGACGGGGCAACTCAAAATGCTTTTCGACCGCTGGGTTTACGGCATGATGGACCATAGCGAACGCGATTACCCGATTCCACTGTTAAAAGGAAAGAAGGCTGTCATTGTCACGACATGCACTACCCAATGGCCATTCAACCTCATTTTCAAGCAGTCGGCGGGTACCGTTCGCGCCCTCAAGGAAATCCTCTGCTGGAGCGGATTCAAGATTGCAGGCGTGATTCAAAAAGGCGGAACCCATAAGCAAAATGGCCTTACGCCCAAGGAAATCGCCAAGTGCAAGAAAATCGCCTTGTCACTTGATTCGCATTAAAGGCGTGAAAACGCAATCGGATTAAATTATCGGGAAGCCGACCCGGTATTCCTTGATGATTTCCGGGTGCGTCTTGGCGTATTCGAAAATCTTATCACCAAGGCCGTCCTGCACGAGATCCACGAGGGCCTTGCTCGGAACCGCGCCGATGCTCGGGCAGGTGGGCGTGAGGGCGATGACGAGTTCACCCTCTTTATTCATGATGCGGAGCGGCCAGATGGAACAGTCAAAGGGTTTATCTTCGGGCTTTAAAATGCAGCCTTTGTGCGGGTCGAGGAAGGTGCAGGGCACTTCTTCTTCGGGATCGGCGGTTTTGTATCCACCAAGAATAACTTGACCGTCGCGGAACTCCCCCACCACGCCGTATTCGTTAAGCTTGCTGAGTTTTTCAACGACTTCGGGCGGGAACAGCGGCGTTTCCCAGAGACTCTGCCTGCGGAAGGAGCAGCAGAACTTGCAGGCGGCACAGGATGATCTTGAAAGGACGCGAGAAAGCATCACTCCCCCACTCGAACGTGCATTTTATCGAGAATCGTTTGCGGGTAATATGAAAGTTTCGCCTTGCGGAGGCCTTCGATGCCGATATCTTCTTCGCGGTTGATTAAATGAGCTCCCGTAGCCCAGAGCTTTTCGGCGAACAATTTGTTTATAATCGCATATCCGCCATTCACCGCATATTCGTCGATGACTTTTTCAAAATGCGTGTCCCAGACGCCGGGCAAAATTTCTGAAGCCATTGTCATACCGGCGGGAACTCCACCAACATAGAGCACCGCCCCTTTCATGCCGAGAGCATCAAAGTTTTCGAGTGCCTCGCGGATAGCGCAGTATTCCGAGAGCCTAGATTTTTCATCTTCGGAGCGTTCTGCCCAAGCGGCTTCGCGGCATTCGCAGGTGCATTCGCAGTCGGTATCGCTGGATTCGCCCAAGGTTTCGATGTTGAGCCAGCTCTTTTCGACCGCAAGCGCATCCGCAAAGTTCGAAGGCGTAAGCGGGCGAATTTCGTAGTCCGAGTAAGTCCTGTTGAATCGCGAGATATGGTTGCGCTTTTTGCGGTACTGGTTTCCGGCCAAAGTGGCAAGACTTTCGGCAGAATAGATGTAGTCGCTGTCGCCGCGGTTTTCAGCAAAAAGCAGGGGCGGTTCTGCGCTATTCGATCCTGCTTTCGCTTTAAAATATTCCCTCAAAATCTGCGCACGCGGTTCATCTACAAGGCAGAATTCCAGCGGGCGGCCCGATTCGCGGGCATCATCGACAATACGTGCGAGCGCCGCCGACACATCGCCCTCCCCTAGCGGGAATGCGTACCCGCGACGGCTCCCAACTCCGTTATAGTAGCGGAATAGGAACCCGTCTTGCAACGCAATCTGCGTGCCGTACTTTTTGCGCAGCAGAAAAATGTTCGCGAAGCTTGCGTCACTGCCGGTATAGCCCGAATCTGCTACCGCAATTGTCACGGTAGATCTGTCAAAAAGTTTCGGCAATCTGAATTTCATCAAAGAAAATCTACAAAAAAAAGCACCCTGTCGTTGACAGGGTACTTTTTCATAATTGTTCTCTGCGTATCTCTACGACACCAGCATCATGGAGAACACCATGACGAACAGCGCGACGGTTTCGCCGACGCCAAGCACCATCAGGTAGTTCACCAGGCCCTTGCCGGTTTCGCCGAGGGCGTTGCAGGCGTCCGCAGCGGACTTGCCCACGTACCAGGCAGAGGCCATCATGCCGATGCCACCGAAGATGCCGACCCCCAGGTATGCAGCCCAGTTGCCCGGAGCAGCCTGGGACTTGTTCAGGATGTACATCATCAGGAGCATTCCGTAGATTGTCTGCGCAATCGGCGCGCCCACGAAGATGAGCAGCGTAAACAGCGCGTTCTTACCCTTGAGATACGCCTTCTTCCAGGCCCCGATGGCCGCCATGCCGGCAGTCCCGCAGCCCAGCGCAGAACCCACCGCGGCAAGGCCCAGGGCCGCCACCGCGCCGAGTTTCGCGAGCGTTAAAAGTTGAGCTTGATCCATACGTGTTACCTCGCTGGATTAAAGCACCATCATGGAGAACACGAGAACGAACAGGGCCACGGTTTCCACGATACCGAGCACCATCAGGTAGTTCACCATGCCCTTGCCGGTTTCACCGAGGGCGTCGCAAGCCACGGCCGCGGACTTGCCCTGGTACCAGGCAGAAGCCATCATGCCGAGACCGCCGAAGATACCGGCGCCGAGGCAGCCACCCCAGTTGGTAAAGCCAGATTCAGCAGCCTTGCTCAGGATGAAGTTCATCAGGAGCATGCCGTAAATCGTCTGGGAAATCGGGGCACCCACGAACACCAGCAAGGTGAAGAGGGCCGACTTGCCCTGGGCATAAGCCTTCTTCCACATGGTGATGGCGGACATACCAGCCGTTCCGCAACCAAGGGCGGAGCCCATTGCCGCAATGCCGAGAGCGGCTGCAGCACCCATTTTAGCGAGAGTAACCATTGTATTCGGTTCCATTGTTTTTTCCTCATTAAGTAGCGGGAATCATCCCTTGGTTTAATTTTTCTGCTTGGCGAAGGGCGCGAACGCGAATCCGCTCCATTCCTGGCCAAGTCCATTTGAAAATTCGAGTGTATTCAGACGTACGGCGTGGACCGCGACGCCCATGACCGCAAGCGCGATGTTCAGGCCATGCACAAAGAGCAGCAGGAAGGCTGCACCGGCGATACCGACAGCAGAGCCGAACAGCGGCGAGAGCATGTCGTTGAACGCCTCGGCGATGGCCGCACCGGACATGCCCACAGCGAACAGACGGATATAGCTGATCACGTCGGTAAAGCTGTTCACCACGTCGAGCACGAGCATCGGGATGCTGATGAAGTCCTGCTTGAGCCTCTTGGGCGGCACGGTAAAGAGCACCAGGAGTACCGCTTCCACGATGAACATCGGGATGACGAACTTCGGCATGTCGATACCGAGCACCATCTGGCAGGCCAGGAAGAACATCACCCAGCAGCCGATGAGCCAGCCCACCTGCGCCATGAACGTGGAGTCCTTGCGCTTGATGCGCACGCACACGTTCCAGATATGGGCGATACTCAGGTGGACCACGGCGATGCAGAAGCAGAACAGCTGGATATGCTGCATCTGGGAGGCACCCGCCGCCTTCGGCACGAAGCTTTCGGGCAAGATCGTGATCGACTGGGCGAAGGCCTTGTAGGCTTCGAACTTCGCCGGGTCAGTCGGGGCGCTTGTGCGGATCCAGAGCATCGCGTTCTTCAGCGGTTCAGGCAACCAGCCGTAGTTGGTGATGTCCAGGTAATACGTCCACCCCGCAAGCGCTGGGCTAAGTCCCAAGAAGCTTGCGTTGATGACACCCCACACGATGGTGGCGATGCTCATGAGGTAGATAAAGTGGAAACCAGCAGGGTTCGCCTTCGGCATCTTTTTGCGTGCAAAGAGAGCCAGACCGAGGAACAACAGGCCGTAAGCCGAGTCGCCCACAATCATCGCAAAGAAGATACTGAAGAAGCAAAGGAACACGGCCGACACGTCCACTTCCTTGTACCCCGGCGAAATGCCGATGATATCGTACAGGAACTGCATGGGACGGCTGAGCTTGCTGTAGGTCAGCAGCGTCGGGATATCGTCGCCGTCGGCTGGGTCGTCCACCAGGAGGCCCCAGCCGTGCTCGCGGGCGGCCTTCTCGAGTTCGCCCACGCGCGGTGCGGGGCAGAAGCCCTGCACGGCGGCGACGTTCTTGTCGCCCACCATCGAGGCCTCGGCTTCGACCATGCGGTAGTCGTCACCCACTTCGAGGAGCTTGTCCTCGATAGATTCGCGGGCGCCCGAAAGTTCACCCAGGCGTTTTTCGACGCGGGCAAGGGTTTCCTTGGCTTTCGCTTCCATTTCGCGGTACTCGGCAAGCGACTTCTGTGGCATCGTGAGTTCGGTGAAGTTACCCTTCACGGCGACAGGGGCATCTCCCCTGCTCACGACAGCTACATATTTGCCGTTTTCATCCTGGCCGAATTCCTCGATAGAACCTTCGCCATCGAGTTCGAACGGGACTTTACCGTCATGGAGCTGGTACAGTTTGACATAGATACCCTTCGCCTGCAGGGCTGCTGCCGTTGCGGGGTCCAGGTTCTTGAACATGGAAAGTTTGGTGAGTTCCTCTTCGGCCTGTTCCTTGTCGATTTCCGCCTGCTTGCTTTCGGCAACCAGTTGCTGGATTTCATCGATAAGGCTTGCGGCAGGAGCGGCATCCTTCACGGGAGTCACACCCTTCGGGGCCTTCTCGGGCACCACTTCCAAGGCCTTCTGCACGCGGTTTACTTCGCCGCGGGCATGGTTCAGCTTGGCGCCTGCTGCCGCCTGCAAGGGCGTGAGGTGCAAAATTTCAAGCGTACGGAGCGCCTGGAGCGTCTCTTCAACCGCACCTGCAACCGTCAGCACCGTCACTTTCTTCATAGGAGTAATCATGCGGCGGCCTCCTTCGCGAGTGCATCCTGGGCAGCGGTACGGGCGGTGGCCTTACCCTTCGCAAGCTTGCTGCGGGCAACGCCGGACGTCTGCTGGTCGCCCAGGAAGATGTTGATGACGCGGATATTTTCCTTCGCTTCGGGAATCTTCACCTTTTCGAACAGGTTCACGCGCTGGCTCGTGGTACGCAGTTCCTTGGAGAGGAGCTCGTATTGACGCTCGAGCACGCGGCGTTCCAGACGCAGCGAAATCAGGCCCTGCAGGCTTCTGATACCGTCGTCCAGCCACACGGGCGTGGTGAAGAAATCCGGAATCGAAATATTAAAATCTACCCCGTCGTATGTCGGAATCTTCACGCCGGCGATGTTACCTTCGCCCTGGCGCACTTCCTTCACCGACAGGTACTTTGACCATTCGATGGGTTCGGCAAACAGCGAAATCCAGGAAGCCATGCTCTTACGGAGCTTGTCCTCCTCTTCTCGCTTAGCCATCACCCTCTCCTGGAGCGTGCGCATTTCCATCTGCAGCTGCTGCTTTTTCAACAGCAACGTGGGCAGATAGCGCTGGAAGCGCTTCAATGCGTCGCGTTCCGCCTTGAGGGCGTTTTTAGTTAACTTGACCTTCGCCATATTACCCCTTCTTGGGCCAATATTCGTTGATCATCTTGGTCGGAATACCCGTTTCTTCGGGTGCGAAACAGTCAGCAAGGATTTCCCAGCCAAGGTCCAGAGCCTTTTCCAGCGGAATGTTCACGGAGAGGTCCATCATTTCCTTCTCGAAACGGGCACCGTATTTCAGCAGCTTCTGGTCCCAGTTACTCATGTTGAAGCCCATGGACTGCTTTTCCAAAGTTTCCTTGTAGCTTGCGTACAGCTGGATCATGGTGTTCATGATGGTACGGTGGTCGCTACGGGTCTTGCCGTTCACCTGCTGCTTCAAACGAGACAGAGAACCGAACGGTTCGATACGGCCCTTACGCAGATAGAACTGACCTTCGGTAATGTAACCGGTGTTGTCCGGAACCGGGTGGGTCACGTCGTCACCAGGCATGGTCGTAACAGCAAGGATAGTGATGGAGCCCGAACCTTCGAAGTCCACAGCCTTTTCGTAACGGCTGGCAAGCTGAGAGTAAAGGTCGCCAGGATAACCACGGTTCGACGGAATCTGTTCCATCGTAATGGCGATTTCCTTCATGGCGTCGGCAAAGTTCGTCATGTCGGTGAGGAGCACGAGCACGTTCTTGCCTTCGGTGGCGAACTTTTCAGCCACGGCAAGGGATGCATCCGGCACAAGCAAGCATTCCACGATCGGGTCAGAGGCGGTGTGCATGAACATCACCGTACGGCTCAAAGCACCGTTCTTTTCGAGGAAGTCCTTCAGGTACAGGTAGTCGTCGTGCTTCAGGCCCATGCCGCCGAGGATAATCACGTCCACTTCGGCCTGCAAGGCAATGCGGGCCAGAAGTTCATTGTAAGGTTCACCGGCGATAGAGAAAATCGGGAGCTTCTGCGAAACCACGAGCGTGTTGAACACGTCGATCATCGGGATACCCGTACGCACCATCGTCTTCGGGATGATACGCTTGGCGGGGTTCACGGAAGGGCCGCCGATAGTAATGCGTTCGCCGTCCACTTCGGGGCCGTTGTCGCGGGGCTTGCCGGCACCGTTGAACACGCGGCCAAGCAATGCTTCGCTGTACGGGACCTTCATCGGTTCACCGAGGAAGCGCACTTCGGAGTCGGTGGAAATACCGCGGGCACCTGCGAACACCTGCAAGTCCACCATGTCGCCGTCAATACGGATCACGCGGGCAAGGGATGTTCCGAACGAGCTTGTCACCTGGGCAAGTTCCTGGTTTGCTACACCTTCGGCACGGAGCGTAATCACGGAACCGGCGATGCGTTCAATACGATGGTATGCCACATTATGCATTAGCGGAAACCTCCTTCACGGAAGCAAAAATACTTTGTTCAAGGTCCTTGAATTCCTGGGAATCGAACTTGACGCGGTTCCAGTCCTTCGTCGACTGAGTGAGCTTGAGGAAGAACGTACGGGCGACGTCCTTCTCGCTGAACTTCATCGGGGTCTTGAGGATGGTGT
Source organism: uncultured Fibrobacter sp. (assembly GCF_937877005.1). Taxonomy (GTDB): domain Bacteria; phylum Fibrobacterota; class Fibrobacteria; order Fibrobacterales; family Fibrobacteraceae; genus Fibrobacter. The sequence goes on along the minus strand of NZ_CALEFV010000272.1, from coordinate 6,079 downwards.
AAACCTTGTCGAACACGTACTTCTGGCGTTCGGCGGAGCAGGCGGCGTCGATTTCGTTGTAGGCGTCCTGCTGCAGGTAAACGGAGTCCAGGTATTCGGACTTCAGGTAAATCACGAAGTCGTCGATTGAAGTACCTTCTTCGCCCACCACCTTCATCATGTTGTTCACGTCCACGCCGTTTGCGAGGATGTGACGGGCTTCGGCAACCTTCTTGCTGTCGATGATGCCTTCGTACTTGGACCAGGAATCCAGCGGGTGGATTGCCGGGAAGCGGCGCTGGTCGGAACGTTCACGGCTAAGGCCGAGGAATGCGCCCACCACCTTCAGGGTAGCCTGGGTCACCGGTTCTTCGAAGTTACCACCTGCAGGCGACACGGAACCGCAAATCGTCACGGAACCGGTAGAGCCATCCTTCAGGCGAACCACGCCACCGCGTTCATAGAAGGCGGCAATCACGGATTCGAGGTAGGCCGGGAAGGCTTCTTCGCCCGGAATTTCTTCCAAGCGGCCGCTCATTTCACGCAGAGCCTGAGCCCAACGGGAAGTCGAGTCAGCGAGCAAAAGCACGTTCAGGCCCATCTGGCGGTAGTATTCGGCGAGAGTCACGCCCGTGTACACGGAAGCTTCACGGGCAGCCACCGGCATCGAAGACGTGTTACAAATAATCAGCGTACGTTCCATGAGGGACTTGCCGGTACGCGGGTCAATCAGTTCAGGGAATTCGCGGAGGGTTTCCACCACTTCACCTGCACGTTCACCGCAAGCGGCCAAGATCACGATATCCACGTCGGCGTAGCGGCTCATGAGCTGCTGGAGCACCGTCTTGCCGGCACCGAAGGGGCCCGGCGTACAGAACGTACCGCCCTGCATCACGGGGAAGAACGTATCGATAATGCGCTGCTGCATGGTCAAAGGCTTGCTCGGGCGCAGGCGTTCTTCGTAGGCCTTGATCGGCATCTTCACCGGCCAGGTCTGCACCATGGTCACGTCCTGGGTTTCGCCGTGAGCATTCTTGAGCTTAGCAACAACAGTTTCTACAGTGAATTCGCCAGCGGCAGAAACAGACTCAACTGTCCACTTGCCCAGCAGGCGGAACGGCACCATGATGCGGTGCGTGAACACGCCTTCGGGCACGGTGCCCAGCGTATCGCCAGCGACCACCACATCGCCCGCCTTCGCGACCGGGGTAAATGCCCACTTCTTGTCACGCGGGAGCGCCTTCAAGTACTTACCGCGCTGCAGGAAGAAGCCGCATTCTTCGGCAAGCTTCGGGAGCGGGTTCTGCAGACCGTCAAAGACCTGGGTCAAGAGGCCGGGGCCAAGTTCTACGGACAAAAGTTCGCCGGTGAATTCCACCTCGTCACCCGTCTTTAAGCCCGTGGTGTCTTCGAACACCTGGAGTTCGGCGTAGTCACCGCGGATACGGATGACTTCGCTCTTGAGGGGGATGACTTCGGACTTGCCGTCCTTGTTTTTCTGAGTAAGCTTGGCATACGCCACTTCGTTCTGGGACACGGCGCTTTCGAACTTGACGCGAATCAGGTTACCGTTGACGCCGATGATTTTTCCGATACTAGCCATTGAAAATGGACCTCCGGTCATTCCTGTGCCGCCGCAGGGGCGTATGCAGGATCGTTTGCATTAATAACATTCAACACGGCAGCGTCGCCCGCTTGTTCGGAGAGGCGCGCCCAACGTTCACAAATCTTCAGTTTGATTGCATAAGCGTAAACATGCTTGACGGTACCCTCGCCTACACCTGCAAGCGAGTCCACAAGCCAGAAACGGGCCTTGTCGATATCCTGCTCTTTTTCCATAGGATTCGACTTGGCAAACGCATCTTGAATCATCTTGGCAAAGGCGACATCGTAACCCGGGAAGGACTTTTCCGTAAAACGGATATCGGGCCCCCATGCGCTTGCACGGAGCCTGCCCGAAACGTTCTTCATCTGGATTTCGTGGGCCTTGTAGGCGCGCACGAAATCGTCGTCGCACTCTTCGCATTCACCGTCATCCAAAAGCGCGTCCAGAGCCGCAAGTTCCGGCTCGGACAGCACGCCGATGCAGCGGTGGCGAAAATCTTCCATACTGAGCGGGGCCGGATCGCCGAACTCAATCATCGGAAGAGATGCCATCAAGTAAGAAGGACTGCTCATCAAATACCCGCGTTACTTCGCCTGTGCGGCAGCGTTTACCACTCTGGCAAGTTGCGGACGGAGCAGGGCCGAAAGAGCGTCGGCCATTGCAGCTTCTGTAAATTCGTGGGTGACCTTGCCGCCATCGAGCTTGATGCGGAAACCGAACTTGACACCCTTGTCGCTTTCGACCTTCACGCCGGCGGAAAGCTGCTTCTTGAACTCGCCCATCACAAAGGAGCTGAGCTTACGGGCATCGGCGTCGGAGAAATCCACCTCGATGTCGGAGGTATAGGACTTGGCTACCGTGAGGAGCATGCTCTTGACGGTGGATTCGTCCAGGGACTTCTCCACCTCGAGGTTCAACAGGTCCATAATCATCTTTTCGAGATTCTTGCCTACCGAAAGCAAAAGGTCGCGGGCGGACTGTTCAAGGGTGCGTTCGCTACGTTCCGTGAACGCTTCGGCGTCCTTGTCGGCCTTTTCCAGACGGGCGGACGCTTCGGCCTCGGCAGCCTTCACGATATCGGCCGCCTTTTCCTTGGCCTTGGCAATGATAGCCGCCGCCTCGTTTTCTGCTTTATCGACAGCATCTTTCTGGATGCGTTCCATAAGGTATTGCAAGTCTTCTGCCATATTTATTCTCCAATAACAGATTTAGGGGTCTAAAGCCCCTTTTCGGATTTTTTGATACTAATATACAAGTAATTTTCGCAAAAAGTCGCAAAAAAAACGCAAATTTTTCAAAAAAAAAGACGAAATAGCAAAAATTCATGATGAAATTTGAAAAGACAGATAACAAAAGTTTACTAGATGTATAGTGTGAACTGGATGGCTGTAGGCGTGGGCGATTTTTTTAGAAATGAGAAAAGCCATCGATATTTGCCTTTTACTATATTTTGCCCCGAAAAATTATCTTCAAGGATACTAACATGAAACGTACTCATAACTGCGGCCAGCTGCGCAAGGCAGATGTTGGCCAGACCGTAACACTCGCTGGTTGGGTGGACCGCCGCCGCGACCATGGTGGTGTGATTTTTGTGGACCTCCGCGACAAGTATGGCAAGACCCAGATCGTCTTCAACCCGGACTACAACGCCGACGTGATGAAGACCGCCGAACAGCTCCGCAACGAATACGTGATTACCGTTACCGGTAAGGTCTACGCCCGCGAAGAAGGCAACGCCAACGAGAAACTCGCCACGGGCGAAATCGAAGTCAAGATTGACTCCATCGAAATCCTGAACGCGGCACTCACCTCCCCCTTGGCCATCAACGACCCCAACGAAGAGTGCAAGGAAAACGACGACCTGCGCCTGCAGTACCGCTATCTGGACCTCCGCCGTCCGTGGATCCAGAAGAAGCTCCTCCTCAAGAGCCGCTTCCTCAAGGCCGTGTACGACTTCTTCTACGCTAACGGTTTCGAAAACATCGAGACTCCGGTGCTCTGCAAGTCCACTCCGGAAGGTGCCCGCGACTACCTGGTGCCGAGCCGCGTGAACCCGGGCAAGTTCTACGCCCTCCCGCAGTCTCCGCAGCAGTACAAGCAGCTCTTGATGATTGCCGGCATGGACCGCTACTTCCAGATTGCCAAGTGCTTCCGCGACGAAGACCTCCGCGCTGACCGTCAGCCTGAATTTACGCAGATCGACGTGGAAATGTCCTTCGTGGACCAGGACGACGTGATGGCGATGTTCGACAAGTTCGTGACCGAAGTGCTCGGCAAGGTTTGGGACTTTGAACCGCCCAAGAAGATCCGCCGCATGAAGTGGCACGAAGCCATGCTCAAGTACGGTTCCGACAAACCGGACCTCCGCTTCGACCTCGAGATTCACGACGTTTCCGAAATCGGCGCCAAGTCCGAATTCGGCGTGTTCAAGAACTGCGTTGCCGCCGGTGGCAAGATTCGCGGTATCGCCGCCAAGGGCTGCGTGGACTTCACCCGCAAGCAGATCGACGAACTCACCGCCTACGTGGGCAAGTACGGTTCCAAGGGCCTCGTGTGGATGCGCGTCAAGGAAAACGACGAAGTGGAAACCCAGGTCGGCAAGTTCTTTACTACCGAACAACTTAACGAACTGCGCGACGCCGTCGGTGCCAAGTGCGGCGACATGATGTTCTTCATCGCAGGCCCCGAAAAGGTTGCTGCAACCGCCATGGGTCAGCTCCGCCTGGAAGTCGCCCGTATCAAGGGCCTCCGCGACCCGAAGAAGCGTGAATTTGTTTGGATTACCGAATTCCCGATGTTCGAATACAGCGACACCGAAGGCCGCTACATGGCCATGCACCACCCGTTCACCAACCCGCTCCCGGAACACCTGGACATGATGCTGGGTGGAAACCTCAAGGATTGCAACGCCGAAGCCTACGACCTCGTTCTTAACGGTGTGGAAATCGGTGGCGGTTCTATCCGTATTCACAACCCGGAAGTCCAGGAGAAAGTGTTCCGCCTGCTGGGCCTCTCCGAAGAACAGGTGAAGGAAAAGTTCGGCTTCTTCGTCGACGCCTTCAAGTACGGCGCTCCTCCGCACGGTGGCTTGGCCTTCGGTCTCGACCGCGTCGTGGCTACCATGGAAGGTGAAGAATCCATCCGTGACTTCATCGCGTTCCCGAAGAACACCAGCGCTTCTAGCCCGATGGACCAGTGCCCGAGCGAAGTCGACCTCCAGCAGCTGCAGGACATCCACATCTCCGTGCAGATGCCGAAGACGGCTGAGAAAAAGTAGTCGGACCAACACGATGTGTCATCCTGAGTAAGCGAAGCGCATCGAAGGATCTGGGCTTCTCACGGAAAGACAATGCAACAATTAACCCCGCGTTATCGCGGGGTTTTCTTATTTCTTCTTGTAGTTGATGTATGCGGTAATGCGCTGCGGCATGTTGAAAAGGAACGATGCCCAGTAGCGCAACAGGAACCAGGAGACTTCCTTGAAGTCGAACGGAAGCATCTTGAACAGGTGGAGCCGGTTGCGCAGCCACCACCGTACGACGCCGTCGCTTGTACGTTCCCCTTTCTTGCCAAAGTTTCCGTCGCTCATAGCCGCCTTGAGGAGCCTGCGGCCGCGCTTTTCGTCGGGCTTGCAGAGCAAGCGGTAGTCGCCAATGCCGAAGTAGTTCGAAAGCACCCACATGAGTGCGCCGGCCATGGGCCGAAGTCCCGTAGATGTCAGGCATTTGGCTGTTTCGATGCGGTCCTCTTCTGTCGAAGTGTTCAGGAGCACGGCATAGTCCATAATCTGGCGGAGCCCGATTCCCTGCCCGAGCAGATGCCTGCGAATATGCGAAAGCTGCATCAGCAGTGCGAACTTTAAAGTGGGTACGCCAAAGCCCTCGCCTACCATTATACTCTTTTCAACTTCGAGCGAGAGCTCGCGCAATAGCCGTCTGTTTGCAAACGGATTCTGGTCATGATGTATAAAGTCGAAGTGGACTTCGACTTCGGTTCCGAAAACGGATTTGGGGATGGCGACCGCATGTTCAGCAATGATCGCACCCTCGAGCAGCCCCATATCTAAAAGATTTTTGAGGACCTTTTCTCGGCCGCCAGACAGCCAGATGTCGATGTCTCCCGTTTGACGTATAAATTTGTCCGGATAGAGCCTGGAATTAGCCTGCCCCTTCATGATGACCGACTTGAAGCCTTTTTGGGCAAATAGCGCGGTGAGCTTTTGCGAAAGTTCGTAATGAGTCTGGTTGAGTGCGCGGACGGATTCCGCCTGATAGAACCACTTGAGGTAGAGGTCCTTGGGAATGCGGCTTTCCGCATCGGGATAGGCTTGCCTTATGGCATAAAAAACAACGCCGAGGAGCGATTGCCTGGCTGCAAGGTTGTACAGCTCGGTCCACTCGTCGGCATTCAGTTCGGTCGGATCCTTGGGTATATTGCCCAGGGCCGCACGCAGCAGTTCGAAAAGACTACGCGTGGCGGTCCATCCCGGTATTG
>NZ_CALEFV010000271.1 GCF_937877005.1 uncultured Fibrobacter sp. | reverse complement strand
TTTGTCGGCAATGCCCTGTTGCTTTTCTTTTCGTTGCTTGGGCGCGAGGTGTTCTATTTCCTGCTGCAACGCAAGGCGGGAGAAGGCATCGTTGAATTCTTTAGCAACTATTGCTTTAGTGCGGGGGCCGGGCGTGGACATTTTTCCGTATGGACGGTGCTCGTGTTCCTGATAGCTCTTGCGCTCATCTGCTTTGTGTGCATCTTGATTTCGATGTTTACGAGACAAATCATTAGGGCATTTATCTTGCGTGAAAAAAAACGCTCGACTTTGGAATACGAACTCAAGTTCTTGAAGAACCAACTCTCGCCGCATTTCTTGTTCAATACCTTGAACAATATTACTAGCCTGATTCGTATAGACCCTGGCCTTGCCGAAACAAGTATGACGAAACTTTCGCAGCTGATTCGTGTGATGCTTTACCAGACAGGCGACAAGTATATTTCGCTTAAAGAAGATGTGGGCATTTTGGAAAAGTATGCGGAACTTGAGAAATTGAGACATGACGATTCCTTTGATTTTAAATTTGAATACGAACTTGAAAATCCGGATTGTCAAGTGGAACCGCTGTTGATGATGCCGTTGATGGAAAATGCGATGAAACATTGCGTGAATCCAGACGGCAAGAGCTTTGCCCATATCAAGATTGTGCAGAAAGGGGATGAACTTAGCTTTGTGGGCGAGAATAGTAACTTTCCGCGCAAGGCAAAGGCGAATGCAAGTGGGCTTGGACTTTCGACCTTCAAGAAACGTTTGGAGTTGATGTATGCCGGCAACTATACTTATAAGCATAGTATTGATGGCAACAGCTATAAGACAGAGCTTCGTCTGAAACTGAAACAATAATTTGCAAAGTGAAATATTTAGAAAGGAAGCTCTTTACAGGGGAAAAGACATTATCTAGTTTTCAAACCGAGGATTTTTTTAGATACAGCCGATGATGGATGTATTTTTTCCTCCGTTTTCTTATATGCGAACAGTTTAACGAACGTTAGACTTTTTTGATACATCTACATCAGTAATGGAGGTCCTATGAAAAATAGGATGTCAAGGTGTGCGGCCTTGATAGGGACAGTATTGTCTCTTTCGGGTTTTGCACAGGTTTGTCAAGAGGTTTCGCTATATAGTAATGGTGAATCCGGAAAAATGGATCAGAGTGGAATGACATTCCCGGAAGCTCCGGAATGGAGCGCTAACTGGGGAGAAATGGATGGATTGACTCCACCCTATATTCGTTGGTCTGGCATGAAAAATTACAAGGGAAATTGGACAGGAAACCTGTCTCTTTCGAATCTGCCTGCGATAGTGCAGGGCGGAGACTTGACTTTTAAGGTGCGTGCAACGCAAAAAGTCAGATTCGGTTTATGGCTAGAAAGTGAATATGGAAGAAGTGCTGTCAAATACTATGAGCTGGAGGCAAATCGTTCCTATGCACTCAAGGTGCGGGTCGCGGAACTTATTGGAAAGGAAAAAGCGACAGTACAGAAGGTCGGTGTGGGAATCTTTGGAGTTCCGGCCAATCAGTATACGACATTATTCTTGGATGATGTCACATTGGGGTGCGTTGCTACGGAGAATGCAACTGTTCCTGCTGTAGGCTCGGATTCCATTGAATATGTCTTTAGCGAGATTACTCCTAAAAATCCGCTACGTCCAGGAAAGTTCATCGAGACTTCCATTCCTATGACATCTGCGGCCTATACGGATGCCGAACGTAGTGCTGTTTCGGATTCAACAACGGCTTTGTTTGTGCTGAGTGAACAGGAACACCTTCAGATTGTACGAAGCATGGGTGAAGGACACGACTCCACCCACAAATCGCCCAGTCTCTGGTTTCGTAATCTGTATTTTATAGAGCGCAACCGGTTGCGCGATAGCGTCATTGCTAATCCGAAGAGCTTGTTCTATGAAGCGAGGAGTTTTGCTGCGGCTACGGATAATAGGGCGATGCCTTTGCTAATCGGGAATGTGGATTATGCCTATAGGGAATGTGTCGATACCGCTTGCATTTCGAGACGTTTTCTAAAATCGCGGCTTCTACTTGCGGGACTACCTTCTGCTATCGTTCATGGTTCGTTGCTTAAACTTTATTACGATCCCTATTTCGTGTGTACAAACAGGAACATCTTGCCGACTATGGAAATTCAGGTGTCCGGGAAATGGCTGAGACTGGCCCCCGGAGGTGAATTGCAACTGGAATTTGAATCCGCTGGGATTCATCAGGTGTTAGTGAGGCTTAATGAAGGAGGAGTGACGGTGAACCAGAACCTTTTTGTGGAGGTGAAGTAAGATGTGTAGAAAAATCTTTTATTTAGTGATACTTGCTGTGACATTTTCGTTTGCCGGTAATTATGACTTTTTTTTCAAACTGCAGAAATCGAATTATTTTTGTATATCCACGGCTCCCTATCAAATTGCAAAGTTCAATGCAGATGGTAAATTATGTCCTGCAGAAACAATGCTGCACGATGTCCGCATCCGTTTTAGGAATCCAATTGTCGAACAATCCGCTGTATTTGGCATGGCGCTGCAACGGCCTTTCTTTATATTGGATGGAATATATCTGAGTACCGATGGGGTACGGACATTATCTGATTTTGAAGATGAGGCGAATCGATTGGGAATCATGGATGTGCTGGAAGAACTCGGATATACACCGATTCTTGTGCAGTTTACGGAAACGGTAAGGACGTCTTTGGACGATAATGCTCGATACTTTGCGGAATTGCTCAAGTTTTTCAATGAAAATAAGCTGATCGGTTTTCCTGACAAGATGGAATCGGGAATGGTCGTGATGGGTATAAGTCAGGGGGGTATTTTGGGCCGTTATGGGGCGTATCTTTACGATATTCAGCGCAACAAAAGCAAGGATGCGCCCATTCGCCTTTATGCGTCCTTAGATTCTCCCCATCAGGGCGCTATTTTGCCGTTGAGCCTTTACTATACGATTAACTTCTGGGCTATTCTAGGTGGGTCTGCAGAAGCCGAAGCCTTTAGTGATTTGATTGAAGGTCCCGGAGCTAGCGGTCTACTGCTCTATGAAAGGCAAAAGCCGACAAGTATTTTTGAAACAATTAATCCGGAGTATGAGGTGAGCATGTCTTCATCGCGTTTCCTTTTTGGCGAATATCGCAAGGCTGCCGAGTATCAAGGTTTCCCGTCTGTGTTGGTTGCCCAAGGCCAGCTGAAGGGCATGTCTCCTAAACATCCCGAAAAGTATTTTACACTTAACCGACGTGCTAAAAAAGCGGGAATTCTGATGGGGCGTGCCGAGAGTGAGATGGCTTCCTATAATAAGGGCGAAAAGAGAATCGCTAAAAATAGGGTGTATCAAAAATTTAGCTCAGAGCAATCTGTCTCAATAACAAAGGACGCTGAATTTGATTTTATTCAGGGCAGTACATATCCTTTTGCGGAGACGATGTATAATAGTCTTCATGCTGGATTTGAAGATGCAATGCCGAGTGACATGTCCGTCAATATATTGGGAGTTTCGGCATCACTATCGACGGCATGGGACGAAGATACTCTGCTGCAAAAGAACAGTACCTTTATTCCTACGGCAAGTGCTATGGATATGAAGTGCTCGGGAAACCTGGCGATGAGGGGGGAGTGCGCCTTTAAGCAGAGTTCCTCGGATTTCCCGTTTACAAAACCGGGGACTCGCAGTACGGCAGATGCCGCCTACGCAGTGGATCCGACGCATCCTAGGTATAATGAACCGATTAGCGGTCGTCATATTGAGTTGCCGGAACAGTTGTCCGGTAATGAAGAATCGGCTGTGGTAAAGGGCTTCCAAGTAGATATGTGGAGAATTCTATGCGAACTTGCGAATTACGATTACGATTCGAGAGCGAAGGCGTTTCGTAATGAAAAGCTGGAATGGTATTTTTTGCCAAATGGCAATTGTATGGATCAGACAAAAATTCCGCAACTTATTAGGGAAAGTGGCTTTGTGCAGGCAAAGAAATTTGGATATGCTCGCTATGATTACAAGTCCAAGGCGACAGAAAATACGGAATCGGTCCGTTTCGACCTTCCTGCGGGTTGGCATAAGGTTGCCCTTTTTGACAATGGTCGCATTTTAGAAGCGGGTACGGCGTTCGAGGTTGATGTGACTGTGAACCAGACAAAGGGTAACTGGATGAAGGGCGAAATCATGCTTTCGAAAACGAAGAATGGGGTGACCCAGATTCAGTTGCACGAAATTAGTATCCCTGTTGATGGAAAAAAGTTTGTCGCGCATTGGCAGTTGCCTTCCGGCGAGGAATCAATTTCCGCTTATCGCTGGATCCGTCTGATTTTGAACTCGGACGGAGGCAATGTGACCTTGTCTAATCCGAGAATAGTGAAGTCGCTTGTATCTGAAGAAGTTCCCAAAGTAAAGGTGGCCAAGAACTTGTATCCTAATGCCGATTATTCCTTTGTAGCATGGCAGGATTCGACCTTGATATCAAAGTACTCTGATGCCCTAGGAAGTGGAATTCGTCTTAACTTTGATCAACCTGGTTACGGAGCGCACCTTGATTTCGGAGGCATGAAGGATTTGAGTGGATTTTCAACATTGGAAATAGCTTTCTGGCCGGGGAGTTGTCAGCAGACGGTAGTCTATTTATACTCTAGTCGCAGACCGATTAATGCCTTGAGAAATGCTACGGCATCGGGTGCTTTTATGAAGGCTAGTATTCCTCTGGATCAAATCGTCGATACGAGATTGACGCCTAATGGAATGCTGGCGGCATCTCGATTGTCTATTCAGGGCACAGCCGTAAACGAAACCTGCTTAATTAAGAGCGTTAATTTAAAATAATTATTTTATAATAAAGGTCTGTTCGCTCCGTTATGCGTGCGGCAGACTTTTGTTAGAGGAAAATATGAAAAAGAGAGTAATTCTGTTATCTGCGATGGCGCTAGCTATGACGGGTTGCCTTGAACCAACCGCTCGTTCTATGGGTTCAACCCTGATGCCGGCCCCGTTGACGCATCGTGCTCCGTCCGATACAGCGTCTCCGCAAGAAATCTCTGTTGCCGCGACCGGTTTTTGGGGACATACAAGTGATGCCTACAATGTGACGGACTTGAATGCTGGTGGAGGAAGCCTTGGCCTGACATATCGCTTTGATGGGAAAATGTCGCCGTTCTTTGTGAATGCGGCCGTAGGAGGCTTTGGCGGTTCGCTTAAGTTTGGCTGCGATGAGGATGCGGACTGCAATAAAACTGTTGCAGAAAACGACCCTATGTTGTATAGCCCCAATCATCCGGATTATGCCTATGTTGTTTGGCTTGATAGTGATGCTGGTAAGAAAAGCTATGGATTCTGGAATGTGCAGGAACGTCTTCTTACCGGAGCGGACCTTAGCACCTCGACGGTTATCGTCGGCTTTGCTGCCGGACTTCAGTTCTACCAGGGTGCGTCAGATTATGACGATGTCCGTGAAGAACTATCCGACAAAAAATGGGTCAACGACATAGATGAAAAGCAGGGAATGGGCTTTATGACGGCTTGGTGGTTTGGCTTTCATTTTGGGCATAAGGGATCCCTTGGGGATGCCGTTGTCGAATATGATGTCTTGCACAAGGGCGAGCTTGCCAACTGGACCACTTCACTCAAGCTTACCTATACGCATCCGACGGGTTTCTTTGTCGGTGGCGCCAGCAGTAGCCTGATTGAGTGGGCCGTTTACGCGGGCAAGAACTTCGTGTTCTAGATTCCTGCTCAGGTTTGAAATGACAAAAGAGCCGTGGGTTGAACCACGGCTCTTTCTAATTTGTTTGTAGAACGGCGGATGCCGTAACAAATTACTTGAGGGTCTGAACCTGCACGTCCCAGCTCTGGTTGCCAAGAGCGATGCGGTAGGTGCTTGCGGCGCCGGCCTTCATGTTCTTGGTGTCCACTGCCGGAGCAGCATTCGGGTCCTTCTTCGGCACGCCAATGTGGCGGTTGCCCTTGAGGAATTCGATACCCTTGTTGCCAGCCTTCGTCTGGAGGCAGCCCGTGATGAAGATGGTTTCGTCGGTGACCGGCAGACCATTTTCTTCGAGGAGGGCCTTGGCCTTCGGAATGCCCGGTTCGAGAATTTCTTCTGCGCACTGGACGCCCGGATAGGCTTCCTTGAACGGCTTCATGTTGAACTGGTCGGCAGCGATCTTCACGAGTTCCGGATCCGGTTCGCAAGGAGTCTTGCCCTGGTAGCCGAGGAGCATCTTGCCGTAGCCTTCGGTCATCTTGAACCAAGTACCGCGGCCTGCGGCCTGGTTCAGGGTGTTCATGTAAGCCTGCTGGAAGTAGAACTGAGAAACCGGCGTCACGGAAGAAGCAAAGCCACCGCGGCGGACGCATTCACTCATGTTCTCGATAACCTTCGGGAACAGGTGGAAGGTCTTGGTTTCACGCATCATGAGGGTGTTGGCGGTAAGAGCTCCACCCGGCATGGGGCTGAAGATCACGTCGGTGGTAATCTGACGGGCTTCAGGCGGGAAGTTGTAGTCCTTGAGGCATTCGACGGCGACGTTGTTGGCTTCCATGAGTTCCGGAATGTGATCGTCGACGATGCTGTCTTCGCCGAGGGCGAGCTTGTATTCCGTACCCTTGAGGGCGTGGAACATGGAGAACAGGTCGGGCTGAGCCGTACCGCCGGAAAGCGGCTTGCGGCCGAGGTCGACGCCATCGGCGCCACCTTCGATAGCGGCCTTGTACTGGGCCACACCGGTACCGCAGGTGTCGTGGCTGTGGATGCGGAGTTCAACCTTGTCGCCGAGGAGCTTACGGGCGCGCTTGAAGGTCTCATAAACCTTGGTCGGGTTCGTGGTACCGGAAGCGTCCTTGAAGCAGACGGATGCGAACGGAACACCTGCGTCCAAGATGTTGCGGAGGATGCGTTCGTAGAATTCCGGGTTGTGGGCGGCGTTGAGGTCGCATCCCGGAGGAAGTTCCATCATGGTCACGACGACTTCGTGTTCCAGACCGGCGTCGGTAATGCACTTGCCGGAGTAGATGAGGTTGTTCACGTCGTTGAGGGCGTCAAAGTTACGAATACGGGTCATGCCGTGCTTCTTGAACATGTCGGCATGGAGCTTGATCATGTCACGCGGCTGCGGAGCGAGGGCCACCACGTTGATACCGCGGGCGAGGGTCTGCAGGCGGATGTTCGGGCCGACTACGCGGCGGAATTCGTCCATCATGTCGAAAGCGTCTTCGCCGCAGTTCTGGTACAGGGCCTGGAAACGGGCGCCGCCACCAGCTTCAAAGTGGGTGATGCCAGCCTTCACGGCAGCTTCGACCGCGGGCATAAAGTCCTTGGCGAACACACGGGCACCGAAAATAGATTGGAAACCATCGCGGAACGAGGTGTCCTGGAACTTGATCTTTTTCATTTGTGTCTTCCTATGGGATAAATCCCTGGTTTTTACTGTACAATAAAATACGGGGGGAAAGATAGAAAA
>NZ_CALEFV010000270.1 GCF_937877005.1 uncultured Fibrobacter sp. | reverse complement strand
GCCCTTTTCGGCGACACCCACCAGGTGTGCGCCCACTATACGCGGTTCAGCCGTATCGACAGCGGCCGTATTAACGGAGTTACCTCCGCCAAAGTTTCCCCAAGGCGAGGTGTTTCCGCCCGTACTCGAGCCCTTGTCGTCTTCATCTTCTACACCCGTGTACATCTTGCCATCGCGGCAAGAAACACCCGTACTCTGGGAGACTTCTTCAGAAGGAACCCACTGGCCCGCCAAGCAGAAATACAGAATATTTTCGCTCTTGACCAAGAAGGATTCACCCTCGCTCTGGGCGGTACATTCCGGCAAGGCTTCTACATCGACCACGGCTGTGGTGTCTTCAATAACCGGTTCTTCAATACCAATAACAGGCCCTGTCGAAGAACTAGATGTCGTTGATCCGGGTTCGCCCGGCTTATCCGGGTCTGCCGCACTCGAAATCGGACGGCCTAAAGAATCTTTCTGGACAACGCCACTGGAACGCTTTTCCCAGCGGGAACCGCTTGAGCGGCCTCTATGCCCATCGCCATCATCATCGTCATCACCGTATTCGTCTCCAATTTCGTCAGGGTCAACTTCCTCGTTCGAAGAAGACGAACTACCGGAACACGCCTGCATAGCGAGGGCGAACCAAGCAGGGATTATAATCCAAAACAGGCGATTCATTCGTCGATCCTAAAAACTATTCGCAATATAACAAGAAACTACTTTCTTTTCAACGAAAAAGCCAATAGAATCTACCAATCACCCCCACCTGCGCGAGGGCAATGCGTCTAATCACGGAAAAACTGCAAAAACGGAACTTTTTAGCGCATTTTCCCGGTTTCGAGGAACCTCGAATGCATTTCGAAAGCCCTTTCCAGGGCCAGGGGCATGTGCAAGCCCTTCGCATGTTTGAGGCTATATTCCAAGAAATCGGTGAGCGGTTCGCGGAAATCCGGGTGCGCGCAATTCTTGATAATCAAGCGGGCGCGTTCTTCGGCAGCAAGCCCACGCAAGTCGGCAAGTCCCTGTTCCGTCACGAAAATCATGGTATCGTGATCCGTCTGGTCCACATGGCTCACGTAAGGCACAATCGAACTGATGGCGCCGTCCTTGGCAACCGAGGGCGTCAAGAAAATGCCAAGGTAACAGTTGCGGGCAAAGTCTGCCGCGCCACCGATTCCGTTCATCATGGCAGAGCCCGTAACAAGGCTGCTGTTCACGTTACCGAAGATGTCTGCTTCGAGCGCCGTGTTCATGGAAATCACACCCACGCGGCGAATCACGTCGGGACTGTTGCTCACTTCTTGCTGGCGAAGTACCAGGTGGTTTTTCCATTCGGCAGCGTTTTCCACAAATTCTTTCTGCGCATTTTCAGACAAAGTAAGAGCCGTACCCGAAGCGACGCCGAGTTTGCCCTTCTTTAAAAGCGGGAACACAGCTTCTTGAATGACTTCGGTATAAAGGTCGATTGTTCCAAGGCGACTATCGTCAGACATGGCGCTAAGGACGGCGTTTGCCACCTTGCCCACGCCGCTCTGGAAGGACATTCCCTTGGGGAGGCGGCCTTTGCTTTATTAATGGCAAATAAAATCCAGAATGCGTTCGCCGATGTTTCTGGAGACGGCATCCGGTTCCACGAACGGATTCACCTCGTCGAGACGCGAAGTTTCGACAACGGCGATGACCTTGTTCGGGTCGATT
>NZ_CALEFV010000269.1 GCF_937877005.1 uncultured Fibrobacter sp. | reverse complement strand
AAGACCATCGCACCGACTTTGAAAGCGGCAACATTCAGGCAGTTATCTACGGCGACCTTGACCCGTTCATCAATGCCTACCTGCTCAGCACCAGCGAAACTCAACAGTCGTAGTGGAGCTCGTTAAGATTACGAAAGGACCCTGCAGTCGCAGGGTCTTTCGCTATTATTGTCAAAAGCAGTCTGCCGACGGGATTTTTATTTGATGTTATACTTTTCTTTGATGACAATGCGCTCTTCTTCGGAGAGACTCTTCATGTACGAACGCCAGCCGGGGCAGAAGTTGATGTGGAACCGCCAAAAACGCCCGATGAGGGACTTGGGGTTCTTGTCGTATTGGGCACGGATTTTACAATTTGCACAGGCCATTACAGCAACTCCTTGATGCTGGCCTCGATTTGTTCGGGAAGCACTGTAGGCTCGAAACGGCCAACCACCTGGCCCTCGCGATTCACCAGAAACTTTGTGAAGTTCCACTTGATGTCATTGTCTTCGTGGACGGCCTTGCTGAGCTTGGCGGCCGCAGCGATGGCCATGTTCTTGATCTTGTTGCCCGCGTCGGTCGGCTTTGGCATCGCTTCTTTAAGGAACTTGAAAATCGGGGCGGCGGTGTCGCCGTTCACGTCAATCTTCTTGAAGCGCGGGAAGGTGGTGTGGTAGGTGAGTGTGCAGAACTGGTGAATTTCGTCGTCGCTTCCCTTGGCCTGTTCCAAGAACTGGTTGCATGGAAAATCGAGAATCTCGAAGCCCTGGGCGTTGTAGGTGTCGTAGAGCTTCTGCAGAGCCTCGTACTGCGGCGTAAGCCCGCAACCCGTGGCGGTATTCACGACCAGGAGCACTTTGCCCTTATAGTTTGCGAGGGGAGTTTCGTTACCCTTGTTGTCAAGAACCGTAAAGTCGTAGATATTCATAAGATCCTTTTGTTGTTTTCTTTTAAACATACAATTTTTCCCATTAAAAGGATAGGGTGAAGGTGTCGAACAGACGACAAACGATTGTTTGGCGAGTATAAAACGCATTAAAAAATCCCTGCATAAAATATGCAGGGATTAAAATTCAAGACGATGTTTATCGCTTACTTCACCTTAAGCGCACCTCTTTCGAGCTTAATCGTGAAGTTGGTCACGTCGCAAACTTCGCTCGGACCCCAGTACTGGATCGGACCCGGGTAGGTGTAGCTTTCAGTCTTGGCCCAGACTTCGCGGTTCTTGGCGAAGAACTTGAACGGAGCACCGTCGAGTTCCACGAGAGCCTTCTGGATCACCGGCTTGTCGGCACCGTGACGACGTTCGATGTTCATCATCATGGTGATAGGAATGCCACCGGCAGTCCACTTTTCGATACCCTTCGTGAGGTCACGCACAGAGCTCATGTAGCCGTTCATCTTGTTGAAGGCGAGCACAGAAGCAGTGTAACCGAGGCTGTAGCAGTAGTCGGCGTCGAAGTTCGACGGAGCGGCGCAGCGGCCTTCGTAACCGAAGAAGTGGTTGAGGGCGCTGAACTTGCCCTTGAAGGACTTGCGGCTCTTGAGTTCCTTCTTCACCATCTCGATGATGAGCTTTTCGGTTTCGATGAGGGAAACCTGCACGTTGCCGTGGCTGTCGCGGTCGAGCATCAGCTGGCCCTGAGTGGTGGAGGGGAGGCTCTTGAGGACTTCGGCAGAAGCCTTGGAAATCCAGTTGCAGAGCTTTTCAACCTTGGCGGCGGTGTCGAGGCCTTCGACTTCCTTTTCGTGGTGGGCGAGGGCTTCAGAGAGTTCGGAAATGAGCACGCCCACATCCGGGATGAATTCGAGGAGGCCTTCCGGAATCAGGCAGACGCCGAAGTTCTTGCCGTCAGCAGCACGGGCAGCGACGATGTCTGCAACGTACTTGATGACCTGCTTGAGCTTCATCTTCTTGGCCTTGACTTCTTCAGAAATCAGGCAGATGTTCGGATGGGTCTGGAGGGCGGCTTCGAGAGCGATGTGAGAAGCGCTGCGGCCCATGAGCTTGATGAAGTGCCAGTACTTCTGAGCGGAGTTGGCATCGCGCATGATGTTGCCGATGAGTTCGGAGTAGGTCTTCACGGCGGTGTCGAAACCGAAGGAGGTTTCGATGTATTCGTTCTTGAGGTCGCCGTCGATGGTCTTCGGGCAGCCGCAAACCACGCAGCTTGCGCCGTTGGCCTGGAAGTATTCACCGAGAACGGCAGCGTTGGTGTTGGAGTCGTCACCACCGATGATCACGATAGCGTCGAGCTTCTGGGCCTTGGCAACGGCCATGCACTTCTTGAACTGTTCTTCAGTTTCGAGCTTGGTACGGCCGGACTGGATGATGTCGAATCCACCGGTGTTGCGGTAGGAGTCCATGATCTTTTCGTTGATCACGATGAACTTGCCGTTTTCGAGGCCAGACGGGCCGCCGAGGAAGCCGAGGAGCTTGGAATTCTTGCTGATGCTCTTGATACCGTCGAAGATACCCGCGATCACGTTGTGTCCACCAGGAGCCTGGCCACCGGAGAGCACCACGCCCACGTTCAAAGCCTTACCGGCAGCAGCCTTGGTAGCCTTCTTCATGGAAATGTACGGTGCACCGTAGGTGTTCGGGAACAGAGCCTTGATCTTGGCCTGGTCGCGCACGGATTCGGTTGCCTTACCCTTGTTGAGAGTGACCTTGAGAGCGCCGTCGCGGAGAGCGGCGGGGAGTTTCGGCTGGTAGGCCTTGCGGGCCTTGCCGAGGACGGACAGATTGTCAGCCATTGTGTTTTCCTTTTGAATTTCGCGCAGCAAAGACCGCGCGGTTCGGGTTAAAAAATTACGGGCTATAATATAGCATTTATTTTTTTATATTCTAGTCAAAATATCAATTTAGGGTAGGAAACGATGAACAAAAAATTTCTTTCTGAGACATTCGTCATTGGCCTTGCGGCCTTTCTTGCGGCTTGTAGCGGCAGCAGTGCCGATGCATACAACGAAGATGATCCGTATTCGGAAAATCCCGGAAACGACAACGGAGGCGGCGGCAGCTTAGGCAAGGTGGGAAGTATGGTCGACCCCCGCAACGACAAAACTTACAAGACTGTCCGTATAGGTAGCCAGCTGTGGATGGCCGAAGACCTGCTCTTCTACAACCCCCTGTGGGAAACCATGAACACGTCCAGCTACAGCCAGCAGTGGAGCGGAATGGTCGTCCCCGTCGTTACGCCCTCCCCGGCGCCGACGGTCTCTACACGGACTGACGAATCCATGAGCCCCGGCTACACCTACATCGAGGCAATGAACAACACGACCTTCAAGGATAGCGCCTACAACGACGGAATCTGCCCGCCGGGCTGGCACCTGCCGACCATGGAAGAATTCGACGAACTCAAGACCTTCGTGATGACAAAATGCGACTCGACCAGTTATTGCTCGCTCGGAAACGTGTGGGAAGAGGCCAACACGAATGACTTCTGGACCAGCACCCCGGCCAACGGAATCCGCATCGATACGGAATACGGCTACCAGTACGAGTCCAATTCCGCGAAGGCGGTCTCCTTCCGTGTGGATTTCGGCTCTAAACAGCCGGTTTTGGCGGGATTTGCCAGCAAGTCTGCCCAGATGTCCGTCCGCTGCGTTCAGGGGTCTTCCACCGATTCCGTTGCGGCCTACGAATCCTATGTCAAACAGCTCGATAAGTACTACGCCGACATTGCGCTCGCCGATTCGCTCTGGCAAGAAGTCAAGAAGGGTGCCAAGAAGTATTTCAATCCGAACAAGGAATACGGCTACTTTACTGATCTGCGCGACAGCAATGTCTACGGCTATCTGCAAATCGGCAGCTACACCTGGATGGCCGAAAACCTGAGGTACTACGACGCTCCCTATTCCTATTGCGATTCCTACCTTTCTTGCAACGCCACCACCTATCAGGATACCGTATTCTACTACAAGGCAGGCGTGCTGTATGTCAGTTCGGAAAAGAACTCCGTATGCCCCGATGGCTGGCATCTGCCCTCCAACGACGAATGGAAGGACCTTCTGGCCGCTACGGAGTCAACAGGAGGCCTCTTGGCCAATGATGGAGTCTGGAACAGCGTGATGATGAGCCCCACCAATTCGACCGGATTCACGATGGTCGCGACCAACAAGAGCTACGGCGGCGTCCAGGAACCGGGGTCTGGCAACGAAGCTCAGTTCTGGTCGAGCAACGAGCTTACGGTCGATGAGGTAAGTATTGATACTATATATGTGGAAGATACGACCGATGTGCCGGCGGATACGCTGCCAGCCGATTCGACCGTCACTGGCGATAGCACCGACATTTCGGATTCGGTACTTGTCGATAGCGATTCCCTTGAAACGGGTGATTCTGTCCTGACACCTGAAATTCCGTCGCGGGCCTTTGTCCTTGACACGGTCCGTACCACGAAGGAGTATGAATTTGTCGTCAAGCACTCCTTCTTCTACGGATTCGAGACCACTTCGGTCGAAGCGGGTTCCTACCGCAATAACTCCAACATACGCTGCGTCATGGACTACTAGGCGACACCGTTGTAGCGGAAGATTGCAACAGAAACGCCCCGCAGAGCGGGGCGTTCATTTTAAGAAAAAAGCCTAATTAGCCAGAATTACTTCTTTTCGCACTTGCAGCACTTGCATTCGGCGATGCACTTGTAGCACAGGCCACCGATCACGCCGCCGAGAATCGGGGCTACCCAGAAGAGCCAGAGCTGCTTGATGGCAGCACCGCCAACGAACACGGCCACGGCGGTAGAGCGGGCCGGGTTCACGGAGGTGTTCGTGACCGGGATAGAAATGAGGTGGATGAGGGTGAGGCAGAGGCCGATAGCAATCGGGGCAAAGCCTGCCGGAGCGCGACCGTCGGTTGCACCCATGATCACGAACAGGAAAATGGCCGTGAGCACCGTTTCAATCAGGAATGCAGAAAGCATGCCAGAAGTCTTGCCGCCAAAGGCGTTCAGGCCGTTGGTGAGCGAATCGGACCAACCGTTGGTGGCGAATGCGCCGATACCCGCATTGGTAAGGTCCGGGCAGGCAATGACATAGAGCAGACCCGCAGCAATGATACCGCCAATGACCTGGGCTACGATGTAGGCCGGGGCTTCCTTGGCCGGGAATCGACCGCCGGCAACCTGGCCGAGCGTCACGGCCGGGTTCAGGTGGCAGCCCGAAATATGGCCAATCGCGTATGCCATGGTGAGCACCGTAAGGCCAAATGCGAGCGCTACGCCCACGTAGCCGATACCGGTAGTGGGAACGCCGCAGGCGAGCACGGCAGCGCCGCAGCCGCCAAACACAAGCCAAAAGGTGCCGATAGCTTCGGCGATAGCACGAGTAGAAAGTTTCATTTTTAACTCCTTAATGTAGATGTTTGCGCCTAATTTAGTAAATGGTCCCCTCCGGGACCCTTCCAAACTGGAATATTTTTTCTTTTTAAATTGGAATACACAAAAAATGTGTTTTTCGTCAAATGTAAATAAAAATATATATAGTTAAGGAGAGATGCTTTTTCGACCCTTAAATTCCCCTAATCGTAAGTGCTTGTCTGCTAGGCAAATGCGCTTTTTTCTAAATTTGGCACAAAAAATTTAGGGGCTTATTATGAAAAAGTCATTTTTTGCTTACTTGCTGTTGTTTACCGTAGCCGCTTTTGCCCAGACGGGTTTGATGGGTGGTAGCGACGGTATACACCAGATTAATACCAAAACGCTGGGAACCTGGCGCTTTGTGGGCGGTACAGGCGGTAACGTCACTATCGACCCGTGGGCACTTTCCCGTGGCGGCATTTTCTACGACGACGGGGAACGCCAGAAACTTCAGGATCTGAAGCTCTCGGCGACGGGTAACTTCTTCCTCGCGGTCGGCCTTTCCGAATACGTTAATACCGGTGTGGCCTTCAATATCAACTATGACAGGTCCTACGCCTACGATTACTGGGAAGCAACAAGCAACATCAAACCCGGCGACCTGGATGTCTGGGTAAAGGCCCGCGCGCCGTTCATCAGTGACTCAAGCGTGTTCAGCCTGGCTGGTCAGATTGACGTGTATCTGCCAATCGGTTCCAAGAGAATCGGTATCCGCCCCCGCCATGCCTGGTATATTCGCGGCAGGGGAGAGACTCAGCCCTATACCGCCAACGAAGTCGTGGTCGGAGCGACAGCTATCATGACTCTTGACTTTGCCAAATACGATGTTCCGCTGCGCTGGAACACGAACGTGGGCGTCATGTATGCGAACCTCGGTGCGAACACCCTGGTTTACGGAACAGGCCTCGATTACGACGTGTTTACCTGGGCGACTCCGTTCGTCGAATTCAGTGGCGAGTTCCGCATAGAAGACAACGGCATGCCTATTGACTTCTGGGAAGATCCGATGCTTTTGACTCCGGGCCTTCGCTTGCATCTGCCCTACAATATAGACCTGGCCGGCGGTATCGACATTTCTACCCGCATGATGCGCGTGGGCTACAACCGCGAAAAGGAATTCGAGGATATCGAGGACTTTACCGTACGCTACAAGGACGAAGAAGGGTATCATAAGACTTACGGTTACACGCCCACGGTCACCTACGCATTTACGGGTCTGCTGACGTGGACGTTCGGCGGTGCCGAGAAGGCCCCCGAAAGGGTCTGCCCGCTGGGACTGCCCGACACGCTGACCAAGGTGGACACCCTTTTCAGGACAGATACCGTCGTGGTGACCGATACCGTAAGGGATGCCGATGCCGACGGCGTTCTCGATTCGCTCGACATGTGCCCGGGTACCCAGGCCGGTGTCGAGGTGGATTCCGTGGGCTGCGCCAAGGACTTTGACAAGGACGGCGTGGTGGATGCGCTGGACAAGTGCCCCGATACACCCGAAGGCATTGCCGTGGGCCGCGATGGCTGCCCGCTCGACTTCGATGCCGACGGCGTTCCCGACTACAAGGATATGTGCCCCAACACGCGTCCGGGCACGGGCGTGGATTCCGTGGGCTGCGACAAGGACGAAGACCGTGACGGCGTGGCCGATGACCGCGACCAATGCCCGCTCACTCCGAAGGAAGCACCGGTCGACACCACCGGCTGCCCGATGGATACCGACCGTGACGGCGTACCCGACTATAAGGACAAGTGCCCGAACTCGCTGCGCGGCGTAAAAGTGGACAAGGTCGGCTGCCCCGTGAACAAGAAGGAAGATCTGGACAAACTCAAAACAGGCATCAACTTCAAGAGCGGTTCCACGATTCTGACCAAGTCCAGCTACAAGACTCTGAACGATATCGTGTCGCTCATGACCAAGTTCGCCGACGTGAACCTCGAAATCCAGGGCCATACCGACAACGTGGGTGACGACGAGTATAACGAGAACCTGTCGCAGGGCCGCGCCCAGTCGGCGGTGGACTACCTGATCAGGAAGGGCATTACGGTCGACAGACTGCGCGCCGTGGGTTACGGACCGCGCAAGCCGATTGCCGACAACAAGACCAAGAAGGGTCGCGCAAAGAACCGACGCGTTGAACTGGTTCCGTTCTATAAAGACGAATAACAAGGATAGCGTATGCGTTTCGAAAAGAAAATCTGGCTTTCGAGTCCTACGATGCACGGTGATGAAATCAAGTTCATGACCGAAGCGTATGAAACGAACTGGATGAGTACTGTCGGTGAAAATATTGATGCAGTTGAAAAAATAGGTATTGATTTTTCTAAAAAAGCAGCCCCTGCCGTGTGGTGCAGGGGCTGCTTGCTTTTTGATATTAAATTTTACGCTTAAAAATTTTTTGAAATTTCTCGTTTATTTTACTTGACTTTTATATGCTATTAATATACAATATTTTCGATATTATTCATAAGAAAAGATGGTGAATTATGAGTTCATATAAAAAGAATAAAGAAAGAAAAAATACAAGAAAATATAAATCAACTGTTTCATATAATAAAGGGAAAAGAATTTTAATGCTAACAACCACATTTACAATATTATTTGTTAGTTTAATAGTAAGAATAGGATGGTTGCAATTTGTACAAGGAAGTGAATTACAAGCAGGAGCATATAGACAACAAACAATGAATAGAAGTATAAATCCTAAAAGGGGAACTATTTATGATACAAATGGTGTAGTTCTTGCTAGAAGTGTTAGCGTAGAAACAATTAGTGTTACACCAAAGAATGTAAAACAAAAAGAAAAGACAGCAGAAGGTTTATGTAAAATATTAGATCTAGACTATGATACAATTCTTGGAAAAGTTAAATATTTAATTAATAATGAGGGTGTTTCTT
>NZ_CALEFV010000268.1 GCF_937877005.1 uncultured Fibrobacter sp. | reverse complement strand
CGAACAACTGGATGCTGCAACCCGCGACGGCCACCACGATAACCCCCACCTTGATTTGTGGATCCGTCTTTTCGACCATGGTACGACCGAAATAGTCGGCTGGACCAAGTTTCGCCCCTTGACAGTGTGCCAGCGGTGGAACTGCCTTGACCCATTTTCCCTTGGAAGCACCCTGGTTGCAGGATCCGCCATCTGCAGACCAAAGCAACTGGAAACGATCATCGACAATCCTGTCCTGATCCCCGATATCACCCTGGCCTTCCATGTTGGACTGGCCAAAGGCCAAGTAAATATGGAAATTCGGGTCCGGGGCAGCAAATGCAAGAGAAATTGTTAGTGAAGCGACCCCAAAGAGACTCTTCTTAATGAGCCCCTTTGAAAATATTTTTTTCATTTTTCCTCCATAATGGTGGAGAATACCACCAAAACAACAATGAAAAAATATACTGATAAAATAGAAAACTCTTGTTTTTGAGGAATATTTCGTTGTTAGTCATTACAACAAGCGGAAATATGGGCGCTTTCTAGGAAAAATCTCGAAAAAATGTTTGCATCAAAAAAGTATTTTCTTATATTCATATCAAACAGAGGTTTTAACATGAATAAAAAGTTTTCCATGATTCTTGGTGCGGCTTGCCTGAGCACGGCACTTCTGGTTGGTTGTAGCGACGATTCTGCGAGTTCTGGGCCTTCAAAGGCTGAAGAATGTGCTGCCGGCATCACTTCCGATTGTGTGGTTGGAACCTGGAATATGATTGGCTTTGCGGATAATGCCAGCGGAACCATGATGGCTGAATATGATTATTCGGCTATGCCCGGCTCGATTACATTTTCAGAAGATAGCTCGTTTGTCTTTACTTTACCCTCTGCTGCAGCTGCAGCTTTGAACGATCCCGAATGTGCCTCGATCAAGGGTACTTGGAATGTAACGCCGCCGTCGTTGAATCTCTCTACCCGTGTGGCTGAATTTGACAACATGGATATGTGTGTTGGTAAGTCTCGTGGTACCCTTACGCCGAAAATTACGGTTGAGGGATCATTGGTCAAGATGTCGCTGGGCCAGGTATTTTTCCTGGATCGTATCACGGACGAAGGTGGAGTCAAGACCAGCGGTACCGAAGTTTTTACGGCTAACTAAGTCTTGAATAATCCGCAAGGTGCGGATGAAAATTTGAAAAATCCCCCGACGGATGCCGGAGGATTTTTTTTGTGTATTTGGAATTTTATTGATGGGGCCTTATTTCAGAAGGATGGTCCTATGTCCGAGTGCAGTGCCTCTAGTCGATTCAAGCTTGGCCATGTACTTGCCCATAGGGAGCTTGGCGAGGCTTATGCTTGCGTTGGCGTTCACTTCGGAGCTTAGGGCGAGTGCACCATTCATGCTGTAGAGCTTGAGGATTGAACCTGCAGGTGCGTTTATATGAAGCGTACGCTTTTCAAGCTGCATCGTTGATGTGCTGGATATATTGACACGCTTCAGACCGGTGACGAACTTGGTGCCTTCGGGGGCGCCCACGATAAGTCCGCGTCCTACTGTGCTCATGTAGACAACGCCGAAGTTGTTCATGTCGCCCTGGACGAAGCTTCCATTGCCCGGACCTCCAAACTGGTGCTTGTCATCGTTAACGCGTTCCCAAGTCTTGCATTTGTCGGTACTGCGGTAAATGCCGAGTGCATTGTCGGCTCCGCCTGCGATACCCCAGATAAAGAGCGTCTCGTAATCGGCGCCTTCCTTGGCCTTGCCGATGCCTACCGAGATAGCCGTGTTGACGCCTTCGCAGCGGTTCCAGGTGTTGCCTCCGTCTTCGGTGTATGCGAGACCGTTTTCGGAATAACCCTTAGTGAGCCAAGACTGCGCCTGGTCCATCGGAACCCACAGGTGTCCTTCGCGTCCATAGACGCTGCGGATCAGGCCGCTTCCGTTGAAGTATTCCCCGGCTCCTTCGTTCTGCAGACGGGCGGTCTGGGCAGAGAATGTCTTGCCCTTGTCGGTCGATTTGTAGAGCGTGCCCATAGTATTCATGACATAGAAGATGTCTGCATCGACCGGGTCGGCAACGATGCGGGAGTACTGCGTCTGTGTACCGGTTTCAATTGCGGTCCAGGAAACTCCATTGTCATCGGAACGATAGACTGTTGCGCTTTGGTCGGGACGGTGGAGCATGACCTTGCCGTCGGCAGAAAGGACCACTAGGCCCTTGCCGCCCTTGAGCGTGGTCTTGACGCTGTCCCAGGTAAATCCATCTTCGGAACGGTACATCACGTTGTAGTTGATGGATTCGTATTGACCGTAAACAGTAATGATGCCTGTGCGGAGGAATGAACCGGAAAGGGGGGCGTAGGCCATGCTTTCGGTAGTACCGACAGTTGGCGTGTGACGAGGGGAGCTTTCGTTGATGTTCCTGTAGGTGGATCCGTCGTAGTCTCCGATAGCCGTGACAAGCGGACCGTCCGGGACGCTTACGATATCGAGCGGGACAGTCTCCTCGATGCCGCGGGACATGAATTTCCACACAGGAACTTTTGCGGTGATGTCGTCCGTCATGAAGATCCCATTTCCGCTCGTGACCCAGGCCTGCTTGTTATTGAACGGGTTGATTTCGAGTGAGCCTGCCCAATGGATGGCGTTGCCCGGAATCCAGGAAGTGCCATTTGCGTCGATGTTCACGCCATCGGCGTAATGCTGTCCGTGGTTCCATGTCTTTCCGCCGTCAGTCGTGGTGTAGATGCGATCGCCGTAGTTGTCGCGTTCGTTGCCTTCGGAATCCTTCGCGAGGTGGCGTCCGGTGTACTTGCCCAGCGTCGAGATTACGATGTGATTTTTGTCCTTCGGGTCGATTGCCACACCGCCGTAGGAACTTTTGTCCTTCTCGTAGGTGGTGGGACTTTGTTCATGAGTTACCGAATCGCTCGGAGTGAGGTCGGTCCAGGTACCGCCCGCGATGTTGTACTTGTAGAAGGCGCCGCTGTTGATACTGTGCGGGCCCGGACCATCGGCGAAGGTGATGAACATGTCGCCATCGACAATCTTTGCACGGTGCGGCATTAGGCCTGTAGGTACTCCTGAAATGGAATTCCAAGTTTTTCCACCGTCGTTACTTACCTGCAGGTTATCCTTCGTGTCGGAAATGCCTATGTAGATGGTCTTGGTCGAGCCGTCGGCATTTGTGCCCTGCGATTCGTCGAACATCACGAAGCTGATGCCGTTTACATTGTTGAGTGCAGATTCCTTTGCGTCGGAAATTGCGACTTTGTAGATGCTCGTCCATGTCTTGCCGTAGTCGGTACTCTTGTAGAGACCCTTAGTGCGGCTACCGCAGAAGATGATGTTCGGCTTGTTCGGGTCCACGGCGAGCTTTTCGCCGGTCTGGCGGCCCATGCCATTGCCATGCGCGAGCATTTCCACGTAGCTTGTGTCCCAGGAGGCTCCGTAATCTTCGCTGCGCAAGACCGCTGTGCGGCCTTGGCTAAAGTATCCCGTACCGGCAAGCACATAGATGCGTTTCGGATCTGTCGGGTCGAGCGCAAATGCTTCTGTACCCATGAGTCCCACATCATTTTGACTGACCCAGTCCATCAGGGGAATCCAGGTACTTTTGTCAAAATCAAAACGATAAATTCCGCCAACATCGGTGCGTGCGTAGAGCAAGTTTTCGGCCTTGGGGTGGAATATGACAGCTGAGACGAAACCGCCGCCGTCAAAGCGGACATTGCCCCATTCGTAATTTTCTGCGTTGGCGGTCGCAGCGAGGCCAAGTAAAGAAATAATTCCTAGAAATTTGATCTTGCCAATCATGGACGCTCCTTTTACTCCCAAGAAAATATTTTTTTTTAGGAAAAAAAGAAAAAATATCGAGATTGGCGTAGAAATAATGTTTATGAATTCTCAACGAATGTAAACATTTACAAAATGTCAACGATGCATCTTTTGGGGCTCGGGAGAGTATGTTTTTTCGGCTCGCTCGTTACGGCGTTTTAGTTCCTGGTTCAGGGGCCAGTAAATGAACGCGAACAGTATGTATCCGCACAGGAGGACTATCCAGTGGTTTAATCCGAGGAAGATTTCGAGGTAACGCATTTCGACGAACATGAAGGGGCCTGCAATGAGGAACAGTGGCAACTGTCTGCACTGATCTCCGAGCGAATAACGGCTTTCGTAGCTCACGATGGAATTCATCATGGGAAAACTGGTGCAGAAACCACCCATGAGTTGCTTGATGAACATGAGGCCTGCAACGACTCCGGCAATAGCCGGGGCCTTGACATAGACGGGCAGGGGAGTCTTGTAGCGGACGCCGGATTTGTAGTTCTGAGTCTGGAAAAGGACTACTCCGACGATAAAATCAAAGAGACATGCTCCGATGAACCAGGGCTCGGTATCGGGAATGCGTGGCATAAGGAAAGTGCCGAGTACGACAAAGAAGGCAAGTCCGGCGATGATGCTTGGAACGATTGGAATTTTGACCTTATAATGTAGAATGCGGACGATATGCACATATAGGAGACACATGAATCCCGAAATGGCGTTTGCCGCACCCATGGGGAGTCCGACTGCAATGTAAGCGAATCCACAGGGAATGGGAATTGTTGCCGTGACCGCCTTGAGCTGCGGATCCTTCAGGTAGGCGCTCAGGGTCCCGAGAGCGGTTACCATGAATACTAGCAGCCAGTCGTAGAACGAAAAGTTAAAATTCAGGGAATCGAGCATGGCCCGTAACATCGCCTTTTATTTGAAGCGTCTGGGGAGAGTTTTTCCTTGTGAGATCCAGCTGCTGTATTCGGCTGCTGCAGTATAGAGGGCGTCCGTCGAGGAGTTTAGGGCCGTTTCAAGGCTGTCCTGGACTACACCGATAATGA
>NZ_CALEFV010000267.1 GCF_937877005.1 uncultured Fibrobacter sp. | reverse complement strand
CAACTTCCGGTTCCATTTCTTCGGCAATAGAATCGATGTCTTCGCCAATGATGGCGGTAGCACAAGCCATACCGATGAAAATCGCCTTGGGGTTAAAGCGTTCCTTTGCGTCGAGGATGGTCTGGCGGAGCTTATCGGAAGCGCCGAAAACCATGTCCTTTTCTTTCAGGTTCGTGCTGATGTTCAGCGTGTTCTGCAGGGGCTTTCCACGGCGGCGAAGGCCGTTATGCATCGAGAGGTTAAACTTGGAGTTTTCGCCGCTGCAACCGATAGGAGAATGGTCAATCAGGGCGCAGTCCGTAAGGTTACCCACCTGGCACTGCACAATTGCGTTAGAACACATGGTTTCTTGGTTCAGCGGAGAACTCAATTCGCAAAGTTTGCAGCCCGAGCCCTTGCCTGCGCAGCCGCCATGTTTTTTCGCGCTGCGTTCGTCGTAGGCAGATTCCTTGATCAGGTCGCTTGCCTTGCCGTCCCAGCCGATAATCGTACCCAGTCGATACTCGCGGTTTTCGACTGAGGTCATGTTCAAATTAATATTAGTCTTGGCCATGAACCCTCACATTAAATCTGGTAGTCTTTTTCCATCATGCCGTAGTCGATAAGAATTTGTTCCAAACGATCCTGCGTCATCGGGGTCGGTATGGTAAAGAGTTCGTTTTCGTCGATGTTCTTGGCGAGTTCACGGTAGACGTTTGCCTGGCTAGACTTGGGTTCGAATTCAATCACGGTCTTCTTGCGGATTTCGGCCTGCTGCACAATGTTGTTGCGCGGCACAAACTGAATGAGCTGCGTGTTGAGTTCCTTGGTGAATGCACGGAGCAGGTCAAGTTCGTTGTCCACATTACGACTATTACAAATGATACCGCCCAAGCGGACTTCACCATGCTGGGCATACTTCGCGATACCCTTACAGATGTTGTTTGCTGCATAAAGGGCCATCATTTCGCCGGAAGCGACGATGTAAATTTCCTTGGCTTTGCCTTCACGAATCGGCATGGCAAAACCGCCGCACACCACGTCGCCCAACACGTCGTAGAAAACGTAATCAAGGTCTTCGGTATAGGCACCGAGCTGTTCGAGCATGCTAATCGAGGTAATAATGCCGCGGCCTGCGCAACCCACGCCCGGTTCCGGGCCACCGGATTCTACGCAACGTACACCCTTGAAGCCGACCTTTTCAAGGTCAGAAAGCTGAATTTCAGTCTTATTGTCACGAATGGTATCGAGCACCGTCTTTTGATGAAGGCCGCCGAGCAAAAGGCGAGTAGAGTCTGCTTTAGGGTCGCAGCCGACCACAAGAACGTGCTTTCCCTGTTCAACAAGGCCTGCGGTCAAGTTTTGAGTCGTGGTGGACTTACCGATGCCACCCTTTCCGTAAATAGCGATTTGACGTAATTTCTTAGACATGTTATCGTGTCTCCTTGATGTTTTCCTACAAAATTACTAGGCAAATACAAGTTAGAATTTGAGTCTGTCCTTTCCAATACTTTTTGAGCC
Organism: uncultured Fibrobacter sp.; assembly: GCF_937877005.1. Taxonomy (GTDB): domain Bacteria; phylum Fibrobacterota; class Fibrobacteria; order Fibrobacterales; family Fibrobacteraceae; genus Fibrobacter. The sequence goes on along the minus strand of NZ_CALEFV010000267.1, from coordinate 489 downwards.
CGTTTAGTCAAAAAAGATTACTTTTTTTAAGTTGTTATAAATTCTGTTTATAGCCCTTGTTAGCGTGAATCTATCGCATGCATGAAAAAACGATTTGCAATATTAAAAACTCGATGTTATATTAGGTACATAGTTCGCACAATTGAACGTCGAACAGAGTTGATTGGAATATGTTAGTGCTCGGGTGGCGGAACTGGCAGACGCGTATGGTTGAGGTCCATATGGAGTAATCCTTGGGGGTTCAAGTCCCCCCTCGGGTACCACTTTAACGGCAAAATGCCTGCATAGCTCAGTCGGTAGAGCACATCCTTGGTAAGGATGAGGTCTCCGGTTCAAGTCCGGATGTAGGCTCCATTTTTAATATAGATATTAGTTTCAGAAGTTCGAATAAAAACAAAAAAGTTTTAACCCAAAAAGAAATCTGGAGGAAAACAAATGGCTAAGGAAGTTTTCGAAAGAACAAAGCCGCACGTCAACGTCGGTACCATT
>NZ_CALEFV010000266.1 GCF_937877005.1 uncultured Fibrobacter sp. | reverse complement strand
GATTGTCACTTCGACCCATTCCAATGCGGAACCATCGTCAGCATTATACATGATTTCGGTAATCGCCATCTGGGTGTACGAAGAATCAACCACTTCAGCAGCCGAAGATTTGGGAACGTCACCGCTAACGCTGCTCGAAGAACCCGTCGCAGGAGTATCGCCCGCAGACGAAGTCGGGTCAGGATTCGTACCACCTTCCGAAGACGAAGAAACGGTCGGATCCGCAGGATCCGGTTCCGTAGACGAGTCACTGGAACAAGAGGTGGCAAGAACCATTGCGGTCACTGCCGAACCAGCCAAAAGAATCTTTTTGATATCCATAGAGGTATCCTCGCAAAAACTTTCTTCTATTTTAATAATTTTCGCCAGCGCCTACGGCAAGCTTCGTCCAGTACGGAGTCTTAAAGCGACGCGGATTTTCGTATACACGTTTCCATTCTGCGGCGGCATTGCCGAATTTGGAGAAGGCAGCGTGTTTTAAGTTCAAGAACTTGATCAAGTCAAACATCCAGTACGGCACCTGGGAGCAGGGGCACTTGAGTTCGAGCACGGCATCGCATGCCGGCTGGAAAAATCTCGGAAGCCCCGTCGAGTGCATGTAATGCGGATCGACCGTATAATCAAAACCGTTTTCTTCGCGGAAGCGCATGCCTGTATCGATCGTCACGCGGGAATATTCTTCGCGAAGGCCAAACCAGGCACGGCGCTTGTACTGGGTCAAAAGGCGCGGGTGCGCATTGTAGAGTTCCGTCTTGTACAAGAAATCCTTCACGTACATGCGGTCCCTTTCGCCCTTGCACGGCCAGTCTTCGGGTTTCATGTTCCAGACTTCGCCCGGGTTAATGCCCTTGATGGTTCCGCGGCTCTTATAGCAAATGTTCTTGATCTTGCGTTTGCATTCAAAGCGGAACGTTCCGCCTTGAGCCGGGTGTTCACCATAGGTGCGAATGCGCATATTGAAGCGATCCAGCAACTGTTTCTTTTTCCAGCCGAGGAACGTCCAAGAAGGCGAATCCAAGTAGAGGTTCGTAATCCAGTAGAATCCGCCCGGCGTAATTTTAGAGTAATAGTCTTCTTCGCAGTACGGAGCAAGGAATGCGCCGATACGGTCCGCCCATTCCACGGGAATGTGGTACTTGAGTTCGAACCTTTCCAGAAGGCTAAATCCGCGGGCCTCGGCCATACTACTTGAGCCCCCCTACTAGGTGGTTCTGCACCCCTTCCTTGGAAAGCTTTCCTGCATACTGCAACAGTTCAAGATAAAGGTCGTAAATGTCGGTTTCGAGCTTGGCTGCATTCAGTTCGCTTTCGACAGCGGATTCACGGGCACGCAGCAACAGAAGCGGGTCAGATCCGGCGTCTTTCGCAAACTGCTCGAAGATGTTACCGGCCTTTACCTTGTCTGCTGTTTCCTGACCCTTGATATGGGCGAGGATGGCAAGACCGAATTCGACAGCCCAGCCTGGACCACGTCCGGTAATGATGTTGCCGTCAGTCACTACGCCTTCCTTTACGTATTCCGCACCCTTGGCCTGAAGTGCCTCTTCAAAGCCATCATAGCAGGTCATCTTCTTTCCTGTAATATCAGGAAGAAGGCTGAGGACTACACTCGGTGCAGCGCAGATAGCTGCTACTGTGCCACCTTCCTCGTAATGCTCCTGCATTATGTCCATAAGCGTCATTTACACGTTTAAAGTAATCAATATCTCCTATTATAATGCTTTTTGCTTGTTCTTTTT
>NZ_CALEFV010000265.1 GCF_937877005.1 uncultured Fibrobacter sp. | reverse complement strand
GCTGCCCAAAAAGCATTATCTGCAGAAATGCCAGGTAGTGGAACAGCATCAGGAAAAACAATGCCAAATGGGAATACAGCAGAAACATCTGAAAAGAAAAAGAATCCGAAGGTTTTTGATGCCGTGGTAGATGGCAATCGAAACGGTATTTTAAAAGAAGTGGAAAAGGAACTTGCTTTTTGTACCAAACCGGCAGACATCATTGATCAGATGCTGATTCCTGCAATTAATAAGGTTGGCGATTTGTTTGATAAACAGATTTATTTCCTGCCTCAGCTCATTTCTTCCGCATAAGCCATGAAGAGGGAAAGGACCTGGAATTCATACCCATAAACAACACTGACAGCGTCAAGCTTGACGATCTCGTAGGCTATGAGATCCAGAAGAAGCAGGCTGACGGAGCAGGTGCGATGATCTCATTCGTTCTTAACGACAAGTACGATTACAAGAAATTTTTCGAGCAGCTTCAGCTTATAACGCTCGCAGAAAGTTTGGGCGGTGTTGAAAGCCTCGTATGCCATCCGGCTACCATGACCCATGCCTCTATTCCGAAGGAAATTCGTGAGAAGGTGGGCATTACCGACGGACTCATTCGTTTGTCTGTAGGTATTGAAAAAGTCGATGACATTATCTTGGATTTGAACGCCGGCATTAACGCCGCGAAGGAAGCGTAATATGCATTACTATGAATCAATGCAATCTTTAATCGGGAAGACTCCGCTTGTAAAACTTAACCATGTCGGGCTCCCCGAAGGCGTAAACCTGTTTGCGAAACTGGAACTCTGGAATCCCTCGGGCAGTGTGAAGGACCGCACCGGCCTTTACATGGTGAACGACGCGATTGAAAAGGGGCTCCTGAAACCGGGTGGAACCATTGTCGAAGCCACCGCAGGCAATACAGGCCTCGGCATCGCTTTCGCAGCGCTCAACCGCGGCATCCGCGTGATATTCGTGGTGCCCACCAAATTCTCGCAAGAAAAGCAGACGCTCATGCGCGCCCTCGGTGCAGAACTCATCAACACCCCACGTGAAGACGGAATGCTCGGCGCCGAAAAGAAGGCCGAAGAACTCCTGACGCAAATTCCGGGCTCTGTTTCGCTCAGGCAGTTCCGCAATATGGCAAACCCGCTGGCCCATTACGAAACCACCGGCCCCGAAATCTACGAAGATTTGGACGGACAAATCGACTACGTGGTCGCAGGCGCAGGCAGTGGCGGCACCTTCAGCGGAATCCTTAAGGCGCTCAAGGAAAAGAACCCAAACATCAAGGGCGTGCTCGCAGACCCCATCGGCTCTACTATGGGCGGCGGCGAGCATGGCGACTACAACATCGAAGGAATCGGCAATGACTTTATCGCCGACACCATGGATATGTCGCTTGTGGATCAGGTCATCAAAATCAACGATGACGACGCTTTTGGCGGCGCTCGCGAACTCGCCAAGAAAGAAGGACTCATTGCAGGCTCCTCTTCAGGTGCCGCGTTCACCGCAGCCAAGAAACTCATCGCCTCGGGCGCACGCGGAAACATCGTGTTCGTAGCCCCCGACCGCGGCGACCGTTACTTTAGCAAGGGATTGTATGAGTAAAAGTCACTAGTTGATATTACCTCTGTCTTCAAAACTCCACCAGGTTGGTGGAGTTTTTTTGATGTAGATGTAATAGTTTTCTTTTATAACAAACCATAGTTAAATAGTATGTGTTTATGCCTTGAAAAGGGCGAATTCTTATTCTATCTTAAAGCCTACAAAAATGGTAGGGAATAAAACCTAGCATAACAAAACAAACGGTGCGAAGCACCACAAGGAGAGTATAAACAATGGCTAGAGTACATTTAAAACAACCGAATGAATTGACTGGCGAAGCAAAGGCGGCTTACGAAAAGTTGGATGCTGCTGGCAAGGTGACCAACATGAAGTTGGTAATGCTCCAGGATTACGGTATCTACAAGGCTTTCATGGGCTGGTACGATGCTTGGGAAAGCCTCGAAAAGGCGGTTGGCCTGCGTGCGGCAACGATTTTTGCACACTCGGTTTCTACGACGAACGGCTGCCTTCTCTGCTCGCTGTTCTTCATTAGCGATTTGAAGGCTCTGGGGCTTGATCCGAACAACTTCGAAACTTCGGAAAACGAAAAGCTTTTGCAGCAGCTGGGCCAGCAGATCGTGAAGGATCCGACAAAGGTTCCTGACGAACTTTTCGAAGGACTGCGCAAGTTCTATACCGACGAACAGATTATCATCATCGTGGGCTTTGGCGCTCAGATGCAGGCGACGAACAACTTCAATTCTGTCTTGGGTGTTGACGTTGACAAGCGTCTTCTGCCTTTGAAGGAACTGTTCAAGCCCGCTACTTGGAGAGAAAATATCAAGTAATTTGTACTCTCCGTACAACCTGGCGCTCCTGGAAATATTCGAAGTCCATTTTCAGGGGCGCCTTTTTTTGAAAGAGGTATTTGCGATGAAGAACAACTACAAAGTTTATTTGACCGCCCTGCTCGCATTTGGCTTTGCCCTGTTGGCCGGAGCATGCGGTAACGAAAAAGCGGAAAAACAGGAAGCCCCGCAGGCAGAAAAATCCCAGTTCAAGTTCGGTACTTTGGAACTCCCGATTTTGGACGGTTCCTTGTGCGGTGCGCCTTTCTACGTGGCTAAGGAAAAGGGATTCTTTGCCGAAGAAGGAATTGATGCCAAGTTGATCGCCGCTGATGGCGAAACGCGTAAGCTGGGCCTTAGCAAGGGCACTTATGCGCTCACCAATTCCGACTTCCAGTTTTTCCAGGCGATTGAAAACGGCGTCGATATCAAGATTGTCGATGGTATTCACATCGGTTGCATCAAGGTGCTTGTAAAGAAGGGTTCGCCCTACAAGACTGCTGCTGATTTGAAGGGCAAGAAGATTGCTGTCGATGAAATCGGTGGCACGCCGCATCAGGCTGCAAGCCTTTGGCTCTCGCTGGGTGGCGTTTCGACCAAACCCGAAGATAACCAGGTGCAGTTCTTGCCTTATGCCGATGGCAACTTGGCTCTTGAAGCTTTGGAACAGGGCCAGATTGATGCCGCTGCCATTTGGGATCCGCTCGCTTCTGCTTACGAAAAGTCGGGCAAGGCCGACGTGATTATGGATGTGGCGAAGGACCCGGTGTTTGACGGTCGCTACTGCTGCTTCATTTATGTGTCTGCCAAGATTCTGAAGGAAGAACCGGCAAAGATTGCAGCGCTCTTGCGTGCGATTCACAAGGCCGAAGCCTGGATTGCTGAACACCCCGAAGAAACGGTTGACATTATTGCCGAAGGCAAGTATTCCGAAATCGAAGACAAGCCGCTGGCTGTTGAACTGATTAAGAGTTACGTGTACACTTCGCTGGAACAGCGCAAGACTCTTGGCCGCGACGTGAAGGGCGACTTGCGTTACTTTAGCGAACAGCTCAAGAAGATTGGCTACCTCACGCAGGATCCCGACCAGTTTGTCGCGAACCTGTACGAAGAAGTCGATTTGAACAAGTAATCGAAATTCCTTGTTGCTTAGCGCCCGCAAGGGCGCATTTTTAAAAATTTTACGGAGAGTTGAATGAACATTGTTTTGACGATTTCAGGTTTCCTGATCGCCTTCTTGGTAAACTTGCTTTTTCCGCAGGTGGCCGAAAATGTGCGAATCAAGGAATATGTTTTTGGCGGGTTGAGAGTTGACGACAATTTGGCATACCGCTTAGTTTTGCTTGCCATTATTGCCTATTACGCGGTCTATACGGTGGTGCTGTTTGTCCGCAAGGCGAGTGCAGATAAGGTGGCAAAATTTTTCGCGGGCGCGAAGTTCCGTTTCGCGGTTGGCTTGGCTCTTGCGGCATGGGATATTCTCGGAACCAAGTTGCTGTTTTTGCCGCAGCCGTTTTTCCCTGGGCCTGCGATTATTATGGATGCCTTTATTGGCGATACCAAATTCATTTGGCAGAATACACTTTACTCGTTGCGCCTTTTTGTAGCCGGATTTTCGGTGGGCGTGGTGACGGGTGTGTTGACTGGTGTGCTGATTGGTTGGTATCCGAAGGCTCGCTACTGGATTTTGCCGGTGCTCAACATTTGCGGCGTGATTCCGGCAGTGGCATGGATGCCTTTTGCCTTGACGCTTTTCCCGACTTCGTTTGCGGCGGCGACTTTCTTGATTGCGATTTGCTCCTGGTTCCCGGTGGCGACCATGACGGCCGACGGGGTGCAGGGTACGCCGAAGTCGTTGTTTGAACTTTCGCGCACTTTTGGCGCGGGGCAGCTGTACCAGATTTTCCATATTGCGATTCCGCATGCAATGCCGCAGATTTTTACGGGCATTATGACGGCGGCTGCGTTTGGTTTTACGACGCTCGTGATGGCCGAAATGATGGGGCAGCCGGGTGGTCTTGGCTACTACATCAATACTTCGAAGGTGTGGAGTGCGTATTATAAGGTGTTTGCGGCGATTGTCGTGATGGCTGTGCTGTTCTCGGCGATTTTGAAGGTGGTTGGCGTGGTGCAGCGTTATGTGCTTCGCTGGCAGAAAGGCGTTGTACGATAGGAGGCTTTGATGACGGATATTTTAGATAAAGAAAAAATCTTGAAGATTCGTGATGTAAACCGTTCCTTTATCGATGAACGCACGGGCGAGCCGCGGCAGATTTTGAAAGATATCAATCTTTCTGTTTTTGAGGGCGAATTCATTTCGATTCTGGGCGCATCGGGTTGCGGCAAGACGACGCTTTTGCGCTTGATTGCTGGGCTCGACCCGGTTCAAGAGGGCAAGATTATTCTTGATGGCGAACCGGTGCATGGGCCCGATTCCAAGCGCGGTTACGTGTTCCAGCAGGGTTGCCTTTTCCCGTGGCTCACGGTAGAAGACAACATCGCGATGGGTCTCAAGATTCGGGGCGTTTACAAGCAGAATAAGGATAAGGTTCACGAATTTATCGAAAAAATCGGTCTTGGCGGATTCGAAAAGAATTTCCCGCACCAGATTAGTGGTGGTATGGCGCAGCGCGTGGCAATTGCACGGGCGCTGGTGAGCAATCCTTCCATACTGCTGGCGGATGAACCCACCGGCGCACTGGACCAGAAGAC
>NZ_CALEFV010000264.1 GCF_937877005.1 uncultured Fibrobacter sp. | reverse complement strand
CGGGCCGCCTCGAGTTCGTTTTCGCTTTCAGCGGTAGCCGTATGGCCGTCGTAATCGAAAATAGAAAGCGAAATTTTGTTGCCGATTTCGCCTTTTAGGGTCATCTTGACGGGGAGGCGCTTCTGCATTTCGCGGTCGGTAAATGTGCGGCGCAGTTCGCGCTCAAGCGCGGGCGAATCGTTGCGGAAAACCTGCATGCCGCGCGTCACGCAGCGCATGTCGAACTCCTTGCCGAATTCAAGCTTCAGAAGTCTCGACTGTCCGCGTCGGTCCCCGTGGAGCACCTGTGCCGCGTAAAGACGGCTTCCGGTGCTGATTCCGCGGCCTGGATCCTCGAAGAGTATTCCATCGCCCGGCCGCGGAATATTTTCGATAGCTTCGTCGAACAAGAGGAATATGCGCCCCTTTTCAATTTTCTCTATCCTGCCTAGGTATAATCCGTGATGGTTGCTGAATGAGCCGTTCACCAGTTCCTGATGGTTGTCTCCGTCGAGCCATCCTGTTGTGAGTCCGCGCGAGAAGAGAACCTCGAGCGGTTCTAGGTCCTTGGCGTCGAGAGGAATATGGTTTAAAGCTTTGCGATAGGCCTTTGCGACGGCGGCCACATATTCGGGGCTCTTCAGACGACCTTCCACTTTCAAGGAATCTACGCCGATATCTTCAAGTTCGGAAAGCTTGGGGAGCGCACAGAGGTCGCGTGTGCTGAAAAGGTAATGGGCATCTGTATCGCGGAATTCCTTGCCGTCGACAAAAATCCGATAGGGGAGTCTGCAACTTTGGGCGCACTGGCCGCGGTTTGCGCTGCGTCCACCGAAGTTCTCGCTGGTAAGGCATTGCCCGGAATAGCTCACGCAGAGTGCGCCGTGTATGAAGACTTCTAGCTCAAGGTCTGTTGCAGACTTTATTTTTGCAATTTCCTTGGCGGAAAGTTCGCGGGCGAGAACGGCGCGGTTGAATCCGATGCTTTTCACTAGGTTCACGCCTTCGGCGCTAGAAAGAGTCATCTGTGTACTCGCGTGAATTTCCTGTGTCGGTGCGATGGCGCGGATAAGCCTTGCTAAACCGATATCCTGGATGATGAATGCATCGGGTTCCAGCGAAATTAACTTTTCCAGAAACTCTGGAAGCTGCTGGAGTTCTCGCTCAAAGACAAGAACATTCATCGCGAAAAATGTGCGTACCCCGCGTATGCGGGCGTAGCGGATCATTTCGGCTATATCTTCAAAGGAAAAATCCTCGGTGCGTCCGCGGGCGTTCCAGTATGGGACGCCGTAGTATACGGCATCGGCTCCGTTGTCGATCGCTGCTTCGAGCATTTCGCGCGTGCCTACGGGCAATAAAAGTTCCGGCGATTTTTTCCTTAAATCCATAAAAACAAAGATAAAAAAGTGTATGGGGTAGGGATGAAGCAGATATTAGCCGATTCGGTCTTTTAAAAACATAGAGTAAAAGGGAGCTCTCTAGGAGTCCTTTATTAAATAATGTGAGCCAAAAGCGACTCGTATTGACGAGTCGTGTTGGCGAGAGAACCGGCTTCAGAGTAAGGAATAAGCAGATATTAGCCGATTCGGTCTTTTAAAAACATAAAGTAAAAGGGAGCTCTCTAGGAGCTCCCTTTTACTTTATGGAGGTGAGGGGAGTCGAACCCCTGTCCAAAATCACGTCCATGCACGTTCCTACAAGCGTTCCCTTCGTATTTAAGTTCTCGTCTGATCTACGCCCAAGAAGGTCGGCGCGGACTTTGACCAGCCTAGTAAATGTCGGACACGTTCCCTAGGCATGAATGCATCCTATCCCATATTGCGTCCGGACGTACATCCCGATGGGAGCGGAATGAGGCCCGGCGTTGCCGCTAATTAGGCAGCGAGTGCGTAGTTTTCGTCAGCACTTATTTTTTTTCAGACTTTTTTACGAGTGCCCTCGTCTGAGACCTCGGCTTGCAACTAACACTTCGGTAACCCTGTCGAAACCAAAGCACCCCCGGTGAGTGTCGCGACGGCAAGCTTGCTTGCCGGCATGACCGAGCCGGAGTGATTCTGCTCGAAGAGCAGAAAGCACCCCCGTAGGGATCGTGTTACTTCAAATATAGTAAAATATGAATTAAATTGCAATTTTTCTATCTTTCGCCTCAATGGTAGAATCCCTTTCAGAATTTATTACGTTTGCGCGCGCCGAGTCGCTCAACCTTTTCAGCAAGGCTGAAGGGGAGGCCATACATATAAATGGGGCTACCGTACCTGCTGCAGCCATGATGGTTGCCGCCCGTTTCCTTAAAAAGCCGAACCCGATTCTCGTAGTTTCCCGCGATTACAAGAGTGCAGAAACCTGGGTGGAAAACCTGGAAGGTCTGCTGGGCGAATCCTTTGTGCGCTTTTTCCCGGCAATTGGGCTTAAACCCTACGAAAAGAAGGTCCCGTTTGAGGGTGTTCTCGAAGAGCGTCTCAAGTTCTTT
>NZ_CALEFV010000263.1 GCF_937877005.1 uncultured Fibrobacter sp. | reverse complement strand
AAAAGGTAAAAGGAAACTACCAGGCTCCCGCAGAGCCGTAAAAGAAAGGAAAAAGTATTATGATTTCTTACGGACTTATCCAAATTAAAGCCGTGCTTCGAAAAAACCCGAAGAACGGCCGCACGGCCTATTACGCCGCCCAAGAACAGTATAGTAACATCGGCGATGCAGAACTGCGTGAGGCAATCAAGCGCAACAGCAATCTGAACGCCGGAGTAGTTAACGCCGCTTGCGATGCAATCATGGACAGCGTGCTGAACTTCGTCTGCAACGGTCATTCCATCCGTATTGCTAACCTCATGTGCTTGCGCCCGGTGTTAAAAAGCCGTGGCAGTGAGACAGCCGCAAAGGTAACAAGCGAAAATATCGACAAAATCATGCTCCGCGCGTCTTGGGCTCCCGCTCTTCGCGCCCTGCAAGAATGGTACACCTACAACTTCGAGAAAGACGGCCACATCTACCCGGCACCCGTTCCCGAAGAAGAAACTAATCCTTGACCACAAGCAGGTTTCTTTCGTAATAGTCGCGCCGCTCTGCAATTCAGTAGGGCGGCGCTCTTTTCAGCCCCCCGGCCGTGTCTTTCTTCCGCTCCGCGGAACGTCCCCACGGCCGGGGCGCTGAATATACCGCAAAAAGTGAAAGAAAAACCGCAAAAAGTGAAAGTCCAGATCCGAGATTTTTCCCTACCTTTGCAATGCACCTGGGGAGAGTAGGAGGCTCCGCAGGGGTGCGACCTCCAACCGGCCGCAGGTGTACCAGCCGCACGCCGCCATTTAGCTACCTCCTACAAGCTATTTGGCGGCGGCTTGTAATTATACAGAATAACAAAAACATCAAAAGTAAATATGAAAAAAGTAATGTTTAATGACAGGTACGGTCTTACCGCCGCCGTGCTAAGAGGAGAAAAGACACAGACAAGGCGGGATGCGACGAGGCTTGTAGAAGCCTATTGGAACGGCAGGAAGCTGGGCGATTACCCCACGCTGTCTCTCGGTGAGTATGTCCTCCAACACGCTACTAACAATGTCGGCGATGTGGTAGCAGTGGCGCAGAAGTATAAAGAACTCTACCCATATGCAGACTTCGGAATGATTAATACACAGTTCATGACGGAGACACCCGGTTGGACTAACAAGATGTTTGTCAAGGCCGAACTAATGTTCCACTATATAAAGATTACCCGCGTGCGCCTCCAGCTGTTGCAAGATATCAGCGAAAATGACTGTCTGCGAGAGGGCGTAGAGAAATGGTTAGACAGTTACATCGTCACGGGTATTATGGAGCGCAACGGCAAAAACAATTATTGTTTCACAAATCCAAGAGACGCATATTCCGTGCTTATAGATAGAATAAGCGGAAAAGGCACATGGGAAAGAAACCCATACGTAATCGCCTACGATTTCGAACTGGTAACAAAGTAATAAAAAGCCCTCCGGTGCGGATGGGTCAATCGGAGAAAAAACCCTGTTGAATGTCTAACCCTTAAAATAGTAGTAGTTATGCAGAAAATCGAGTTAATTGGAAATCTTGGCTCTGATGCCAATGTAGAGAAAAAAGCCGAGCGGGGATTTGTCGCTTTCCGGCTCGCCGTAACGCGATCCAAACGGAACGCTACCGGCGAGCTCGAAAAGCGCAGTGAGTGGTACACAGTGAACGCCTACGTTTCAGACGGAATAATTCCGTATCTGAAAAAGGGCGCGCGCGTGTTCCTCCGTGGTGAATTGTTCACGAGCGTTTACGCCGACCGCAACGGCAACGCTCAAGTTTCGTTGGACGTGATTACGCGAGAGCTAGAACTAGTCTAGTCCTTGCATAATCGGCATTATGTAGTGTCGAGTGTCAATCTACGACACATGCGTTAATTTGGATTGGCTGGAGGTCTTTTGCAAGGAAGACCCGCACCAGCCAATCCCAGCCGCTTACGTTTCAAGTCAAAATGTCAAAGTTCGTTCGCGTGCCTATGGCACTCCGCAGTATAGGGAAATGTATTGCGTTCTTGACGAAAGTAACCTGCCATGCTTGGAAGTTCGTCGCGACCCGTACGTGTCTGCGACTGGTGCGCCTATTTTGGCTCCTGGCTCTTGTCATCTCCGCGTTTCTAATCGTGTACTCTATGCGCGGGATTACCTGGGACATCTCAGGCGTTTTGTTACTGCGTTCAACCTCACCGTATGTGGGCTTTCACGCGTTGACTTCGCCCGAGATTTCAACACATTCCGTTACGGCTACAGGCCGGAAAACTTCACGCGCAATTACATGGAGTGCAGGCTCGCCAAGCTACACCAGCCAACGCTGGCAGCCTACGGTAAAGCGGAGTGGGGCGCTAACTACTTTAACTCGCTCAAGTGGGGCAGCCCCGCGAGCATGGTTACGACGAAACTCTACGACAAGACTTTGGAGCTTGACCGTCCAGGACACGACAAGCCCTACATCCGTGAGCAGTGGAGAGCGGCCGGTCTTGATGAGACCCGACATGTATGGCGAGTTGAGCATTCTGTCCGTTCTGCTGGAAAGGGATTTGTTAGTCGCGAGGACGGCGAGTTTATTCCCTTGGATATCAACCACTTATCGGACCGGGTGGATATATTGAAGTTCTACAAAATGCTATCGGACAGGTATATGGATTTCAGAATAGTACGTCATAATCGAAACGGCAAGTTACAGAGAAAAGACCGATGCAGACGAATAGACTTAGAGAACTTAGACGGAGCGAGAGCCTACCAACCGGTTAAACTTAGCAATAAGGAAAGAGCCGGGCGAGTGGATATGATGATAGTTAAACGATTAAGCGAATTAGCCGAGCGGGAAGATATTACACCCATGCAGCGCCGGACGATAACGAACATGTTAGCAGTTTACCCCGACCTCGTTGCAATACGTAACCTCCCACAGGATATTTCGTTCTTCGGCATGGAAACCACGGCGCAGTAGCGCCGTGGTTGCATTTCCAAATCCCTATTTATACCTTTATTATATAGAATGGCAACAAAGAAAGATTTAGCAGCCGACAGGCTTTACCGTTTGGTGGGCGCATTGCATCGTCAAGGGCTTATCTCCAGGAGCGATGCACAGCAGTATAACGACGATATTTACGTGTTAGTTTCAGCCGAGGAGGAACGGCAAAAGCGTATGATTTTCAGAAACAAAGATATAGTAATTTATGAAAGAGCAAAGAACGTGGCTGAGCCAAACAGGACTTAAGCGATTTCCGGACTTAATGACAGCGTGCGACATGGTACGGGCTCCGGTGTGTGTTTCAAGGTGTGTAAAGTGTAAACATTGGGCAGGCGCAGACTTCCATGACCCTCTGCACACACTGCAACGCTGCCGGTTTGACGAACAATCAGAGCCCGCCCCGCTCGCTCGCTAACGCTCGCTCGCACGCCCGTCTCCCGCGCTCGCGCCCTGCTACGCGCTGCGCTCGCACAGGTCGGCGGGCTTGTTGGCTACGCCAACAGGCCGGGCACGGCGGGCGGCTCCGCTGCTCCGCTCGAGCGGGCGGCTCGGGGTCACGGAAAAGACCCTCGCCGCTCCGCTCTTCGCTCCGCCCGCTCGCGGTGGCGTCATGCTTCGCTCCGTCCCCCATCGCTCGCTCCCGCTCCGCCGCCCGAACGTGTATGCCCCGAGTAACACCGCGGGGCATGTCCTTTTGCCCGGCGGCGCTTTCTATACCGCTCAACATAATAAAGATTATGCGCAAGCAAGTCGCCGGGTCCCCAGCTGCGCCGGGCGCTCCGCTCGCGCCCCTCTCCGAGCAGCGCTCGCAAAGCGCTAAATTTCCGGCTTGCTGCCCGGCGCCGCATAATCGATATTATGTTAAATTTCCGCCCCGCTCAATTATCAATTTCGCAGGGCGGTGAAATTTCGCTGAAAAGCGCCGAATGTTTCCGGGCGGCTTTCGCTCTCGCGCTCCCCGCTCAAGCCGCCCGGCGCGCTGCGTGCCGCAGTTCCTCGCGCGCCGTGTCGCTCTTGCCCCCGAATTGCCCCAGGCTTGCCCTCCCGCCGCCGCATTCAGCCCGGCCGCCGTAGCGACCTCCGCCCGCTCCGGCTGGCCGGGGCTTGCGGCCGCTCCGGGCAAGTTCTCGCGCTATAGCGCGACCCACCCACCCACGCGCCGCGGAATTTGTCCGGGCTGTGCCCGGCCTAAATCCGCTTGCGCTCCCTGGAATTTGCATTTTACAAAGCTAAAAACCGAAAAACCGCTATTTTTCGGCCAAAAGGCCGAAAAATGAATGATTTGGCCTAATTTTCATTTGATTTGTTTTGCAATTTCGATTTACGTTTGTAATTTTGTCTCCGAGAAAACAAAAAAGCATTCAAAAACGGCCGAAAAAGTGCTCAAATGTAAAATCTCAAATTACAAATGTAAATTTTTTAATCTCAAATGTAAAATGGCAGTCAACGGAAAACTCAAGTACTACCCGGTTGCAAGGAAAAACCCAAAAAATGTTTCCCAAACCAAGTACTACGCGCAACTGTACCAATACAGTCTGATAGAGCGCGACCAAATTTTGGAAGCCGCCAGCCGCAACTCGTCCATTCCAAAGGCCTATATAGGTATGGTTTACGATGCGCTCGGCGAAGAAATGCTTAACTTCGTTCGCAACGGTCACAGCATTACGCTGGCAAACTTCGGAACGATTTACACTACGATTAAATCGCGCCCAAGCGAAACGCCGGAGAAAGTAGATGCAACAAATGTGAAGAGAGTAAAATTCCATTTCAAGCCCTGCGCTCGCATGCGCAAAGCATTGCAGCCTTATTTGCTCTCGTTCGAGAAAGTGCAAAAGGTAAAAGGAAACTACCAGGCTCCCGCAGAGCCGTAAAAGAAAGGAAAAAG
>NZ_CALEFV010000262.1 GCF_937877005.1 uncultured Fibrobacter sp. | reverse complement strand
ATATGAAATGGGGTGTTTGCTTTTTTGTGCAAAGAAAGGTATATTTTGGAAGAGGATTTCGATGGAACGCTTGAAGATTTATTTGGACAACTGTTGCTATAATCGTCCTTACGACGACCAGTCTCAACTAAAGGTCAGTTTAGAGGCGCAGGCTAAATTGGAAATCCAACAGCAGATTCGTAATGGGGTGTTCGATTTGGTCACGTCGTATATTCTCGTTGCCGAAAATGCAGCCAACCGATTTGAGTCGAAAAGGAACGATATCCAGGATTTTATAGATACTTACACGCATACGTATGTGAGTGAAAATGTTGATGGACAAGTAAAGTCTCTCGCAAAGGAAATTACGGCGACTGGCGTTAAATTGATGGATGCGTGTCATGTGGCAAGTTCAATTATAGCAGAATGTGATTATTTTTTGACGACCGACAAGCGCTTACTTAAATATCAAACCGATAAAATCAAAATCCTTAATCCCATGACTTTCATTCTTGAAGTGGAGGAAAACCATGAGCCCTAGTTCTGTCGAGGTCATTGAAAAAGGAATGCGTTGCCTAAGTGAAAACATGGGTGCAATGGAGGCTGAACTCTTTATAGCAACCCTGTTGCGAGAGCGCTTTGATTATACAAAGTGGCGTTCTTCTTTGGTGGACAGCGTCAAGACATTTGATGATTTGGACAAATTTGTCCAGTCTTCCCGTGGCGTGACGAAATTTTCGGGAAATCCGAAAGTAGTCTTGTAAGAGATTTCTTTGTTAATGCCGGTTTCGTTCTGTCCGTTGCGTCAAGGACTCTGAGTAACCCGCTGACGGATAATCATCCCACACTACACACTTCACACCCGCTTCTGCGTTAGGGGGCGTCGCACCGCCACGCGGTGGCGAGACTTGCGATAGATCCTTCGACTTCGCCCTGACGGGCTTCGCTCAGGATGACACATCGCAAGGCTCGATGAGCCGAGCGAGCTCGGCGAGCAGCACCCGCCCCGGCCCGGGCAGGGGAACGACTAATAGTGGGCTAAACTTGCTGTTTTTTGCAAACTTTAGCCCGATAATATGCTATTTGTGGGCTAAAAGTTGGATTTTGTGTTGACTTTAGCCCGACAATAATGTGCTGAATCTTGAAGGGCTCATGTTTTCTAGGCTTCAGGAACTTTTGAATTTTAAACTCAAAAAGGGAAAAATTGAACAGGTCAAGGTTGCTCTTGGAATAGATAAAATCGCGACGGAATAAACGCCTAAAATTACTTCGTGGCTAAAGTCTCGTTCAGGCTGCCGCTGCGGTAGCCCTGCAGGTCTAGCGAGATGTAGGTAAATCCGATTTTCTTGAAGGCTGCGAGAATCTGGTCGCGCTTTTCTAGGACTTTGTTGAAATCTTCGGGCAACACCTCGATGCGGGCGAGGTTGCCGTGCAGGCGCACGCGGAACTGCTTGAAGCCCAGTTCAAAAAGCAATTGTTCCGCATTTGATACCATGGAAAGTTTTTCCCGGGAAATGGGTTCTCCGTAAGGGATGCGGCTTGCGAGGCATGCGAAGGAGGGCTTGTCCCACGTGGGTAAATCCAGTTGGTGCGAAAGTTCGCGGATGTCCGCTTTTGTGAGTCCGCATTCCAGGAGGGGGCTCCTGATGCCTAGTTCCTGGAGGGCGCGCATTCCCGGGCGGTAGTCGTGAATGTCGTCGGCATTGCTGCCTTCGCAGACGGTTGAAAATCCTGCGGCTTTTGCGCGTTCTGCAATTTTTGAAAACAGGTTGTGCTTGCAGAAGTAGCAACGTTCCCTGGAGTTTTCGGCAAAGCCTTCTACCTGCATTTCGTCGATTTCTATCAGCTGTTGCGGGATTCCGTGCAACTTGCAGAACTCTCGGGAAAATGCGATTTCGCGCTCGGGGACCATTCCCGCCTGGACGGTGTAGGCGACCATGTTGCTGCCCAGTGCGTCGTGGGCGACTTTTGCAAGGAACGTGGAATCTACGCCGGCAGAAAATGCGATGGCGACGCGGTCCATTTCGCGCAAGAGGTTTTTCAGTTTTTCAAACTTTTGGTTCAAGCTTTCCATATAAAGTAAAATACAAAATTGCGGCTTGACAATTCACTTTTAGTGCAGTTTCTTCTCGACTGCTTTCTGGATTTCGCGGATGGGAACGCCCGCCTTGTCGGCACATGCTTTCAGGTCGTCAAATTCGGGTTTGACTTTCTCGATGTCGCCTAGGACGGACTTCTTGACGCGAACCTTGCCGAATTCCGTTTTGACTTCGAAGGTGTTGCGGGCCATGCAGGTGCGTTCTACGGGGAAACGGCGCACGCCGACGGTCGATGTATGTAAGAAAATGGCTTTCTCTACGGCGGCCAAGTGCTCGCTGTCGGCGAGGGCGCACAGGAGAGTGCCCATGCGGTTCTTTTTCATGTAGCAGGGGATAAAATGGACATCGCGGGTACCCGCCTCGAAGAGTTTTTCCATGGCGTAGCCCAATTCTTCGGGGGTGGAATCGTCGATGTTCGCTTCAATCTGGAAAACATTGCAATCTACGGGGGTGCAGCCTGTGGCACTGGATGTTGCGTCGACGCATTTGTCTCCTGCGGAGTCCTCGATGATTTGCGCCCGCAAGAAGTTCGCACGCCCGAAATCGCGCTTGCCGAGACCCACGCCCGATTTTAAAATTTTGTAGTTTGGGGGGAGGCGTTCGCTTGTCCGGAGGGCCGCCACGATGCCCGCTCCCGTTGGGGTGACCATTTCGCCTTTTGTTTCGGTGATGTGAAGCGCGATGCCCGCTGCTTCTGCAATGTGCGCTACCGCCGGAACGGGAATTGGCAACTGGCCATGTTGCGTTTCCACAAAGCCAGAGCCTTCGTTGAGCCCTGTAACGATGCAGTTCTCTATACCAAGGTCATCGGCAAGGACGGCGACCGCCAAGATGTCGACGATGGAATCGACGGCACCCACTTCGTGGAAATGGACTTCTTCTACGGGCACGCCGTGAGCCTTTGCCTCGGCTTCGGCGATGATACGGAAAATCTTTTTTGCGGTTTCAAGGGCGCGGGGCGTGACAGCCCCTGCATTTGCGGCGCGGTCCAGAATCTCGTAAACTTCGGACAAGTGCCGATGTTCGTGATGATGCAAGGTCGCTGAGCTTGTCGAAGCGCCGTGACAATGTTCGCCATGTTCGTGATGATGATGCTCTACATACCCTTCTTCGTGAGAATGCACGTGGTCCGCATCGTGACCGTGGACATGCACCGCAAAAGAAAGCCCCGCGATGCTGTAGCTGCTCGTGTGCTCCACATGAACGTGGACGCCTTCTAGGCCGAGCCCCGCAATCGCCGCGTCCAGTTTTTCGCGGGAAGCGCCGAGATTCAGGAGGGCAGCGACCGTCATGTCGCCGCTGATACCGCAAGATCCATCAAGGTAGAGATATTTCATAAAAGTGTGAAATGTGGAATGTGAAATGTGAAGTTATTCGTCTTGATTTAGTCAGTTTATTTGTAGCATGCGGAATGCGGCGATGGCGGCGCCAAAACCGTTGTCTATATTCACGACGGTCACGCCCTCGGCGCAGGTATTGAGCATGGTGAGTAGCGCGCTGATCCCGCCGAAGGATGCCCCGTACCCGACCGATGTGGGAACGGCAATGACGGGCGATTTCACGAGGCCCGCGATGACTCCCGGCAGGGCGCCTTCCATACCGGCGACGGCGATAACCACCGAAGCCTTGCGGATTTCCTCCACCTTCGAAAGCAGGCGGTGCAGCCCCGCAATCCCTACGTCGTATTGGCGCAAGACCTTCACGCCGTTAAATTCCAGCGTCTTGGCGGCTTCTTCGGCGATAGGCAGGTCCGCCGTTCCTGCGCAACAAACAGCCACCGGTCCGAGTTTTGCAACCGTTTGCGATGCCTTGCCGCCGGAACTTCCGCGTTTCTGCCTGGCAGGCGTTTCATCTGCCAACGAAATCGTCCGGGAAAGTTCGTCGTAGCAGATTTTCTCACCTGCATTTGCGATGAATTCCGCCTGTTCCTTGCTGCACTTTGTCCCGAGCACGCGGCAGCCTTTATCTCGGAACTTTCTAAGAATTTTCAGGAGCTGTTCCGATGTCTTGCCTGCGCAATAAACGGCCTCGCTAGTGCCGGTGCGCGATTCTCGACTCACGTCCAGCTTGGCAAAACCGAGGTCTTCAAAGGAATCTTTTGAGACAAACTTTTTCATACTTCTAATATATCACTTAGAGTTTACTCTAAGGCAAATAAATTTTTTTAAAAATCAATAAGGTTTCCACTTGTCGGCGTCTTTTTCGGCACCGACCTGGTACTTTGAAGAAGGTGCCGCGAAATCGATTTCATCTGTTGTGGGAGCGTCGGTTTCTGCGAGGTCTTTCGCGGATTCGTTCGTCGCAGCGGTCTGCGCAGTCTCGGATTCCGTCGCGGGTGCAGTCGAATCTCTCGGGGCGATGTTCGGGGCGTTTTCTGGGTGGACTTCTTTCAAGGCACGCCCCTTGTAATGCCTGGCCGCAAGGAGACCCGCTTCGAAGAGCAGGTACGTCGGGACTCCGAGCAACAATTGGCTAACAACATCGGGGGGCGTGAGGAGGGCCGCTAGCACAAGGATTGCCACCACCACGTAGGGGCGCTTGCTGCAGACGGTCTCGTAATTCACGATGCCCGCACGGATTAACGCGTAGGTCACCAGCGGGAACTGGAACATGCATCCGAAGGCAAGCGAAAGCCAGAGCGCGAGTGTTACCAGGTTAGAGACGCCGAATACGGGTTGCAATGTCGTGCTTGCAAAGCTCATGCCGAACTGCACAATCAGCGGGAAGCAGACGACAAGGCAGAAGGCGACGCCTGCGATAAAGAGTCCGCTGGTCATGGCCACGATGGAACGGATGAATCGTTTCTCGTTGTCGTATAGGGCGGGGAGCACGAACTGCCACATGTTCCAGGCGATGTAGGGCGAAAACAGCACGCAGTCCAGCAGTGCAGAAATCTTGAGCTGCAGCAGGAACACTTCCATCGGGGAAAAATAGTGGAGCGTGACTCCGCCCTGCAGGGCAATTTGCTTACAGAACCAGTCCAGAATGTAGGGCGAAACAAGGAACAGGGGCACTATGCCGATGGCAAGGGCTATAATAGAACGCAAAAGTGAGCGTCGGAGCGCTTCCAAATGCGAAATCAGCGTAGCCTCTTGATCCTGTTTGGAGGACATTAGCCTTTCTTTTCTTCTGCCTCGGCGGCTTTTTCCACCGTCTTCTGCAGGTCTTCGGCTTCTTCCTTCAGGGCGTCTTTCGCCTTCTTGTACTCGTTCTGGGCCTTACCCAGGGAACGTGCAAGTTCAGGAATGCGCTTTGCCCCGAACAAAAGGAGCACCACGACCACAATCAGGATTATTTCTGGAATTCCAAGGGACATATTTTACCTGCCTTTTCCTAGAAATATAACATAATCCGCGACGGTGACGAAAAATTGTCTACGGCGCCATCGCGAACTAGGCTACAGTTCGATAATCCTGTATTTACGGTTGCCCATCTTCAGCTTTTCCATGGCGGGGAGCTGGTGCAGGCCTTCGCGGGTCTCGATGCGTTCCTTGAGGTCGTGAAGTTCCTTGGGCGGGAGCTTGTAAACCATGTCAACGCTGGCCTGGTCCACCGCCACGATGTCTGTGGAAGCGAGAATGCCGATGTCGCGGCACTTGGGTTCCGCTGCAGAAAGGCCCGCGCAGTCGCAGTCCACGGACATGCGGCGCAACACGTTGATAAAGCAGATGTGGCCCTTGAAAAAGTCGCAGGTGGCCTTCGCGGAATCTGCCATGGTTTCCATAAACAGGGCTCCGCTGGTTTTCCAGCCTGCCGTGCCGCCCGGTTCCATCTTGGTGGGGCCGCCCTTCACGTATTCGTGAATCATCTTCTTGCCCAGGCGTCCGCCCGCGCAACCGATGGCGATGTTCTTCATGGAGCCGCCGAAACCGCCCATGGCGTGGCCCTTGAAGTGAGTCAGCACGATCATGGAATCGTAATTCTTGATGTGTGCGCCCATGGACATTTCCTTGAAAATGAGGCCGTCCTTTACGGGGAGCATCACTTCGCCGTCTTCGTCCATGATATCCACGTCGCAGAAGGTCCAGCCGTTCACCTTGAGGGTCTCGCGGTGCTGTTCGGTAGTGTAGCGGTCGCCTTCGTACCAGGTGTTGGTCTCCACAATCTTGGAATTAGGCACCTGCGCCTGGAATTCCTTGACCCATTCGCGGGGCAGGATATTGGGACCGTTCTTTTCGCCGGTGTGGAGCTTGATGGCAACACGACCGGTAATGCCCTCGTTGATTTTCTTGTACAACTTAATGAGGCCAGCGGCACTCAGGTCCTTGGTGAAATAGACGTTGGAAACGTCCTTTCCGGGTTCCTTCTGTTCCATGGATTTCCCTTTCGCGAAAGCGGGTGTGAATACGGCGGAAGCGAGTGCTGCCGCGCCTGCGGTTTTTAAAAAGTCTCTTCTGTCCATTTTATTCTCCTTCTACGAAGTCTTGACCGTGTTGCGCCATTTACCTTTCGGGTCTTTCCAAAGGACTGCGGCGAGCCAAATGACAAGTCCCAGGGCAACAGCAGAGAACCCGAGGAAGGTGTCGTTCAGCATGTCGGCTGCGGCGGGGGTGAAGTATTCGGCGCGAAGTTCGGCATATTCGAAAACGGCGTCGATGAACCACATGAGGGAGGCACCCCAGTAGAGGTAGCACAAGGTTGAAATATTCATTTCGTCCTTAGCTCCGGCCCTGTACCAGAATATGGTGGCGATGACGGCTGCAAATACGGTTATCAACAAAGTCATGGGAACCTCCTACTTGTCCTGGACCTTTACAGTGGCGGGTTCTGTCGAGACCATCCGGCTACGTACAAAATGCACCATTGCCCAGGAAAGCGTTACGAAGGCGGCCATAGATGTGCCGACCGTCGCCATTTCATGGTAAACTTCACTCATGGCCGCAGGGTCCGTGGCTGCCGTCAGGAACGGGTAGAAAGGCTGGATTTCGCCATGCCACAGGTGCTCAAAGGCGAGCAGGGCGGAGCCGCCCCACAGCAGGCGCGAAAGGGACTTGAGCTTTTTATAGAATGGTTGTGCATTGGGCGATGTCGCTTCTCGCAGGGCCTTGCCTTCGGCGATGGCTTTTTGACTACGGTGCTCCAAAACGATGTTTACGATAGTGACAATGGCAGCTTCTGCTGCTGGCACGACAAAACAGGCCATAGAATCTCCTTATGAAAATGTTCTATAAGAAATATAACACCTAGAGTTTACTCTAGGTGTTGAGTTTTTGTGAAAAAAGTTGAAAAATTTTATTTAGAGTTAACTCTAACTCTATCATTTGGGCGAAAATATTTATATTTTGTAAATATGAGTTACTCCATAGGTGATGTCGTCAAGAAGACAGGGCTTTCGGCCTATACCCTGCGTTACTATGAAAAAGAGGGCCTGCTTCCCTTTGTCAAGAAGAATGCCTCGGGCGTGCGGGCCTACAGCGACGAAGACCTTCGCTGGCTTACCATGATTGAATGCCTCAAGGATTCGGGATTACAAATCAAGGAAATCCGCCAGTACATCGAGTGGTTCAACGAGGGTGATTCTACGCTTCCTCAAAGGCTGTCCCTTTTTGAAAACCGCCGCAAGATTCTTGAAAAGGAAATGGCCCGCCTTACGGTGGTCATGAACAAGATTCTCTACAAGGAACTGCTGTATCGGGAAGCGGTTCGGGTGGGCAACCTGGATGTCGCCACCAACGAAAGGCGTTTCATGCATCTGAAGAAAAAGTTGTTTGAATCCCCGGACGATTTTGACAAGTAGATTTTTAATAAAGAAACATTTTTCATAACAAAGGAATTTATCATGAAGGTCGTTTTATTCAATGGTAGCCGTCGCGAAAAGGGCTGCACTTATACGGCGCTGAGCCTCGTGGCCGGCGAACTCAAGGCCGCGGGCATCGAGACGGAAATCTTCTTTGTGGGTGGTCGCGTGCTGAAGGGAGAAACCGACGCCGTGGTTCACGAAGCCAAGGAAATCCTTAAAACAGCCGATGCCGTCGTCTATGGTTCTCCGGTGTACTATGCATCCCCGAGTGGCGAGATGCTGATGTTCCTGGACAGACTTTATGGCATTGCCGAAGCGGAACTGCTCTTTAAGCCCGCCGCAACGGTAGCTTCTGCCCGCCGTGCAGGGACCAGCGCTACTCTTGATGCTCTGAACAAGTATCCGGCATTTGCACAGCAGCCCATGGTGGCATCGCGCTACTGGAACATGGTTCACGGTTCTAGCCCTGAAGATGTGCTGAAGGACGAGGAAGGCGTGCAGATTATGAAGGAACTGGGCCGCAACATGGCATGGATCCTGAAGAGCATCGAAGCGGGCAAGAAGGCGGGTGTAGAACAGCCCGTTGCCGAAAAGAAAATCTTCACGAACTTTATCCGCTAGAATGAGAACGATGCGCTTGCGTTTTGCAAAGAACAAGAAACTCATGATTACGGCGATTATCTTATCTGTACTTTTTATTTTGGGAGATGTGGGCGTGTTGTTCCTATCGCAGGCGAGCTTCGGCCATATTCCGCAAGGCAAACGCCTTGAACGCATTAAGCAGTCGCCGAATTACGATGGCAAGCAGTTCGTGAACGAGGTCGAGACCGTCACCATGA
Source organism: uncultured Fibrobacter sp. (assembly GCF_937877005.1). Taxonomy (GTDB): domain Bacteria; phylum Fibrobacterota; class Fibrobacteria; order Fibrobacterales; family Fibrobacteraceae; genus Fibrobacter. The sequence continues at coordinate 3,890 of NZ_CALEFV010000262.1, read as the reverse complement.
CCGGCGACAGGGGCGTGTTTGCCGTGTGGAAGGATTTCCTGTTCGGTGACAAGAGTCAGACCGTTCCCGATACCGCATTGAACGTCATCAAGACGGACCTGAAGTCGCTACCGCAGGACCGCGATTGGATTGTGTGGTTCGGACATTCCTCGTACCTGCTTAATTTATCTGGAAAGAAAGTGCTGGTGGACCCGGTTTTCTACCAGGGCTCGCCGGTGAGTTTCGTGAACAAGATGTTCAAGGGAACGGACGTCTACAAGCCCGTCGACATGCCGGATATTGACTACTTGGTGATTACGCATGACCACTGGGATCACCTGGATTACCAGGTGGTTACGGAACTGGAACCCCGCGTAAAGCGCGTGGTGACTGGCCTCGGCGTGGGCGAGCATTTTGAATACTGGAAGTATCCCGTTGAAAAACTTACGGAACTTGACTGGTGGGAATCTGTTGACCTGGGCGAAGGCTTTAATGTGACGGCGACTCCGGCAAGGCATTTTTCGGGCCGTGATTTGCACCAGAATAAGACTCTGTGGGCGTCGTTCGCGTTCAAGTCTCCTAAGCGCACTATATGGATTGGCGGTGATTCGGGTTACGGTCCGCATTTCGAAAAAATCGGAAAGAAATTTACCGACATCGATTTGGCGATTCTTGAAAACGGGCAGTATAACAAGGACTGGTCGCTTATCCACACCATGCCGGAATACCTGGGCAAGGAAATGGTGGAACTGGGCGCGAACCGCTACATGACTGTTCACCATTCCAAGTTCTGCCTGAGCAAGCATTCGTACACGGAACCGCTGGAAAATGCGAAACGCGCCGCCCAGGAATCGGGCAAGCCCGTGCTTATGCCGCAAATGGGTGAAGTCGTGTATTTGGAGTAAACCGCATTACCTATGTTAGCGCGTCGATGGCGATATAGTATTTTTCTATATTTGGGCGCGGATGAAAAGACTTTTAGATTTTGATAGCGAGCATTTGTGGCATCCATATGCGGCGCTGAAAAATACTCCCGCAAGATTTCTCGCCAAAACAGCTCACGGAACAACGATAGAAACAGCAGACGGCTTGAAACTGATTGATGCCGTTTCGAGTTGGTGGTGTATGGCGCATGGGCATAACGCCCCTGAAATCGTTGAGGCGATTCAGAAGCAAAGCGAAAAGATGTGCCATGTGATGTTCGGCGGTTTTACGCATGAACCCGCGATTGAGTTGGGCGAAAAGTTGGTGAATTTTTTGCCCGAAGGCTTGAACAAGATTTTCTTTGCGGATTCGGGAAGCATTGCCGTGGAATGCAGCGCCAAGATGGCGGTGCAGTACCAGTATTCCCTCGGACATCCGGAGCGCTGCAAGTTGGTCGCCTTGAAGGGCGGTTACCATGGAGATACCGCAGGCGCGATGGCGCTTAGCGATCCGGATGGAATGCATACGCTTTTCCGCGGAATCATGCCGCATCATTATTTTGCGGAACGCCCGAACTGCCGCTTTGACGAGGCTTGGAACCAGGCGGATTTCGCTTCGATGGAGCGCGTTGTCGAGGAACACAAAGATGAAATCGCTGCCGTGATTTGCGAGCCCGTTTTCCAAGGTGGAAACGGCATGTGGCTTTACAATGCGGGTTACCTGAAGGCGCTTCGCAAACTTTGCGACCGTTACGGTATCTTGCTTATTTTGGACGAAATTGCTTCGGGCTTTTATCGCACGGGACCGCGCTTTGCAATGATGCATGCGGGGATAAAGCCGGACATCATGTGCATTGGCAAGGCGCTCACGGGCGGAAGCATTACGATGGCGGCCTGTGTTGCGTCCGAGAAGGTCGCCGAAACGATTACGAACAGCAAGATTCCTGCATTCATGCATGGTCCCACCTACATGGCGAACCCGCTCGCTTGTGCTGCAGGAATTGCTTCGCTTTCGCTGTTCGAAAGTCGCGATTATGCGGGGAAGGTTGCTCAGATTGAAAAACGCCTTAAGCAGAATCTGGAGCCGCTCCGTGCGCTTGAAAATGCGGCGGACGTGCGTGTTCTCGGTGCGATTGGCGTGCTGGAACTGAAAGCGAAACCTTCAGCGGATGATATCCTGCGCGTGATTCGCGAAACCGGCGTGTGGCTCAGACCTTTCTGCAATTACGTGTATACGATGCCTCCGTTCATTACGACTGATTCTGAAATTGATCGCATTTGCGAAGCCATCAAGATGATTGGCGAATGTGAACCCGCGCCTGTCGTAGAAGGCGAAGACGAATTTCATGAGTGATATGGATTATTACAGCTTGAAAATGCGTGCCTCGCAGCAAGTGGGCGAGGGCGAACAGAAACGCGAACAGCATATTTCCGGCGCAGAACGCATTGTAAATCGGGATTCTGTCGAAGCTGTGTGTACAGCGATGGTGCGCCGGGCCATGACGCATTCCAAGGGCGACCCGGATTTTATCAATGTGAAAATTGAGAAGGTTCACGAAAGCGATATCCAGATTTTAAAAGCCTTGCCGGTGACACGTGTAGACGTGGAAACATGGCAGGAAGGGCTGGAGAAGGCGTTTGGACTGATTGCTCCGCTGATGGGTTCTGGCAGTGGGCTTCGCGAAAAATTGCAAGAGCTCTTGCGCGAGACATTCCCGATGCGTGGTGCGATGCTGTACGATATCGCAACGGGCGAGCGCCTGGAACCGGACCACGAACGCGGCGTGCGCGCGACTTATATGGACGCGCTTCATTCAAGCGAAGTGGATGGCTGCAAGAATCACTTTAACGAAGCCATCGTGCTGGCAACCAAGGTGGCGAATGCCCCCGGAATGGTTGCGGAATTTTGCGTGAGCGATGACCCGAATTACGTGACGGGCTATGTCGCGAGCAAGGAACTCGGCTATGTACGCATCATGAAGATGAAGGAAATGGGCGACGAAAACGGAGGCCGCATTTTCTTGTTTGATTCGCGCAAGGCATCTGCCGAAGAATGTATTGAGTACTTGCAGAAAAAGAAAGTGCTCGTAGAAATAGCTGACAGAACTTAGATTGTCATCCTGAGTCCTTCGACATGCTCAGGATAAACTCCGTCGAAGGATCTCCCTTAAAAGAACACCCCCGTGCAATTAAAATGCGCGGGGAGATTTTTTCATTTGTCATGTCTGCGAAGGCGAGGAATTGTTATCACTTAATTAACACACATCTACTTTATATCAATATGAAGATGCTATACATGGCTGTTTAGGCAATCAGACAGGGTGCTTGTGTAAACAATTTTGCCATTGAAATTGCGGAAATAAACAATGAAGTAAAACATCTTCAAACAAAAACACATTTTCCGGTCCAGTTTTCATAGGAAGCCACACATTTCCCTACCCAATTTTTATAAAAATCGCACATTTTTACAAAAAACTATTTACTGAGTGTTTTTGTGGTAAGATGGGCATTTAGTGGTTCTATAAATTTTAGGGCATAGCTTTTAGGAAAACAGTTTTTCTCACTTGAACCATCCAACTTATTCGAATGATTATATTTGCCATATGATGAAGTTCCTTTTCCTGCTTCTTGCGCTATTCTTCGCGGCTTGTTCCGAGTATCCGGATATGGAACCGGATATTTTGGCTCAGCACATCTATTCGCAGAATCCGATTGAACTTGGTAGCTCGAATAAGGAATATGTGGCGATGTTGGCAAAGTCATTTGGAATGAGCGAGGACGCGATCATTGCCGTCCAAAAGCATATCCTGTCAAAAAAGACGACCGACAAAATGAAGTCCGATTATGAGAAAGCTATTTATGAAAAGGCCGTCAAGCTTGAGCAACAGAACGGAGAGTCTGCACGAAAGGATTTTGTTAAAAATCACCCGATAATACCTGAAATCAAGGAAAATTTTTATCGAAAAAACCGAAGAAAAATGATTATCA
>NZ_CALEFV010000261.1 GCF_937877005.1 uncultured Fibrobacter sp. | reverse complement strand
AAGGATGTACCGGGACTTTATTCTGGCCGCTTGCCGTGTGACGATTGCACCAGCCGTATGGTGCGTATGACTCTTGGTGAGGATAGCTCTGTCGAAGCAATCCAGCTGGTTTTGAAGGACACGATGGAAACGGATTCCCTGAAGGGAACTTATTCAATTACCGACAGTACAATCAAGGTGACGCTCGCTGGCGATAAAGGCCATTGGAACTTTAAGCGTGCCAAGTTCGGCAATTTGCAATATATGACGGCCGCAGGCACGGTTTATGAAGATGAAGACGGAATGAAGGCCGAGCTGATTCGCATTTTCAAGGTAGCGCCGAAGACGCTTACGAAGAAAACAGATTCTGCCGCTGCCGATTCAGTCAAGAAGGAAGAACAGCCTAAGGAGTAATATGCAGTGTACTGCACTAATCATTGACGACGAACCGCTTGCCCGCAAGCGCATGATTTCGCTTTTGGAACCTTATGCCTCCGAGATTGAAATCTTGGGGGAGGCGGGCTCCGGTGCGCAGGCCGTCAAGATGATTCACGAGATGATGCCTGACGTGGTGTTTTTGGATATCCAGATGCCTGACATGGATGCGTTTGAAGTGTTGCATTCTTTGCAAGGGGACGATGTCCCGCTCGTGATATTCACGACGGCGTTTGACAATTTCGCGCTCAAGGCGTTCGAAGAAAATACGGTGGATTACCTTTTGAAGCCGGTGGCTCCGGAACGTTTGACCTCTGCGATTGAAAAACTCCGCAAGATGATTCCGCAAGTGGACGACACGGCAATCCCGTCCGACTTGAACTGGGAAAAGCTGCGTAACCTGGTGGACATGAGCGGACTCTACCTGCAGCGCTTGCAGGTGAAAGTGGGCGACCGCATTGTATTTGTGAATATTGACGAGGTAATCCGTTTCCATAGCGAAGAAAAGTACACGACAGTTTACACCGTGAACGGTCAGTACGTGATTGATACCCCGCTGGTGGAACTGGAAAAGAAACTGGACCCGAAACATTTTACCCGAGTCCACCGTTCCCATATCGTGGCGATCGACTACATTGCCGAATGCCGCAAGGGTGATGCGGGCCGCATGGTGATGGTGCTCCGCGACAAGGCAGCAACCCAGCTGGTGGTGAGCCGCTCCTTGGTCAAGAAGATTAGAACACTGTAGAGTCATTCGCGTTTTTCTAAATTGCACTTGTCATTCTTTAACGTTGAATTTTATGGAAAAAGATAAACAGCCGTTTTCGTGGAAAAAGTTTGTGAAAGGGCTCCTTCGGGAAATCATTGTCCCGGTGGCGCTCGCGCTGATTGTGATCCAGTATGTGATTCAGGCGTTCCAGATTCCGAGCGGGTCGATGGAAGATACGCTGCATACGGGCGACTTTCTGCTGGGTCTCAAGTTCACCTATGGTTCTCCGATTCCGTTTAGCAACCAGAAGTTTCCCGGTTATACATACCCTGCGAAGGGTGACGTGGTGATTTTCCGCTATCCGGGTGAGCCTGAATACCCCGATGGCAATCCAGAACGCTACACGCACTTGTTCAATGCGCTCATGTTTGGCAACCTCTACTGGGACCACCAGCCGCTCGATGGACAGCCGCACTTGATTCATTACGCAGATGGCCCAAAGGACTACATTAAACGTTGCGTGGCGGTGAGCGGTGATACGGTGGCCGTTCATAAGGGGCGTCTCTATGTGAATGGGAAACTACAAGACCCCTTGCCGGGTCGTGGCAAGTATACAGCCGCTGCGCGTACCTATTCTCCGCGGGATGAACTCGAATCCTTCGTGGTGCCTTCGGTCGGGGACACCTTCGACGTGGCAAGCCTTCCGCTAGAAAAGCTGTGGTGGCTGCGTTCGCTCGTGGCTCAGGAAAATCCGGATGAACCGGTGGAACTTGAAATTTCTCTGTGGAAGGATTCCGTCGAGGTCAACAACTACGATTTCGAAGACTTCAAGGTGCCTGTCGAGAACGATCGCGGCTTAGCCCTCAACGAATTGTTCCGCCGTAGCCGCACCGTGATTCAGCAGCGTCTGACTCAGGGAGACACGGTTTCGGGCGTGATGTCGTTTGCCTACTTTAGGGAACTTGCCCGCATTGGCTACTTGCCGATGATAGACCCGAACCTTCGCGGAGGGCTGATGCGCCCGGTTAGCTACATGGCGTTCGAAGGCTCGCTCCTGCGCGACCTGGAAGGCAACGTGGCGCTTCTGAACAAGGCCGAAGAAGATAGCACCGGCACGGGGGAGACAATTGAAGTCGACGCCCCGCAAGATGGCGGCTCTACGGTCGAAGGCATGGCGGGCGATACGCTCGATGCGCAGGCATTGTCTAAGTTTGAAATTCGCCGCAGGTTGCTTCTGGGAGGCCGTCCGATCGAAACCTATGTGGTCAAGACACCGCAGTTCTTTATGATGGGCGACAATCGCGACAATTCTGCCGATAGCCGCTACTGGGGCTTTGTGTCGCTCAGGAATATTCGCGCCAAGGCGTT
>NZ_CALEFV010000260.1 GCF_937877005.1 uncultured Fibrobacter sp. | reverse complement strand
ACTGTCTGGAATGCACGGAACACTTCAGGTTCGTCCCACTTGACGGCCTCAATGGCACCAAGCAAATGGCCTAGGGAATCGTTACCCGTCTGGGCATAGAGAATCTTAGAAAGGGGTTCCCAGACAACTGGCTGACGGCCCGCCAAAATCGGCGGTTCATAGCCCGAAATCGAATCCAGCATCGGAAACGGATACTCTTCAAGCTTTACCTTGGACATTTTGCCAGCATAGTTCTCGGGCTTTTCGTCCTTGCCAGCCAAGCGGATGGGATTGTTAAAATAAGCTGCAAAATCGAGAGCGGCTAGCGTCGGCCTATCAACGACGCGTATCTGCTTGTCGGCAGATGCAATCCTCATTTCGAAAACCGTTACCGGAGTCGAAGGCTGCGGCGGAAGTACCGCCGGGCGTTCCAACGAAGATTCCGCAGACGATGCCTGCGGCGCCCCTTCCGTCACGGGAATATTGTTATTTGAAGCACAGGCACAAAGCCCGAAAACAGTCGTCAATACAGATAATAATCTTTTCACGATAACAATATATAAAAGTTGACCATAAAATTTCTAAATTAAGGAAAAACAGGAGTTACTATGCCAGCACAAGGTGAACACAATAAATGGATCGCCCTCGCACTCTGCATTTTACTTGGGTATCTTGGACTGCACCGATTTTACGAAGGCAAGATCTGGACAGGCATTCTTTGGCTCTGCACGGGCGGACTCTGCGGCGTCGGAATAGTCGTTGACGCCATCCTGATTGTAATGAAACCCGTAAAATACTAGCATCAAGATGAAACGCCTATTTATCATTGCGACCGGCAATCCCGGCAAGATTCGCGATTTTGCCCATATTTTAGGGACCGAGAACAACGAATTCAAGACACTCAAGGATATCGGTTTCGAGGAAGACATCGTCGAAGATGGGGATTCCTTCGAAGCGAACGCCATCATCAAATCAAACACCGTTGCACATTGGCTCGCCGATAAAAAAATCGAGGCAACCGTACTTGCCGACGACTCGGGACTCGAGGTTTTCGCTCTGAACGGGGAACCGGGAATCTACAGTGCGCGTTACTGCGGCTACCACGGCAATGACCAAGCCAACAACGACAAACTGATGCAGAAGCTCCAAAACGTGACAGACCGATCCGCACGCTATTTCTGCGCCCTTTCATATCAAACCGTCACGCAGGACGCCCCCGGAAACTTCGTAGTAAGCAAGCCCAAGATTTACGAAGGCGAATGCCGCGGACAGATAACCCATGTTCCCGCCGGCGACATGGGATTCGGCTACGACCCGCTATTCGTTCCCGATGGTTTCGACCGCACCTTTGCGCAGATGGAACTATCCGAAAAGAAAGGCATCAGTCACCGCGGAAACGCTATCCGGGCCATGAAGAAAGACCTCGGATAGGACTACAAACTGCTCATCTGAACACTTTTTATTTTTTTTGCTATATTGTGTTCGAAGCGATTTTGACACTCAGCTGTCAAAAAAAATGTTTATCTTTGTACCGACTAAAATTTTAACGAGAGTTTCTAATTACTATGGCAGCAGCAAAGTATACCGAAGACAGCATTAGAACACTGGAATGGAACGAACATATCCGCGAACGTCCGGGTATGTACATCGGCAAGCTCGGCGACGGCAACAGCCCCGACGACGGCATTTACGTGCTGGTGAAAGAAATTATCGACAACTCCATCGACGAATTCGTGATGGGTGCCGGCAAGCAGATTATTATTGACATCGAAGACCACAGCGCCCGCGTACGTGACTACGGCCGCGGCATTCCGCTGGGCAAGGTCATCGACTGCGTATCGAAGATTAACACCGGCGGTAAGTACGACTCCGAAGCCTTCCAGAAGTCCGTGGGCTTGAACGGTGTGGGTACCAAGGCGGTGAACGCGCTTTCGACCAAGTTCATCGTCAGGAGTTTCCGCGACGGTCGCGTCAAGGAAGCCGAATTCAGCAAGGGCAAGCTTGTCCGCGAAGAACGCGAAAAGAATACGACCGAAAAGAACGGTACCGAAATCTATTTCGAACCGGACGCCAGCATTTTCAAGAATTTCCGATTCTTGCCGGGCTACATGGAAGAAAAGGTATGGAACTACGCCTACCTGAACAACGGACTTTCGCTGGTGATGAACGGCAAAACCTACAACAGCCCGAACGGACTCTTGGACCTGTTGCAGAACCACGTGGACGATTCTATCCGCTACCCGGTGGCCCACTTTAAGGCAAACGATATCGAAGTCGCCTTTACGCACGGCAACCAGTACGGCGAACACTACTACAGCTTTGTGAACGGCCAGCATACCACCCAGGGCGGTACGCACCAGCAGGCCTTCCGCGAAGGTATTGTGAAGGGCGCCCGAGACCATTTCAAGAAGGACCTGGACCCGGCCGACGTGCGCAACTGCATTATCGGCGCCATCTCCGTGCGCATCCAGGAACCGGTTTTCGAATCGCAGACCAAGACCAAGCTCGGCT
>NZ_CALEFV010000259.1 GCF_937877005.1 uncultured Fibrobacter sp. | reverse complement strand
ATTCAATTCGTTCAGAGCCGCCCCAAGCCACTCGCTCTCTATATTTTCGGCAAATCAGAAGCTAATATCAACAATGTCATCGCCCGCACCACTTCGGGTTCCACCTGCGTGAACCACTGCATCCTGCAAATCGAAAACCTGTCAGTACCCTTTGGCGGAGTCGGCATGAGCGGTACCGGCAATTATCACGGAATATACGGATTCAAGACATTTAGCCACGAACGCAATATCATGCACCAGGGCGCACTCGACGCCATGAAATTCCTTTACCCGCCGTACCACAAAGACAACGAAAAAAGCTGGCGCGCAAGACTCCAACGAATCGCGAAAAAATTTCTTTAGTGTCCCACGTACAGTTTCTTCATTTCATCGGAAATGGCCATGGGGCGTCCGCGCTTCATGTCGACAAGTACCCACTGGGTTTCCGATTCGAAAATCACCTTGCCGTCAGAGACTCGCTCAAACCGACACTTGCGTAAGCTCACGACCTTGCCGTAAGCGGCTACCCATGTAATCCCGCGGATTTCATCATCTAGAAAAGCCTGGTTCTTGTATTCCACATGCTGCACGTGAATCATCCAGCCAGCCCCCAAATCACGCATCAAAGCCGTGCCACCCACCGATTCGGAATGGGCTATCGCTATATCCTGAATCCACTGAACCGACCACACGTTATTGAAATGATGATTGTCATCGATCATCTCGGGGGTCACCTTGAACACCTGCGTAAATTCCATCGGGTTCACCGTATCTTCCATCGCAATCGCCATAAAATCTCCTATCCGTTTGCCAGTTCTTCAATCAGCTTGGGTAAAGCCAACTCAAACTTGACGCCGTACCAATGTTCCTTGTCTTCGTAGGTCTTTTCAATGCATTCCAGTACGAAGTCTGCGGCAATACGCGCCGCCTCAACCATGGAACGACCACGCAGAAGCGAGCCGACGAAGGCCGAGGCATAGCAGTCACCCGTGCCATTGAAGCCCTTGGTAATCTTCTTGTGTTCGTAATAGCTGAAAGTCTTGCCATCATAAAGCAGAACGCCCGTATAGTCCGGACGGAATCCGGCACCTGTCAGAACTACCGATCGTGCGCCCAGGTCACAGAGTTTCTTGCAGAGTGTCTCGGCAAATTCGCGATCATAGGTTTCGCGGTATTCCGTCCCCGTCAGCATACAAGCTTCCGTCATGTTTGGAAGAATCACGTCGGCAGCTGCACAAAGGTCCTTCATAGCGCCCACGAATTCCACGTTGAAACCGGGGTATAGGCTACCGTTGTCCGCCATGGCAGGATCCACCACGCGCATGGCATTCTCAACCCCGTTCGTATCCATGATGTCGCGGACGATATTAACCTGTTCGATAGAACCGAGGTAACCCGTATAAAAAGCGTCAAACTTGATTCCTGCCTCGCGCCAATGTTCGCTAATAGGCTGCATATCGCTAGTAAGGTCCCTGAAGGTCCAGCCGGTAAAGCCCCCCGTATGAGTCGAAAGGACTGCCGACGGAAGCACCGCCGTCTCAATACCGCATGCCGAAATAATCGGGAGTGCGACCGTTAGGGAACACTGCCCGAAACACGAAATATCCTGAATGGTAAGGACACGCCTATACATGCCACCAAATATAGAATTGATTGGGCTTTTAAAAGAAAATTTCACATTTCTTTTATCTTAATGTTATATTTACATTATTGCAACAAGGTGTTTTGGGTCCTCCTTGGCCTATACCAAATACAGGAGTTTTTATGGAATGGAATGATTTTACAAGCCTCACGGCTGAAGACATGTGCGCTATTTGGAATTTTGACACGCGCGACCCGTTTTCGATCCTGGGCATCCACCCTCTCAATACAGATAGGGGCGTAAAGACAGTCATCCGCACCTACCAGCCGCAGGCAAGCTTTATCCGCGGTGAATCCTGCGACGGCGAATACGAATTCGATTTCATGAAGCTCGGCGACACGGGCTTCTTCGAAGCCATCCTGGACAAAGAATACGAGCCCTTCTTCTACAAGCTTATCATCAGGCAAGGTAGCGACAACGAATACACGCTCGTCGACCCCTACGCATTCCTTCCGGTCCTTTCTGACTTCGACATCCACCTGATTTCAAGCGGCACGCACTATGAACTCTACCGCAAGCTGGGTGCAAATCTGGTCGAGCACCAGGGTTTCAAGGGAGTACACTTCGCAGTCTGGGCTCCGAACGCACGCTCCGTTTCTGTCGTCGGAAACTTCAACAGCTGGGACGGTCGCCGTCACCAGATGCGCATGCTCGGCAGTTCCGGCATCTGGGAAATTTTCATCCCGAACATTGGCGAAGGAGAACTCTACCGTTACGAAATTCACGGTGCCGATGGAAACCTACATGTCAAGGTGGACCCGCTCGCAAAGCTCAGCGAAGTCCGCCCGGCAACCGCCTCCATCACCACGCACCTCGACGGCTACGAATGGGGCGACGACCTTTACATGAAGACACACTGGGCCACCAAGGTCTTCGGTTCGCCCATGAACATTTACGAAGTCCACGCCGGTTCCTGGCGCCGCGACCCCGCGAATCCGGATCGTTTCTTGAACTGGGACGAACTTGCCGACACCCTGATTCCGTACCTCAAGGAAATGGGTTACACCCACGTGGAATTCTTGCCGCTTGCCGAACACCCGCTGGACGAATCTTGGGGCTACCAGGTGACCGGCTACTACTCCCCCACCAGCCGCTACGGCACCGCCGAACAGCTGATGCGCCTGACCTGCGCAGTGGGTGTGGCTATGTGCGACGCAGTGGAGCAGGTCACGGGTTTGCGACCCCGCATTAAATGGATTAACGATTTAATTCTACAAGAAAAAAAGCTGGGCGGTATTCTAACAGAGCTTTGTGTGGAACACGGCATTGTCCAATACGCCGTTGTGGGCGTAGGCATTAACTGCACACAGCAGTACGAAGATTTCCCCGCGGAAATTCGGGATATTGCAATTTCTCTGCAAATCGCATTGGGCCGAGATGTGAACCTTCCCAAGCTAACCGCAAAAATGATAGAAGCCCTTTGGAAAATGGACCGTCAACTGCTGTCTAAGGATTTTATGGCAGATTACAAAAAGGATTGCATCACGTTGGGACAAGAAATTTCCATCGTTGGGGGTGATGGTGTGCGTCACGGAAGAGCTGTGGACCTAACCGCTGACGGCGGGCTTTTGGTGGCCTATCCCGACGGATCTCAGGAAACGGTCAATTCCGGCGAGGTCAGCATCCGGGGCCGGGTGCTGCCCATTGGCGGTCTGAAGGAGAAGACCATGGCGGCCTACCGCCACGGCTGCAAGACCGTCATCATCCCCGCCGCCAACGAGCGGGACCTTCAGGACATCGATCAGACGGTGCGCAGCAAGCTGAACTTCGTCATTGCCAAGGAGGTCAGCACGGTCCTGGAGGCTGCGCTGAATCCCGCTCCTGTGGAAGCGGAATCCGTCAACATCCCCGCAGAGCCTCCTCGCCAGCGTGAGGCGGCAGCGCTCTGCCAGTGAGGTAAAACATGAATCTGCATAATGTGGAATTTGTCAAATCCGGTGCCACCCTGGAGGGTCTGCCTCCGAGAACGCTGCCGGAGATCGCCTTTGCGGGCAAGTCCAATGTGGGCAAGTCCAGCGTCATCAACCGCATCCTGAACCGGAAGAACTTCGCCCGGGTGGGCGAGGCTCCCGGCAAGACCACCCATGCCAACTACTTCCTGGTGGATAAGAAGTGCTACTTCGTGGACCTGCCCGGCTACGGCTATGCCAAGGTCCCCAAGACCGAGAAGGAGCGCTGGGGCAAGCTCATGGAGGGCTACTTCGCCTCCGGGCGGATCACCCTGGGCATCCTGATCGTGGACGCCCGCCACGCCCCCACCATGAACGACATCACCATGGCGGACTACTTCCTCCAGACCGGCTGCCCCTTCGTTGTGGTGGCCAACAAGATGGACAAGCTGAAAAAGAGCGAGATCGAGAAGAACCTCGCCACCATCCGCACCGACCTCGAATTACCCGAGGAGGTCGTGCTCGTGCCCTTCTCTGCGGAAAAGGGCCTGGGCCGGGATGAGCTGGTGAAGCTGATTCTGGATGCAGTAAAATAAAATGGGGAGGAATGAACCTTGAAGCTTCAAATCAATGACTGGGAATTTGACATTGATCTGGATGCAACGAAGGAGCATTCCTCCTTTGCTGCTGCCGACCATTGCACCTGCGGTTACTGCGAAAACTACTATAGAACCGTGCGTCGATGCTATCCGGATTTGATTCCGTTCCTGAAACAATTTGGACTGGATATCGACGGTCCCGTGGAGATGTATCCTTTTGAGCCAACCATGTATCTGGCAGGGTACCGGGTTCGGGGAACCATTGTGAAACCGGGCCTTGCTCCCATTATGGTAAATGGTGTTCCGGTTTCGGCGGAGCCCCGCGAGGACAGGTTCTTTATTTTGGAGGTAGGGGAGATGACTCTTCCCTGGGTCATGCCGGAGCATCCTGACAATGTGATATCGCCCGCCAATGAGCCTGAATTTTTAGAGAAAATGTATCTGAAGCTAGCACAGCGAATGGGCGGACTGAATCTGATTTCGTGACTTTTATACGAATAATTCCGTCAACTAACGGTTGCATATAGATATTTGCGAAAG
>NZ_CALEFV010000258.1 GCF_937877005.1 uncultured Fibrobacter sp. | reverse complement strand
GCGTGGACCGTCATCTGCACCATTGCCGCCAATATCGAGGTGCTAATCCTAGTGCATGCCTTCGGGCTTGACACCACCCTCGGAAACGTCATCTTCGCATCGTCGTTCCTCGCGACCGACATCATGAGCGAAATCTTCGGCAAGAAAGAAGCTGGTCGCTGCGTCAGAATCGGAATTTTGGCAAATGTCACCTTTATCCTGATTTCGCAGAGTTGGTTCCTGTACATTCCGGCAGCTGGCGACACCATGGCAGAACCTATCCGTACCGTCTTTTCAAACACGCCGCGCGTCATGCTCGCTAGTTTGTTCGCATACGCCCTATGCGAATTATTCGATGTCTGGGCGTATCACGCCTGGTGGAAGTGGACCGCAAAGAAGTTCCACGACAAGAGAGGATACCTTTGGATTCGTAACAACGGATCTACCCTTGTCAGCCAGCTAATCAATGTACTGGCATTCAACCTGCTTGCCTTTGCAGGCGTTTTTCCCTGGGAAACGATTGGCGAAATACTGATTTTCGGTTACTGCATCTTTGTCGTGACCACCCTGATGGACACGCCCTTCGTGTACCTCGCGAGACATATCGCCGACAAGCATCCGGAGCTAAAGAATTAATCAACCTCGACAGGATTTGCGTTTTTTCGCAAAAAAACGAAGGTCGTTCAAAAAAACGGGCCGTTTTAAGAGAATCGCATTTTTCAAATCAGCCCCGATGAACTAAATTTTGCGCGGAAAATGTTTTTTACGGTGCTCACATACCTTGTCATCGGCCTTTTGGCTGTGTTCGGACTATTCTATATAGTCCTGGAGGCACGCTTTTTCCGTGCACTCGGCACCGTGCGTGTGGGTAATTCCGACGTGGAGCCCGCCCCCAGGGTAAGCATCCTGATTGCCGCCCGCAACGAATCCGAGGGAATCCGGGCAACGCTGGACTCGGTACTGGCACAGGATTACCGGGGAGACTGGGATATTTGGGTCGCCGACGACAGGTCCGATGACGACACCCCGAAAATTCTTGCGGAATATGCCGCCCAAAACCCGAAACTGCATGTTCTGACTATAAAAGAGATTCCCGAAGGAGTGAGCCCAAAAAAGCACGCCCTTTCGAAACTGATTGACGCTTGCGAAGGGGAAATACTCTGCCTTACCGACGCCGACTGCATCGTGAAACCCACCTGGGTTACAGGGATTGTCGCCGAATTTGAACCGGGAATTGAACTTGTGGCAGGACATTCGTACATTCCGACGATTCCCGGCAAGTCGAGCGTGCTCATCTGCATGCAGGCGATCGAGACGCTAATCTACCGCGTCGCGGGTACCGCTGGACTCGCCATGAGACTCCCCCTTACGAGCACCGGCAACAACCTCGCCTACCGCAAGAGCTTCTTCAAGAGCGTGCACGGGTTCGACAATGTCATCAAGATCCAGAGCGGCGACGACGACCTCTTGATGCAGAAACTTGCCGCCGACCGCCCCTGGGCCATGCGCTACTGCATTGCAGAAAGCACCTTCGTGACCACGAACGGCAAGGAGACCCTGAAGGAACTCTGGGAGCAGCGCAAGCGCTGGGCTTCGAAGACTATATATTATACGCCGAAAATCGTATTCGTGCTCAGCATGGTGTTCCTGTTCCTGACCATGCAGTGTATTGCGGCGGTGCTTTCGCCGTTCAGCTTCGAAATTTTTATCGCGACCGTAATCGCATTTATCGCCAAGTGCATTGGCGACCTAGTTCTGATACTCCGCGGGCTTAGGATATTCAGACAGGAACACCTCTTAAAATGGTGCATTCCTGTGGAATTTATCCACGCCCCCTTTACCGTGCTGGCCGTGCTTTTCGGCCTGTTCGGACGATTTAAATGGAAATAATGATGGCAACTACGACAAAAAAAGCAACGACAAAGAAAACGACAACGAAGGCAGCAACAAAGGCCCCGGTTGAAGGCAAGACTTTAATTATCGCCGAAAAACCGAGCGTGGCCCTGGATCTGGTGCGCGTACTCGGGCAAAAGAACTTCAAGAACGAAAAGACGCACTACGAAAGCGACACCACCATCGTGAGCCATGCCATCGGCCACCTGGTCGAAATCGCCGACCCGAAAGAAATCGACGAAAAGTACAAGAAGTGGGAAATGAGCACACTCCCCATGCTCCCGAAAGAATTCCCGCTAGTCGCAACGCCTGCCACCCGCGGACAACTTTCGGCTCTCTCTAAGCTCATCAAGCGTAAGGACGTGACGACCATCGTGAACGCATGCGATGCGGGCCGCGAAGGTGAACTGATTTTCTTCTATATATTACAGTACGTGCTCAAGGGCAAGTTCACGGGCAAGACCATCAAGCGCCTGTGGATGCAGAGCATGACCCCGGCCGCAATCAAGGAAGCTTTCGAAAACATGCGCGACGGCGCCGAAATGGAAAACCTGAAGGCCGCCGCCCTTTGCCGTAGCGAAGCCGACTGGCTCATTGGCATGAACGGAAGCCGCGGCCTTACCGCCTACAACAGCAGCATGGGCGGATTCCAGGTGACCCCGTGTGGCCGCGTGCAGACCCCGACGCTTGCCATTATCGTGAACCGCGAAGAAGAACGCCTGCAGTTTGTGCCGCAAAAGTTCTGGACCGTAGAAGCCGAGTTCGACAACGACGGCAGCCACTACCAAGGCAAGTGGTTCACCGCCAACAAGGAAGACGGCAAGGACAAAATCAAGCAGATTTTTGACGAGAGTAAAGTCAAGGATATCTTGAAAAAATGCAAGGGCAAGGTCGGTACCGTCGAAGAAACGTCCGCCCCCTCGCTCCAGAAGTGCGGCCCGCTGTACGACTTGACGACACTGCAGCGCGAAGCGAACAACCGCTTCGGCTTTAGCGCGAAGACCACCCTCTCGATTGCGCAGGCCCTGTACGAACGCCACAAGGCGACCACCTACCCGCGTACCGACAGCCGCTGCCTGCCCGAAGACTACGTGGCCCCGGTGAAGGCGACTCTTGGAAAGATCGAAGGCCCGCTCGCCAAGTTCGCCGAGACCGCCCTCAAGAACAACTGGGTCGTGAAGACACCCAAGGTGTTCGATAATTCCAAGATTTCGGACCACTTCGCCATCATCCCTACCGGCGTGATGCCCTCGGGACTCACCGAAGCCGAACAGAAAATTTTCACGATGATTTGCCAGCGATTCATCGCTGTGTTCTTCCCGCCCGCCAAGTACGAAAACACCACCCGCGTAACAACCGTGGAAGGCGAGACTTTCCTCACCGAAGGCAAGGTGCTTATTGATCCGGGTTTCAAGGCCGTGTACGGCAAGGACAGCGACGAAGAATCGAACATTCCGGCACTCAAGGGCAAGTCGGCCAAGACGGTCGCCCTCGAAGAAAAAGAAGACTTTACCAAGCCGCCCGCACACTACACCGAAAGCACGCTGCTTTCGATGATGGAAAGCGCCGGTAAGTTAGTGGAAGACGAAGAACTCCGCGACGCCATGAAGGAACGCGGCCTTGGAACGCCGGCAACGCGCGCCGCCATTATCGAAAAGCTCGTCAGCGACAAATACGTGGTTCGCGACGGCAAGGACATGATTCCGACCGCGAAGGCATTTGACCTGATCAAGGTGCTAAAGGCCATGGACATCGAAGCGCTCACCAGCCCGGAACTCACCGGCAACTGGGAATATAAAATGGAGCAAATCGAGAAGGGCAAGGAAACCCGCGAAAAGTTCATGGAAGGCATCGTCGACATGACGCGCACCATGGTGAAAAACATCAAGGGATTCAAGGAAGAAAGCACCACCGGCGAAGCCTCTTTCAGCCCCGTGAACGGCAAGAAGGTCTTTGAAACCGTGAGCCGCTACACCACCGAAGACGGAATCGTCATCCGCAAGATGATTGGCGGCAAGAGGCTCACCCCCGAAGAAATCACCGAGCTCCTGACCAACCGTAAAATCGGCCCGCTTACCGGATTCCGCAGCAAGCGCGGTGCTGAATTCTCTGCAGTAGTCATCATCAACGACGAAAACAAGATTGAATTCGTATTCGACGAAAAGCCCGAAGAAGTGGAAGTCGGCGCCGAAGTCGGCAAGTCACCTGTGGACGGCGCCGCCGTGTACGAAACCATGACCGGTTACGTGAGCGATTCTTACCTCAAAAAGGAACCCAGCGGCATTACGCTCCCGAAGATTTTGCTCGGTAAAGAAATCCCGCTCGAAGAAATCAAGAAGATGCTCGCCGGCGAAAAGACGACGCTTTTGAAGGGTTTCCGCAGCAACAAGACCCACCGCACCTTTGACGCCTACTTGTACCTAGATAAAGGCGGCAAGATCAAGTTCGACTTCCCGCCGCGCGAATTCAAACCCCGCCGCTTCGGAAAGAAGAAGGCAGAGTAGCCCGCGGCATGCACCTAAAAAGAGCAGTCACCATTTTTCTTGCGGCATTCGCCTTTGTGCAGGCGGAGGATTCTCTGCCCGAATACAGGTTTGTACCCCTGAACTCGCTTACGGAATCGATAGAAGTCGAGACCCCCTACGGCCTCCCCCACGAGCTCATGCCGCTGTGGGATTCGCTTAGCATTAAGCAGAAAGCAGCACAGATGGTGATGGTCTACATGACACCCGCTTCGTTCATGCTGGAGCACGAATTCGGCGGTTACCTGGTGATGAAAAATCATCTGAAAAATTTGGACAAGTTCACCGAGAACATCCGCACCGTGAACGATTCCATGCGCATCAGGCCGCTGGTGGCCGCAGACCAGGAAGGCGGACTCGTGAACCGCATCTCGGTAATTTCATCCAAGTGGGAACATACGCCGAGCGCGAAGCAGATGCGCACCATGAGCGAAGACTCGATACGAGTCCTTGCACAAAGAATTGGCGCCGTACTCGACAGCGTGGGCATCAACCTGAACCTCGCACCCGTACTGGACCCCGCCAAGGACAGCCACGGCAAGAATTCGTTTATGGAAGATTCCAAGCGTTCCTGGGGCGAAGACACCCTGAACGCCCCCAAGGTTCGAGCCTTTGTGCAGGGCATGCGCGAAAGCAACGTTGCCTGCGTTTCAAAACATTTCCCGGGTTACGATTCTTGGACCAACAGCGACCATCAAATTGCCGTGAGCTCGACACCCAAGGCAAAGGTCGCGAAGAACGTGGAATTCTTCAAGACACTCGCTAGCGACATTCCCGTGACCATGATGAGCAGCGTGAGCTTTGTGCGCATTTCGAGCCGCCCCGCCGTATTCGAACCGAAGATTGTGAAAATGGCCCGCGACATGTCGCCCGAAACAGTCATATTGACCGACGACCTGTGGGGAGTCAGCCTGCGCGCCTGGGTCAGCGGCAATGAGCGCGTCCGCAGCAAGAACTACCCCGCCAAGGACTTCAGGAAACTCGTGCGAACGGCACTCATGGCAGGGAACGACATGTTCATGATCACCTACCCGCAGAAAGCGGTCGAAATGGTGAACTACCTTGCAGCACTTTCCAAGCAGAGCAAATATTACCGCGAACGCATCGAAGAATCCGCCGCCCGCATTCTGAAGATGAAATACAAAGCGGGATTGCTCTAAACAACCTTCGCTTTTTTCGGGGTCGAGAGGTTCTTCACTTCCTTAAGGATTTTTTCCGGCCCCACCTTATTGTAGGCAAGCTTTAGAATTTCAGCCGCCGCAAGCGCATCGTCCAGAGCGCGGTGATGATTGAATTCCGGCAGTTCAAGCGCCTGCGTCAACTTATGCAGACTGTAACTCGGCTGTCCCGGAAAGAACTTGCGGGCCAGCTTGACCGTGCAGAGCCGCGGCGGGTCAATCTTAATGCAGCAACGCCTCAGCTCGGCACGCATGAAACGACTATCATACTGCACATTGTGAGCCACAAAAATACGGTCCTTCAAGAGGTCTGCCACCTCTTCGGCAATCGAAGCGAACTGGGGCTTGCCAAGAACCATTTCATCGGTTATCCCCGTCAGGTTCTTCACAAACGGCTGAATTGGCATACCAGGATCCACCAGCATACTGAAAGTCTTTACAACCTCTAGATCATCCAGCAGAACTATGCCAACTTCAATGATACGCCCCTCATCGGCGGAGCCACCCGTCGTCTCAAGATCTACAACTGCAAACTTCATCGTACTGAATCAAACTGGATTGCTTCTCCACAAAGAGGATAACTCTACTAAGGCAACAAGTTGCCAAGTA
>NZ_CALEFV010000257.1 GCF_937877005.1 uncultured Fibrobacter sp. | reverse complement strand
AAGCTCGCCCAGCGCCTTAAACCACAGCTTTGCGTGCTCCTTCTCGTTCTCCGCGGTCTGTAAGAACAATGCCGCAATCTGCTCATAGCCTGCCTTCTTTGCTACGGATGCAAAGTAGGTATACTTGTTGCGTGCCATGCTCTCGCCTGCGAAAGCGGCCTCCAGATTCTTCTCGGTCTGGGTTCCTGAATACTTTGTTGCCATAATACTTTTCTGTTATTTTGTTATGTAAATTTGTAATGTTCACTTGCAAAGATAGGGTGTTTTTGTTGCTGAAGCAAAGTTTTTACCCTAAAAATGATAAAAAAGACTTATCTTTGCGAGGATTTAAGTCAATTTCTTACCAACAGAAACAAAAGGAGCGTAACGATGATACAGGTTTGGATTAGTGCGGCGGCTCTTTGCGCCACCACCCTCTTGGGGTCTGTGCTGGGATTCCTTATCAAGGAACTGCCCCATAAATGGAATGATACGGTACTGGGATATTGTGCGGGCGTAATGCTGGCGGCCAGTACGCTGGGGCTTATTGTGCCGGCTTTTGAGCAGGGCGGTGCGGGACAATGGTGGATTGTGGCCTTGGGTGTAATGGCTGGCGCGGCGTTCCTGAACGTGCTTGACCTGCTGACACCGCATCTTCACCACATTACGGGGCTCGACCCTGAGCGTCATGTGCAGGGTACGAGCCTTAGTAGGGTAATGCTTTTTGTGATGGCCATTGCGCTGCACAAGCTGCCCGAGGGCATTGCCTCCATTGGCCAGTACGCCCTGCGCGGCTGCGTGAAGCAGACCACCGTAAACGTGCCCGCGAGCGTTGCAAGCATTGGCAAGGGCGCGTTCTACGGCTACGGTCCCGAGCAGGGATACCAGTTCCTCCGCGACAAGATCGCCAAGGTCGATTTCCAGGACCGCGGCATCGACATCTCCGCCGAAGAAATTCTCGTCTCCGACGGCGCCAAGTGCGATTGCGGAAACATTCAGGAGCTTTTCGCCGCCGATGTCAAGATCGCCGTCGGCGATCCCGTCTATCCCGTCTATGTCGACACCAATGTGATGGCCGGCAGAGGATATTCGCTTCTGACCTGCGACGCCGCGAACGGTTTCGTTCCCGGGCCCGAAGGCTGCGAAGCCGATGTCGTCTATCTCTGCTACCCCAACAACCCCACCGGCGCGGTCGCCACGCTCGAACAGCTTCAGGCGTGGGTGGACTGGGCGAACGAGCGGAAGTCGCTCATTCTCTTCGACGCCGCCTACGAGGCGTTCATCCGCACGCCCGGCATCCCCCATTCGATCTTCGAATGCAAGGGCGCGAAAACGTGCGTACGAGGGCTTTGTATGCATCAAATACCCCCCCCCCTCGCAGCTTAATGGACGCAATATAGGCGGTCTCACGTGGCGGATGCGCCGCGCTTGGCGGTTATCCCCAAAACAGTATCGAAATTTGACAAGGCGGCGTGTTTTCGCGTTGTCGTGCGGCGGTATTTCGCTTTGTCGAAACCATGTAGAACAGGTAGAGCATGTAGAATTATCTGCATGTTCCTACATGATCTGCATGGTTAATCATTCCACTCTCCAACTCCAACTTCAAACTCCAACTCTTTAAACCGAAAGGAACGAACGAAAATGAAGAAACTGCTCATGATTATACAGGCATCGACATACAGCATTGCGCGACCGAAACTTATATCCTTGTATTTGTTCACTATTGCAGCTATAATGTCTACACCACCCGTACTTCCGTTACTCAGGAAACAGAATGCGATACCCATTCCGGTGAATATCGAACCTACAATACATGCTTCAAGCTGTTTGTTCGGTCCAAGAATGTCATATGCTGTAGGGCATGTCTGGAACACTATATCAAAGAGTTCAAGAGCCAAAGTCATTGCACCGATGGCATAGATGGTCTTTACGCAGAATTTCCATCCAAGCTGTTGTATCGCTATCAGGATGAGAACTACATTGATTGCAAAGTAAGTGTACTGCATTGGCCCTCCTGTAGTGTATTCTACAATACCGCCGACACCGGTAATACCTCCTGTCACAAACTGGTACGGGGCCATAAAGAACTTCCATGTGAAGGCATATATGGTGAGTCCTAAAGTAATCATGAAGTAGTTCTTGACTTCACTCATGATGCTTGGTCTCGGAATAAATCGTCTAGCCATAATACAACTGTTTATAACGATTCTACAACTGTTTTTCTAAATTGTCAAATTACAATGTTAACAATCTTTTTCGGTACAATGATTACTTTCTTGATTGGCTTTCCGTCAATGTACTTCAGGCTGTTCTCATTGGCGAGCACGGCAGCCTCGATGTCAGCATTTGCAGCATCTGCAGCAAAGTCCATTGTGAAGCGGGCCTTTCCGTTGAAGGAGATTGTATATTTGATGGTATCCTCTTTCAGGTACTCCTCGTTGTATGAAGGCCACTCAGCATCGCATATTGTCGTAGTGTGTCCCAAAACCTCCCAAAGTTCTT
>NZ_CALEFV010000256.1 GCF_937877005.1 uncultured Fibrobacter sp. | reverse complement strand
CGGAAAACTCGCCGAAGACCTGATGAAGAAAATCGAGGCGGAAGAAAAGAATAAGGGCAAGTCTTCGGCTGTTGCAAAGTCAAGTTCTTCTGTGAAGGCAGTAAGTTCGTCTTCACAGGCCGTTTCGTCTACGGCGCAATCCTCTTCAAGCGCAAAGGCTGCGGTATCATCTACCGTTGCGGAATCTTCATCTGGTGCAGAGATCGCATTGGCTGATTCCACTGCGGTGGCCGTTTGCAAACCGGATACGGTGTACGTGCGCGATACGGTCGTAGTACACGACACCTTGTTCGTGATGCTTGCTCCGAAGCCGGAACCTGCTGCGGCTCCGGCGGATACAAGCAAAAAGTGATGGCCTTTTTTTTGTAAAAGAGTCTGTTTCGGACCAAGTCCGAGAAGACATTAAGGGTTAATCGTAAATCCACGGCGGAAGTTCTCGATGAGGCAGCAGCTGATGCTGACATCGGTCTCGTATTCGGGAATATCCTCTCGTTTAACCCAAATGGCTTCGGAAAGTTCTTCTTGCTGCATGTGGATGGTGTCGTCGCCGTCGAGTTCTGCGGTAAAGCCTGCGATGAGGGAGTCGCTGAAGGGCCACGGCTGCGAACCGAAGTAACGGATGTTTTTCACGCGGAGGCCCGCTTCTTCCATGACTTCGCGGTGTACGGCCTGCTCCAGGCTTTCGCCAATTTCTACGAATCCTGAAATCAGGAAGAGCCTCGGGTTAGGGTTGTCGATATTGTGCGCCATTAGGAGCTTGTTTCCGTTACGCACAGCAACAATCACGACGGGCGAAATTCTCGGGTAAACGATATTGCCACACTTGGGACAGATGATGGAGCGTTCGCGGTCACCTCGAATCGTGATATTCCCGCAGCGTCCGCAGAACTTGTTCAGCGATTCCCAGTGGGCGATGTGTACAGCAGTGGCTCCGCCCATGCGTTCTAAGGGATTCATGCCGCGGAAGGTGCGGTTGCCCATGTATTCATAGCCGGCGGGAGCTTCTGCTTCGACTGTCGCCTTGCTGCTGTCCAAGAAGAAAGCGGTGTCGTCGATGCTGAAAAGATAATGGCCTTCGAAGTCGTCGAGTGTCTTGCCTTCGATCGCAAGGAGTTCCCCTACTTGCGGGATGATGTAGCCTTCGCCCTTTTTCTTGAGGAGCGTCTTGGAACCGTTGTAATGAATCAAAAAATCCGTCGGTTTCGGGTCCTGTACTCGAAACTCGTTGTTCAACTTATGCGGCGCAATTTCATGAATCATAACTTAGATCCTTTGACGCAACATGTAGTGTGTAATGAGTAATAATTCATTACTCACTTCACATTTCATATCTAATTCCTACTCCAGATATGTGTACCCGTACAGGCCGCCACGGTAGATGTTCAAGTACTCCTTGCCTTCCTGCAGGGTGATTTTACCCTCCTTTACGGAACGTGACACCCAGTTTTCCATGGTGCGCACGAGAGCCTTGTCGCTGAAGTTCACATAGTCAAGCACATCTTCAACGGACTCGCCGTCAATCACCTTGTCGATTTCGTAGCCGCCCTTGTCGTTGCAGACGATGTGGACTGCATTCGTATCGCCGAAGAGGTTGTGCAAGTCGCCGAGGATTTCCTGATAGGCTCCTACGAGGTAGACCGCGATATAGTAGGGTTCATTGTTCTTGAGTTCATGCAGTGGGAGCGTGCGGCTCACATCGCCACCGCGCACGAACATGTCAATTTTACCGTCGGAGTCACAAGTGACATCCTGGATGGTTGTCTCGACTGTTGGTTCTTCGTTCAGGCGCTGGATAGGCATGAGCGGGAAAACCTGGTCCACGCCCCAGCTGTCGGGCAGGCTCTGGAACAAGCTGAAATTGCAGAAGTACTTCTGCGCCAAGAGGCGCGGAAGTTCGCTGAGTTCGTAAGGCGGATGGCGCAAGTCCTTCGCGAGCTGGTCCACCTTGCGCACGATGCTCCAGAACAGGCGTTCGCACATGGCGCGCGTAGGCAGGTCATAATCGCCGACTTTAAAACCGTTGAGCACATCGTCGTTCAACTGAATGGCATCGTGCCAACTCTCGAGTAGGTTCTTCGGGGTAAGTCCCTTGTAGATACCGTACAAGTCCTTCAATGCATCGGGAGCGTCGTCGTCAATCTCGTGCGTGTTCTCGTCGAAGAACGCCTGACCGGCGGTTTCCAAGACATTGAACACCAAGATGGAATGGTGTGCTGCGAGTGCACGTCCGGATTCCGCGATGATGTTCGGGTGAGCGACGCCGCCGTTTTCGCAAGCTTCGAACATGGCGTACACCACGTCGTTCGCATATTCCTGAATGGAGTAGTTCACGGAACTTGCATTGGAACTGCGGGTGCCGTCGTAATCGACGCCGAGGCCGCCGCCTACGTCCACGAATTCCAGGCCCATGCCCATCTTCTTAATTTGCACGTAGAACTGAGAGACTTCGCGAAGACCGCTTTTGATGTGGCGAATGTTGGTAATCTGGCTGCCCAAGTGAAAATGGATGAGCTTCATGCAGTCTTCCATCTTCTCTTGCTTGATGTAGTCCAGGGCTTCCAGCAATTCAGAACTGTTCAGGCCGAACTTGCTGTGGTATCCGCCGGATTCTTCCCACTTGCCGCTACCGGAGCTGGCTAGCTTGATGCGAATTCCGATGTTCGGGCGCACGCCGATTCGATGGGAAAGTTCTACCACAAGGTGGAGCTCGTTCATTTTTTCGACGACGATGAAGATTTTCTTGCCCATTTTCTGAGCAAGGAGTGCAAGTTCAATGAAGTCTTCGTCCTTGTAGCCGTTACAGATAATCAGCGAATCCGGATTGTCCATGTTTGCAAGGACTGCGTGCAGTTCCGGCTTGGAACCGGCTTCGAGACCGATATTGTACTTCTTGCCGTGGCTGACGATTTCTTCGAGCACGGCGCGTTGCTGGTTCACCTTGATCGGGAAGATGCTGTAATAGCTCCCATTGAAACCGTATTCCTGGCGGGATTTGTTAAAGCACTCGTTAATCTTCTCGATGCGGCTATCCAGAATATCTGGGAAGCGAAGCAGCATCGGAGTAGAAACGTCGCGGAGCGAAAGTTCCTGCACGAGTTCGTACAGGTCGATGTCCGGGCCGCCTTCCTTGAGCGGATGAACCGTCGCGTGGCCCTTTTCGTTGATGTCGAAGAAGTTCACGCCCCAACCCTTGACATTGTACAAGTCGCGGGAATCGTCAATGCGCCATTTTTTCATTGCTCTGAGTCTCTCTAGTCAACGAGAACAGGGTTGAAGTTTTCCTTCCACGGGAGGCCGTACTTGGTGAGGGCTTCCATGAACGGATCCGGATCAAATTCTTCCACGGTATGTACGCCCGGCTTGTTCCACTTGCCGGTGAGCACCATCATGGCGCCGCACATGGCCGGAACGCCAGTGGTGTAAGCGATAGCCTGGCTACCGAGTTCCTTGTAGCATTCCTGGTGGTCGCACACGTTGTACAGGTAGTAGGTCTTCGGCTTGCCGTCCTTGGTACCCTTGAAGATGCAACCGATGTTCGTCTTGCCCACGGTGCGGGGACCGAGGCTTGCCGGGTCCGGAAGGAGTGCCTTGAGGAACTGGATAGGCACGATGTCCTGGCCCTGGAACTTGATGGGCTGCGTGCTGAGCATGCCCACGTCTTCGAGGCAGCGCATGTGGTCGAGGTAGCTCTGGCCAAACGTCATAAAGAAGCGGATTCGCTTGACGCCCGGGATGTTCTGGGCGAGGGATTCGATTTCTTCGTGGTGCAAGAGGTACATGTCCTTCTGGCCGACCTGGTCGAAGTTGTACACGCGCTTGATGCTCATGGCCGGAATTTCAACCCAGTGACCCTTGCCGTTCTCGTCGGTATCCCAGTAGCTGCCCGGAGCGGAAACTTCGCGGAGGTTGATTTCGGGGTTGAAGTTGGTGGCGAACTTGTAGCCGTGATCGCCGCCGTTACAGTCGAGGATGTCGATTTCTTCGATGGTGTCGAACTGGTGCTTGAGGGCGTAGGCGCAGTAGGCCTGCGAAACACCCGGATCGAAACCGGAACCGAGCAGAGCCGTGAGGCCGGCCTTTTCAAACTTTTCCTTGTAAGCCCACTGCCAGCTGTAGTCGAAGTAGGCGCTGAAACCCTGTTCCTTGCAACGCTTGTCGTAGACTTTGCGCCACTCGGGATCGTCGATGTTTTCGGGTTCGTAATTAGCCGTATCCATGTAGTTCACGCCGCATTCCAGGCAGGCATCCATGATGGCGAGGTCCTGGTATGGGAGTGCGATGTTCATCACCAGGTCGGGCTTGTATTCCTTGATGAGCTTAGAGACATTTTCGGCCTTGTCCGCATCCACGGCGGCAGTCGTGATGACCGTCTTCGTGTTCGGGCGCAGTTCCTGAGCGAGCTTCTCGCAGTTTTCGCGGTGGCGGCTAGCGATGCAGATTTCGCTGAACACTTCGCTTGCCGTGCAGCACTTCTTGATAGCAACCGTGGCGACGGCGCCACAACCGATAATCAATGCTCTTGCCATTTTTTGTTTGTTCCTCGTTTGTTGATCTTTATATCAAATGTAGGAAAAAACGAATGTGAACTCAATAATGGGTATTGTAATCGCGGACTGCCAGTAGAGGTCTTATGGATTATAATGTCAACATGTCCAATAATTTGAACTTGAAAAAAAGAAAAGCCCCGCAATCCTAGTGATTACGGGGCTTCTCGTGGGACCTCCGGGACTTGAACCCGGAACCCGCGGGTTATGAGTCCGCTGCTCTAACCAATTGAGCTAAAGTCCCAGTTCGCCCAAAATTAATAAATATTTGGAAATCGTGCGTGTCCATTCATAATGAAAGCCGCTGTAGGCGTTCACTACGCATTTGTCCCAGTCAGCAACTTCGGTTTTGTAGACATGGACGGCGTCTTTGGTGCAGCGTAGCATCTGGTGCGGGGCATTTGCGTCGTCGACAAGGAATGCGTTCGCTTCGCCAGCTGTTTCAAGGGAGTAGCTGGTCAGCATCATCGACACGCCCACATTGCGTCCTGTGAGCGGAATGGTTCCTGCGGCCATCGCCTTGAGAATGATGGACGAGGACGGCTCCCGGAGGTTCGCTGCGAAAAGAATGTCGGCGCCAGCTAGGGTGTTGCGCAGCTGCTGCGTACTGTCGTCCTTGTCGCTGTTGAGATCCCGCAGACACATGATGTCCGGATACTGCATGGCGAAGTCTTTGTAGTAGTTCCATTCGTTGTTGCTGGACGATATGCCTACTATGATGAAAATGTCGAGCCTGGCGATGTCGGAGAGAATTGTAGCTAAGGTTT
This sequence comes from uncultured Fibrobacter sp., assembly GCF_937877005.1. Lineage (GTDB taxonomy): Bacteria > Fibrobacterota > Fibrobacteria > Fibrobacterales > Fibrobacteraceae > Fibrobacter. Next base: position 23,924 of record NZ_CALEFV010000256.1, on the reverse strand, counting down.
CCGAAGTATTGCCGGATTCTTCGTCCAAATGAACATAGAGCACCATCTTCCCGCCAAAGTTAACGGAAAGCTGTTGTTGGAGCGCCTCCTTGGCTTTTGCCTTTGCTGCCTTGATGGGAAGGTTTTCCTGGCTGTTGAAATCCCAAACCTGGTAGCTGACACCGAACTGGACTCCGATAAGCTTGTCGGCATTTCTGTTCAGGAATCCACTAATGCCTCCAGGGAGATTTGTGCTGAGCATGGAGTCGCGATATCCCGGCGATGGGAATAGGACCTTGGTTGCATAGAGAATACCGACCTTCAGCAGGCTCACTTTACCCCAGAATTCGTATCCATCCATGTTGAAATCCTTGCGGGGAAGCCCAATCTTTTCAATTTCGCTGGAGCCGATATGGAAGTCGTAGGTGATGTTGTGAATGTTGAAGAAGAATGGTATTTTCGAGGCGAAATCGTTATAGACGGTTTGTGCCAGGGCACCGACCAGGGCTCCGCCCCATTCGTGGCCCATAATGGCTTGACACTCGAAATGACTTGCTTCTGCGTAGGCGAGGGCTGCTGAAGCAAGGAACGCGAACCGGATATGGTTGTCCGGGTACGGAGTGCTCTGTGGCGGACCATATACATAGGGCCTGCCGAAGAATTCTTCGCTGTAAATGTAGGTGTGCAGAGGATCCTTCTCGGACACCCAAATTTCATAGGGCTTGTTCTGCAGCTTTTCGGTCCCGGAATAGACACATTGGTAGCTGTCGATATCTACCATCAGTTCTCGAAAAAGCGGAGAACAGGTCAAAACCTTTGCTCCGGCGCAAGCGAATGCGTCGGTCATACGGTTGACCGCAGTGGCAAGAGGACTGGTCTTGGTCCAGTTGCCTGCCTCGGGGCTTACGACGAGAATGTTCATGCCTAATGCGTTCTCCAAATAAAAATTTACTATTGGGGCCGGTTTTGCATAAATTTATTTAATTATTTTTATAAAGGAATGGCTTTGAAAAAATTTTATAGTCAAAACTGTATTATTATATAGTATAAATGAGATTATTTATTAACTAAAGGAAACACAAATGAATAAACTCCTTATCACATCTCTCGCTGCCGCTGTCGCCTTTACGATGGTTGGCTGTAAGGGCACAAATGAAAAGCGCGGTGACGAACATCTTCAGGAAGGTCGTTATCGTAACGCCATCAATTCCTACTTGGAAGCCAAGAAGAAGGGTAGCATGTCAGACGAGTTCTATGACAACTTTACGCTTGCCTTGGTTCGTGCGGCCGAAGCAGAAGCCAAGAAGGACTTGAACAGTGACCTCTTGAATGGCTATTTTGACAAGGCCTCCGTGAACATGGCTGAAGTCAAGAATCCCGAAGTAATTGAAGAGTATGTGACGAAGCTTGCTACCATCGGTAAGCAGCAGGCCGCACAGGAGGGCATGGATTATGCGACAATCGTGAATGCCTTTGCCAAGATTGATACCGCTCTCGCTACGGCCAAGGCCAAGGGCGCTGGTGAAGCCGCCGTCAAGGCAATCCGCACCGAAGCCGAAAATGCCTACGTTGCCAAGAATCTCTCCGAAGCTGTCGGTGAGTCTGATCCGGTCGTGAGCGAATACCACATTTTGAAGATTGCCGAAATGGCTCCGGAAAATGCCGAAGTCAAGGCGGCTTTGAATAAGAGCCGCAAGGGTACTCGCGGTTACTTCCTGATCTTCGGTGAACAGATTGGTGAACCGGTGAGCCGCCGCGTCGACAAGTGGGGTTACGTGATGGCTTTCCCGACCATCAAGATTGCACCGGGTTCTCTCTCTGGTGAACTTCAGTTCTGGGCATCTACTGGCAACAATACCGAACTTGATCCGGCTGGCATCAAGGTCGTTTCTACTGACGGCCGCGAAGCCGTTGCCAAGGTGAGCGGTGGCTGGTGCGAAGCCGAAGTACTCGTTGGCAAGAAAGGCCAGGAAAAGATTGAAAAGAAGAAGCAGGCCATCAAGGCTGGCACCAAGGGCAAACTCATGAACGAGTTCCAGTGCTCCGTGAATGTCTCCTTCTCTTTTGCCAAGGACTTCGTGCCGGACTATGTGGAATACAAGGATGGATTCGGCATTGGCCGCAAGTACCTCGGTCAGTAACTATAGCTTTAAGGGCGCTTAGCTCCCTGAGCTCTGATTTGAAGTGCTTAGGTAAAACTTCAAATGTTTAACAAGAAAGGCGAGATTAATCTCGCCTTTCTTTTATATAAGGATATTCCAAGGATCGTCTTGAGAAAAAAACGCTCGGCAAAGCCGAGCGTCAAATTCTGAACGTCAAACTCTAGAAGCTAGCCTTGCCGCTGAAACCGAGGGAGAACCTGCCCTTGCCGAACGGGGTGTTGTCAGTATCGGTGAAGTTGTAGCCGTACCAAACGACGATTTCGGTATTCATAGTCGGGTAGATGTAGTGGTTCATGCCGAGGAACTTGAAGTCGTCTCCGTGAATTTCTGCATCGGGATCGTGGTATTCGAAGCTCACGCCCATAGTGTATTTCTTGTGGATGTTGAAACTCGGTTCAACGGCGAACAGCATCTGGTCTTCCGTCAGCAGCTGGGGCTCTGCATCGTATTCCTTATCGGTGATGGCGTAGAAGAAAGAGAGGCCCAAGTTAAATATGGTGTAGTTCATGCTGGGTTCGAGCAAGAAGGAGTGGACGCCCTGTCCCTTGTATGGGTGCAGACCCCACACGGCATAGATGCCGTAGTTGAACTTCTCGTAGCTCTTAGACCAGTCAACTTCGGTACCGAGGACGTAGGTATGGGTACGGTCAATTTCTGAACCGAACACCCAGTCGAGGCTCGGGGTGATAATCAGGTGCTCGTCAGTATGGTTGATAAGCGGAAAGGCGTATGTGACGAACATGGCAAGCGTGTGATCCGTATTGTCGGATGCGCCCAGGTAGAAAGAGCCCTTTCCGTATTTTTCGTTACCGACATCCAAGCCAACGCCGCGGAGCTTCTGTTCGGGAGTAATGACAGCGTAACGGGAAACGTCGCGCCAGAAGTAGTAGTTGAATGCACCAGCGCTATAGGTCATGTCGCCGAAGACCAGGGTTACCTGGTGGCTCACGTCCCAGCGGAACTGGACTCCGTCGAAGTCAAAGGAATTGTTGCGCCCTTCCGAACCCATGGCGGTGGAACGGGCTAGACCGTGGCGGACTTCTGATTCCTGCAAGTCGCCATTTTCATCCACAAATGTACTGTGGGTCGTTCCCATGACAATAACGGAAATGTTTTCGTCAAGGTGGGCATGCAAGGCGAGATCAATATCCTGGTTACCGGCGTTGGTCGGGTCAAAGTCCTTGTCAAAGTAGCTCGCGTAGTCCATATTGATGTCGCCATGGACGGCGACATCTGCAGCGGATGCTGCGGTGGCAGCTGCTACGGCAAGAGGCAAAATCAGTTTGCGCATACAGAGTTTCCAATAAGAATTAAAATTTTCTTGCACAAAGATAGAAATATCTGTAGCGAAAAGCCAATCTTCATGGTCCGTAATTTTGTAAATTTGCCCATATTCCTTATATATGGAGTCCTATGAAACCTTTCTTTTTTTTCGTAAGCGCTATTTTGTTCGCTGTAGTGTCTTCCTGGGCTATCTCTGCCGACGAGGCTATGGAAAAGTCAAAGAAGTGGTTCAAGTCGGGCAAGGCTTGGAGCCTTGATTTTAGGGTTCAGGTTTTTTATGCGGATTCTCCGGATATCGCCTCGCAGGATGGTAAGCTCCTCGTGGCGGAAGGTGACCGATTTGTTCTGGATATGGCTGGAATTCGCTTCTATAGCGATGGCGAAAACCTGTGGCAGCATAATGTTGAACAGAAACAGGTGCTGATCAAGGCCGTCGAGGACCTTTCTAGTTCCTTGCATCCTTCGGAATTATTGTTCAAGTACCTGAACTGCAAGGCCAAGGAAATTGGAGAGGGCAATTTTGCTGGAAAGAAACTTTGGGTCTTGAAACTGGATCCGTCTAAATATGCAGGACAGTTCACACAAATGGAAGTCTGGCTATCCAAGATGGATTTTTCACCAGTACGTCTCTTTACGGTGGATCCTTCGGGCAACGCTTCCTGGTATAATATCGTGAATCTGAAGGTGATGCAGAAAGTTTCTAACGAGGATTTCAAGTATAAACCGGTAAAGGGTGTCGATGAAATCGACATGCGATAAGCTTATGAAAAATGCTTTTTCTAGAAGAATCTGTTTGCTTACTGCGTTTGCGCTAGTGGCTCCAACCTTTGCTGCTGAAACATTGTTTAGCAACTATGCGCTAAATGTGAACGAAACCGGAAAGACGGGGAGTCTCTGGGTGTTTTCGCGTGGAGACATTTATAGCGGAGTGACGCAACTTTCGCTGAAGGTTGGCTCAAATGGTGTTCAGGTGGTGGAATCAAGTCAGGAACAGGTTTCCGATTCCATGACGGCGGTACAGGATGGCATTTTTAGTGATGTCCTGGCCGAGCACCGCCGAACTTCCTCGATTTATGCGGGGAAGTTAGGTTATGTGCTTCCGATGTTTGGTCTCGATGATGATGGCAATCATTTGCAGCCGGCTGGATTTTTCTCGGTACGTTCGACAGATAATGTCGTTGAAACACCGCTTTCGGTAATCGAGGCGATGGATGACCTGGATACGGCCATGTTCTATGCAGTGAGTGGCTTTGCGTTCGACTCCTCTAAAAAACAACTCTGGATTGCCCGTGGTGCAGCAGGTCTCGGGCTTTACGATGTCTCGGGAAGTAGTCCGAAACAGGGAATGTTTCAGTTGAACCTGAAAACGGGCCAACTGGATTCCGCAAAATCGAATTACAAATGGGAAAGCAAGAAGAATCCTCACATCTTTGATGTGAAACAGCATCCGGTAACAGGTGATTTGTGGCTTGCGACATCCAAGGGCCTTTGGAAAAGGACTGCTGACGGCAAGGTATCCAAGGTTTCGGCGAAACTAGATACCGCGGCTCGTGTTACGGGACTTTGGATGGGTGGAAATCCTTTGCAAGTTGTGGCGGAAACGTCTTACATGGGAAAAGGGGCAAGCCTGAAGGGTGCTCTTTGGCGATTGATGCTGGGGGCAGAGGATTTCGCAAAGGTAGATTTTTTAGATACTACGGGTAAGGTGCAGAAGAAGGATGTGTACGACGATGGCGACTATACCGTGAGTGGAGTTGCCTTTATCGGGAACATAGCTTACGTGGCGGTTGTTTCTTCGGGAGGTTCCGTGAGTGGTTATTTTAGGTTGGATTCTAAAGGTATCCGTGCCTGGGATAAGGATGATGATGGTAAGAATCAGTGGCTCTATGGCTATGGTACGGGAGCAACCGACCGCGACGCAATCGTCACTTCCATCTGTTCGTTCCCGCTAGAAAAGAATGTGACGGGACTTGCTATTGCGACCTATGGAAACGGAATCTCTGTTTCGGCGGATTCGGGGAAGACATGGAGTACGATCTTGAATCGTGCTAAACTGGGCGACGACTTAGGATCTATTCGAATGGTTCCTTCGGTCATTACGGCGGGAGACCAGTCTCTCGTTTCGTATAAGGTAAGCAGGGAGTCGAAAATAACAATAGATGTGTTCAGCTATGATATGCGCAAGGTTCGTACGATTGTAAAGAGTGTCCATCGCGATGCGGATGCTTCGCGTAGCACCAATCCCAAGGAAGATTTCTGGGATGGATACGACAAGGCTGGCAGACCCTGCACGATGGGTGTCTACTATGTGCGTGTCAAAGATAATCACGGTCATGTAGGCTGGGGTAAGGTGATGACCTTAGGAGGGCACAAGTGATTATGCTTAGACGAAAGACAAAAGACGAAAGACGAGAGAGTGTCATCCTGAGCAAGCGAAGCGCGTCGAAGGATCTAGGTCTTATATTCGTAATGCTTTTGCTTTTAACGGCATCGGCGTTTGCGGGGAAGAAGGCTACACTTGGTAGTTTCGATGGTTTTGTAGAACGTATGGGCGCTGGCACTCGCGAATTGGGTCGTGGCAACACGGGCTCTGCGGATACGGCATCGATGCCCGCTGCGTATTGGAATCCGGCCATTCTCGGTTTTCGTGAAGACTTTGGTTATTCGTTAAGTGCCGAAAAACGTGACCTGGACCGTATGGGCGGTTCGCTGGGCATTGAAACCCCCGTCGGCAAGCGTATGGGCGTGGGCTTTGCGATGCTTTATCGTGGCGATCTCGCCTTTGACGTGATAAACGAAGATGATGAAACTGTGGGAACGGCGACGCCCTATTTCACCATGATGTATCTAGGCTTTGCTTATCGAGTGACCCGTCGCGATGCCTTCGGCCTTTCGCTTTCGATGAGTTATGACAACATGGATATTTCTGAGTATTACGATGGAATTGAACTAGTGGATGATTATCGTAGCCCTGTGACGATTAATCTGAGCTGGCTTCGTCAATGGAATGAAAAATGGTCGACATCGGTCGTCATCCGTAACTTGAGCTTTAGCGAAAACTTGTCTGCAAAGTGGAACAAGAATACCAGCACCGATAATTCGGTGGAAAGTACGGAAGGCGTTCGCCCGAAAGTATTGCAGGTCGGAGTCGGGTATCGTTCCAAAATTATGGGTAAACCCGTGTATGCCTGGATGGAAGCGATTGATTACCAGGTGGCAGACACCTTATTGGCATTTGATCCGGATATGCATGTCTGGACAGGCCGCGTCGGTTTTGAATGTGATGTCATTCCCGATGGCACTTTGCGACTGGGTATGGATAATCTGGATTGGACTGTGGGCGCCGGCTACAAATTCAAGATTCGTATCGGCAAGAAAAAGGTTCCGTTCGATGTGAACTACGCCCTAATCTACGAAACCGAGGCGGGCATCTGGACTCCGCTTAGTTTTGGCCTGCGGGGCTATATTCCGTGATTTCAAAAATTTTTATAGATGGTGTTCGCAGTCTTTCTGGTTTCGAACAGGAGTTCGGCCAGGGCATTACCGTGGTTCACGGGCCAAATGGCTGTGGCAAAACCTCTATACTGGAATCTATCTATCTTCTTGCGCAGGGCTTTTCATTTAGGGCTCGCGATATTAAGGAGATGATTTCGTGGAAAGAAGAAGAGTTCATTTTACGGGGTTCCTTTCTGGAAATGGATCGAACTACGATGCGTGCTGTTCGCGTCGGACGGAAATCCTGCGAAGTTCGTGACAATGGCGAATCCCGCAAGACACCGACTGCCTTTTTCGGTAGCATGCCTGCGGTTATTATGCAACCCTCCGATATAGAACTGTTGCGCGGTGCTCCTGAAGTGCGTCGTCGCTGGCTCGATGAAATCCTTTGCTATAGGTCCAAGGCGAATGCATCGGTTCTGAAACGATACCGCCGCGTTTTGCAACAGAGAAATCAGTGGCTCAGACAGTTCAGGCGCGAGGGATTCGCGACGGGAGGAGAGGACCTTTTTCAGGTACTTACGGAACAGTTGGTCGATTTGGGTGCCCGTCTTTGGGTGGCGCGCATTGCGCTATCCAATGAAATTTCACCGATTATTACGACTTATTACCGAAGGCTTTCGGGCGGTGTGGATGAAATAACCTGTTCATACAAAAGTTCTATTCTCAAGGAATTGGATGCGCTGGATGGTGCTGACTTTTTGGATGACGATGATCTGGATAGGACTTTTGCGGAAACAAGTCTTGTTGCGGATTCCGCGACGCCCTATGACGTGTCTGGAGCCTCTATAGATGGAACGGTAAATGAGGACGCGTTGCGCGATGCATATCGTCGCAAGCTGGAAGGTTTGTCCATTGCGGAGCGGGCTCAGGGGATTACGCTATCGGGGCCCCATAAGGATGACCTCGGCGTGAGTATCGGTATGACGGAAATGCGTTCGGCAGGGTCCCAGGGACAGTGTCGTTCTGCGGCCATTGCCATGCGTTTTGCGGCGGTCGATGTCGCTTCGCGCTATGTGGGTAAGCCGATTTTACTGCTGGATGACATTTTTGCGGAACTCGATGTCAAGCGTCGCGACGCGGTAGCCTCGCTGATTCGCGAAAAGAGTGGTCAGGTCATTATAGCAACCCCTCAACTTGAGGAATTGCCATTTAGCGCTGATGCTGAAATTAAGGTGAATAAAGACAATGATGGGCTTTGCCCTCCCTAAGACCTGCCTTGCACTTGATACAAGTTTCTTTGTGGATGTCAATGGTGCAGAAGAAAAAAGCAAAGGGAGGACTTTGTCCTCCCTAAGACTATCCTGCGCGAACATACTCGCATTTGGGCGAGTGTGTTCGGTACTTTTTACTTTTTCAGCAGGTCGCGGATTTCGGTAAGAAGCTTTTCTTCGGCAGACGGTTCAGGAGGAGCCGGAGGAGCTGCCGGAGCTTCAGCTTCCTGCTTACGCATGTTCTGCATGAAGCCGAGGAACTTCTTCATGACGAGGAAGACTACGATGGCAACGATCAGGAAGTCGACGATTCCGCCGATGAAGTTGCCGTACGGGATGGTCACGCCGTTTGCCGTGGTGTAGGCGAGAGCCTTGAGGCCTTCGCCTGCATCCTTGCCGCCGCCCATGGCGATAATCGCCGTGACGCCCGGCATCACGATGTCGTTCACGAAGGAGGTGACGATTTTGCCGAATGCTCCGCCGATGATAACACCGATGGCCATGTCGACGATATTGCCCTTAAATGCGAAGGCCTTGAATTCTTCGATAAGGGATGATGCTTTTCCTTTGATACCCATATTGGATCCTTTTGTTGAAGTTGAATAAAAAATAGTTTAAAACTTTACCTTGGCAAGAGTGTTTTCTAAATTGTGTGTGCTATGTCATGGTTTATACTGGCCCTATTATCGGCATTCTTTTTGGGATGCTACGATCTTGCTAAAAAGAAATCGGTGCAGGATAACGCCGTCCGTGTGACGCTGTTCCTGTGCAGCGCATTTTATGCTCTTTTTATGCTCCCCTTCCTATTTACGGGCCATTGTGAAAATTTGCCTTTGCATAGTCATTTTTACCTTTTTGGCAAGGCGGCCATCGTGGGGGGAAGCTGGATTTTGACCTATAATGCGCTCGCGCACCTGCCCTTGAGCATCGCGACCACGATTCGTGCCCTTGCGCCTGTTTTTACCATTTTTATCGCCGTGACATTTATGGGTGAGCGTCCATTCGCCCTGCAATGGGTGGGTGTTGCAATCTGTATTTGCTCCTATGTGGGACTCAGCCTTGCTGGTCGAAAGGAAATGGGCCATTTCTTTAGTAATGGTTGGGTCATCTGCATGGTGCTCGGGACCATCCTAGCTGCCTGTAGCGGTGTTTATGATAAGTTTATCCTGCAACGCATGAGTTTTGACCCCTTGACGGTGCAGGTTTGGTTCAGTATCTACATGATGCTCTGGCAGTTTGTTATCTGTGCGGTAACCTGGTTTCCGCGTCGCCACAAGACGACGCCGTTCAAATTTCGCTGGTCTATCGTGTTAGTGGCAGTTCTCCTGATCGTAGCCGACCGATGTTATTTTGTTGCGGTGAGCGATCCGGATGCGTTGATTTCGATTATTACGGTGTTCCGTCGCTCAAGTGTGCTAATCTCGTTCTTTTCGGGGATTCTGTTCTTTAGGGAACGCAAGAGCAAGATGAAGTTTGTTGCCCTTTTGGGCGTGATTCTCGGTATTTGCATGATAGCCTTGGGTAAGTAATAGGAGCAGATAATGATTGGTATTACGGGATCGATTGGTGCGGGCAAATCCTTGGTGGGCCGTATTTTGCGGGACCATAAGTTTTGCGTGATTGATGCCGACGCTGCTGTACGCGACCTGTACCGAGACAACAATGTGCTACGAACTGCGATTGCCAGTGAATTCGGCAAGGATATGCTGACGGAAGAGGGTATAGACCGAAAACGCATGTCCGATCTTGTTTTTAGTGATGACTCGTGTCGAAAACGCTTGGAGTCGCTCGTGTATCCGGTGCTAACCGCTTACGTGTTGCGTGAAAATCCTGCTTTTGTGGAAGCGGCTCTTTTCGAAAATGTTCCCGACCTAGTTGCTCATTTACGGGAAATCTGGGTCGTGGAGGCTTCTGAAGAGGTATGCCTAAAGCGCCTTGTTGAAAATAGGGGCTTTTCGGAGAATGATGCTCTTCGTCGAATCGCGCTTCAGCGCGGTCGTAGCGCGGCTGATTACTGGGAAAAGGAATTTCCCGGTAAAACGGTTCGTTTTATAGATAATTCGGCTGACGAGACAAGACTTGCTGAAATTATCAAATTGCTAATCGAAGAAATCTAACTAATCGCAGAGAACAAGAACGGCGCCCAGAAGGGCGCCGTCTTGGAGTGTTATTGAGGTTTTGGAGTGTTTGTTTTGGAGAATGTTTAAAGGCTTGTTTTAACGAATGCGTTTGCCGCTGATGCTGAAGTGGCTCTTGATGCCGTTTCTGTCGGTATATTCCACCTGGACCTTCTGACCGCGGAGGACAAGGCGCTTTCCGGAAGCCTGCGGAGCGACGCGAACTTGGCTCTTTGCTTCGATGGAGGCAATGTCGTAAGTGGCGGCCGTCTTGGAGTGGATATCGTAGGTGTTGCCCGTGGAAGCGATTGCCTGCACGCTACCGATCAGGTAAGCGAAGGGGGCGTTCCAGTTGATGGCGACTTCGTTGGTTGCGTAGCTGCAGGAATTATCGTAGTAGGACTTAGCGGCGGCATTGGGAACGACGAATTTCTTGGCACAGTCCGTTGCACCGGAGTTAGGACCGCCAGCAATCATGCCGGGAACCGGAGCGTCGATGCCGTCGCTCTGGCTGGGGCGATGGTGCGGCTTCATCACCTGATTTACGCCGTAACCGGTAAGGTAGGATAGATCGAGGGGATTACGACCGAGAACATAGTCCACGATGCCGTTTGCGGCGTCGAGATATTTGGCGTCCTTGGTCAGGATATAGGCGTGGATGAGGAGCATACCCTTGTTCGATGCGGTGCCGTTGGAACCCCAGTTGAAGTCGCCCTTGTTGAGCGCAATGCCGTAACCATTGTTATCGAGCCCCTTCAAGTAGCTGTCGGCCGTTTCAACGATGATTGCCGTAGCGGTATCGACGAGGTCCTTTTCGAAGATATCGGGGTTCGTTGCGATGGTATAGATGCCGAGCAAATAGCTGTTCTGCCAGTTCGGAAGGCTTGCCTTTCTACGGGCGACCGGGAGTTCCTTGATTTCGTCCAGAATGTCAGGATTGGAACTGAGGCGGTACATTTCGATAAGGGTCCACATTTTGGCAGCCCATGCAACAGCGCCCGTGTAAGTTCCTGTACCGACATCGGAGGGCTGTTCATAGCTAGCGTAGGGGTTGGCCGTGGCCCAAACGACTGCCTTCTGGGCTGCGTCAATGCATGCCTTTGCGAACTCGCTGTCGAAAGGCTTGTAGATTTCAGATGCGAGAGTCATGACGGCGGCAAAGTTCCAGGTGGCTTCGATACCCTTACCGATAGCATAGCGCTGCGCGGTGGCCTTGGCCGGCATGACCATTCCTGCAAACTGCTTGGTCGTCAATTTGTGGAAAACGCCTCCGTCTTCGTCCTGCATGGTGAGCATCCAGTCCAGGTTCCAGCGGATTTCGTCAAGAATGTCGGGAACCTTGTTGCCGCTTTCGGGAATGTTCAGGTTGAGTGTCTCGAAATATGCCTTGTTATGCTGGTAAAGCTGAAGGAGTGTGTAGGTAGTAATGCCCGAGTTGACGATATACTTGCCGTAGTCGCCGGCATCGTACCAACCCTTGGAACCGTTAAAGGTCGCTTCGGTATCGGTCTTTCCCGTGGAAGCATGGTATTTGACGGATGTATCCGGGTGGCCGGCTTCACGTGCGTAGATTCCGGCGTATTCTTCGGTCAACTCCATCGATGCGCGCTGGAAGTAGAAGAACTTGATGGATGCCTTGGTGGCTTCTTCGAGGGCGTCGTCAGCAATGACGATGGGGTGACCGACTGCTTCGTCCTTCACATAGGCTTGGTAGGTGCCTGCGGTCTGAATTTCCGAAAAATCAACAAGAGATGCTGCAGTATCGCCTGCAGGTTCCCAAGTTTGTGCTTCAGGGACCTTAACCTTGAGAACTTCGGTTCCGGAGGCAGACTTGAAAACGATATCTTCACCTTCGGCTCCGATGACCGCCATTTGTTTTTGAGATTTGGTTAGAAAACCGACTTGATTCTGGTATGCGGTTGCCGCAAATGCGCTTGTGGCGAGTGCGGAGGCGATGATAGAAACCGAGATGGTTTTGTGGATATTCATAGACTCATCCTTTTTGTTTTCTCTAAATTTAAACCTTTAACAAATCTGTAGGTAGGGGGTGGAAAACAGAAAATGTTTTCACTTGAAACCACGGCATATTTTTTTAGAAAGTGTATACAGGCGTAAAAAGAAAAGTCCGCGACGAAAGTCGCGGACTTGAAAATCAGTTGTTTCTTTTTTTTAACCGAACAGCTCGGTATTACAGCTTGATGCTGCAGCCCTTGGCGTTCCAGATTTCTTCGGCGTACTGCTTGATGGTACGGTCGGAGCTGAACTTGCCCATGCGAGCGACGTTGAGGATTGCCTTTTCTGCCCAGGTCTTCTTGTCCTGGTATTCCTCGGCGACCTTCTTCTGCATGTTCACGTAGCTGCGGAAGTCTGCGCAGAGCAGGTAGTTGTCGTTGGTGAGGAGCTTGTCGGCAATGTGCTTGAACAGGTCCGGACGATCGGGGCTGAAGAAGCCGGAAGCGATCAGGTCGATCACGCGGCGCAGATCGTCGTCGTGTTCGTAGAAGTCGCGCGGATGGTAACCCTTGGCGAGGAGGTCGGTCACTTCTTCCACGGTGAGGCCGAAGATGAAGATGTTTTCGTCGCCCACTTCTTCCTTCATTTCCACATTGGCGCCGTCGAGTGTACCGATGGTGAGTGCGCCGTTCAGGGCGAACTTCATGTTACCGGTACCGGAAGCTTCGGTGCCTGCGGTGGAAATCTGTTCGGAGAGGTCTGCGGCCGGAATGATCTTTTCGGCGAAAGACACGCGGTAGTTCTCGAGGAACACCATCTTGAGCTTGCCCTTGCAAACCGGATCGGCATCGATGATGGCGGCAACGGCGTTGGCAAGACGGATGATCTGCTTGGCCATCCAGTAACCCGGAGCGGCCTTACCACCGATCATGATGGTACGCGGCATGATTTCCTTGCCGTCCTTCAGCTGGATGTACAGGTGAATGGCGTGCAGAATGTTCAGGAGCTGGCGCTTGTATTCGTGGATACGCTTGACCTGCACGTCGAAGAACGTGTTCACGTCGACATCGACGCCCTGCGTTGCCTTGAGGTACTTGGCGAGGCGTTCCTTGTTCTGCTTCTTGACGGCCATGAATTCCTTCTGGAACTTGGCGTCCTTCGCAAACTTTTCGAGCTTCCTCAGTTCGTCGAGGTCCTTGACCCAGCCTTCGCCGATCTTGGAAGAAATGAGTTCGGACATTGCCGGGTTAGCCTTGCGGACCCAGCGACGCGGCGTGACACCGTTCGTCTTGTTGTTGAACTTTTCAGGCCACAGTTCGTAGAAGTCCTTGAAGAGCGTGGTCTTCAAGAGGTCGGAGTGGAGTGCTGCCACACCGTTCACGGCGAACGAACCCACGATGGAGAGGTAAGCCATGCGGACCATCTTGCAGCCGCCTTCTTCGATGAGGCTCATGCGGGCAAGGCGAGCGTTGTCGCCGGGCCACTTGAGGGACACCTGACGCAGGAAGCGTGCGTTGATTTCGTAAATGATCTGGAGGTGACGCGGCAACAGCTTTTCGAACAGGCTGACCGGCCACTTTTCGAGAGCTTCGGGCATCAAGGTGTGGTTCGTGTAGGCAAACGTGTGCGTCACGATTTCCCAAGCTTCGTCCCATTCCAGGTTTTCTTCGTCGAGCAAGATGCGCATCATTTCGGCGATAGAGATGGCCGGGTGCGTGTCGTTCAACTGGATGGCGACCTTTTCGGGGAACACCTTCCATTCGCCTTCATGGAGCTTCTTGAAGCGGCGGATGATGTCCTGGAGCGAAGCGGAGCAGAGGAAGTACTGCTGCTTGAGGCGCAGTTCCTTTCCGTTCATGGAAGCGTCGTTCGGGTAGAGCACCTTGGAAATAGTTTCGGAAAGTTCCATGTCCTGCACGGCGGCGATGTAGTCACCGTTGTTGAAGTAGCTGAGGCCGAAGTCGTCGGTGGACTTCGCGCTCCAGAGGCGCAGGTTGTTCACGGTGTTGTTCTTGTAACCCGGAATCGGAGTGTCGTAGGGGAGGGCGAGCACGTAGTCCTTGGTTTCCCAACGGTTGCGGAGTCTGCCCTTTTCGTCCATCCAGCTCACGACGTAGCCGTACATCGGAACCTTGACTTCGTTCGACGGACGGGCGATTTCCCACGGGTTGGTGAGGCGCAGCCAGTTATCCGGCTGTTCTTCCTGTTCGCCGTTCACGATCTTCTGGCTGAACATACCGTATTCGTAGCGGATGCCCATACCGGTGGCCGGGAGTTCGAGGGTTGCCATGGAATCCAAGAAGCAAGCGGCCAAACGGCCGAGACCACCGTTGCCGAGACCTGCGTCGACTTCCTGTTCGCGGAGTTCTTCGAGGGTCATGCCGAGTTCGTCAAGAGCTTCGGAGACGGCGCTCTCCACATCGAGGTTCAGCACGGAGTTGCCGAGGGTACGGCCAATCAAAAATTCGAGGGACAGGTAGTAGACACGCTTCACGTCTTTCTGGTAATAGGTTTCCTGGGTCTTGATCCAGCGGTCGACCAGGCGGTCGCGTACAGCGTATGCCACGGCGAGGAACTTTTCGTGGTCCGTCACGGTCGCGCTATTACGAGCGAGCGTGTGGTGGATGTGGTCGGTAAAGGCCTTGCGGAAAGATTCTGCGTCGTTACCGAGAACTGCCAAATCTTCTGCTTTCTTGAATGTTTTTGCCATAAGAGGGTCCTATGGGTTAGGGTTAAAATTTTTCTTTTGTAAGTTTAGAAATTTTTACGGGGTGTGGCAAAAGAAAAAGTTAAATTAGGGAATGAATAACGATATAGAGGAAAACCCTATGAACATGAAAAAGTTTATGGCACAGCACGCTTTCCCCATGATATGCGCCGCTTTTATTACAGTCGTTATCGCTGGTTGCAGCGATGATTCGTCTAGCTCTACGCCGGCTGCACCGGAAAATCAGGCGCCAGTGTCATCGGCGGTAGATAATCCGTTGACGCCTGAATCGTCTGCATCATCTCTTTCAGAAGAATGCATTGCAAATCCTGCCCTTCCGCAGTGTCAGTCGCAGGATTCCGGAGACGCGTTTCCTGGTTCTTCGGCAACAGATCCTAATTTGCCAGATCCTGTTATTCCTACGGATTCGCCTGTAGTTGTAGATCCGACGGGTGTTATCATCAATCGCGATGTGGCTACGGCTATTCCGGGCTTACTTCCCGATACTGCAGGATTTTATGATATTGGAGACATTTATAATGCGGTTCCTTCCGAAAGCAAGATTGTTTTTGTCTTGCGCCATGCGGAACGTGAATCGGGCTTGGGACAGGAATCTCCGCTTACCGAGGTGGGAGTGCAACAGGCTATCGATGCGGGAAAGAAACTTGCGGGTGGTGACGCCTCCTTCTACTACGCCTCGACAGACTTCGTGCGTACTCAAACTACGGCACAGAAGATGGCGGAGGGGCGCGGCGAAACGGCAGAGGTTGTTACATGGAACGGCATAGACGGAGGTTATTTCCTGACGGTGCCTTCCGATACCTTGGATGCTCTTGTTTCTACTCGTGGTGGTTCGATGAGATATGTCTCGCAGTGGGCTTATGGTGAACCGTTTACGAACAACTATGTAATCGAACATGGTATCGCCACTTATTTCTACGATCTGTTTGAACGTGGAGATCAGTTTATCAACGAGGTAATCGTGGCTAACCTTCCTAGCTGGAAGCGAGTAAATGTCTTGATTTCTCATGATCTCCTGGTTGATCCGCTTGCAGTTTATGCTTCAAATCGTACTGTAGATCTAAAGTCTTATGAAACTTTTCACTGGATTAACTACTTGGCTGGTATAGCGGTCGTGGTTGATGCTAACGGGCTTGTTACGGTTATGCCTGCTCGCGGCACGGATTCGGGTGCGTTGAACACGAGAGAAGCTTACGGCACTAAAAAGTAGCCGTATTTTATGAAAGTTGCTCTTTTAGGTTCCACGGGCCTTGTCGGAAAAAATGTGTTGGCGCTGCTTGCACGGCTTCCTCAAGTCGTGCATGTATTTTGTCCTGTTCGCAGCATCCCTGAAGAAAGGCTTTCGCCTAAAATTGACTATGTGCAGGTTGATTTCGAACAAGTTAATTGTTTCATGTCCGATACGGATGTTTCGAATCGGTCAAAAATCTTGGCGGGACTTACGGGGTGCGAAGCGGTTGTCTGCTGCCTAGGAACAACCAGGAAACAGGCCGGAAGCAAGATATGTCAGGAAAAGGTTGATCTCCGGCTTCCGCTGACGCTGGCGGCTATTGCGAAAAAGGCGGGAGTAAAACATTTCCTGTGCGTGAGTGCGCAAGGCGCTGATTCGCATTCCTTTTTTTTCTACAATCGGCTTAAGGGAATGCTTGAAGAAGGCCTTACCATGATGGATTTTGAATCGCTTACCCTGGTTCGGCCATCGCTTTTGCTCGGTAAACACAAGGATAGACGCTTTGGCGAAGATTTATTGCAGAAAACGATTGGACTTCACCCCGAATGGATTCCCTCGTTTGTGCGTCCTGTTCATGCCGCAACGGTTGCCGCTCATTTGGTTACGTCTATCTTGAAACCGCCCAAGGACCATGTGTGTGTGACAGATGGTGTCAAGGGCAAGCGGATCATCTATAATCGGGTGCTAGCTAAGACGAAAGTGGATGAATTGTTTTGAGGGTTTGGAGTTTAGAGACTAGAATCTAGGGACTAATTCTCTAGGCTCTACTTAAATTTCCAGAACTTGTACAGGAATTTCGTAGTCTGAAGGGGCGTCTTGAGGAAGGCGCTTTTCTTGTATCCGCTCAGGGCGAATCCCTGAAGTACCTTGTAGAGTCCGATTTGGTCATCTCGATTGATGGCGAGTAGGAAACGGCGGAACTTGTATTCAAAGTTGTGCATCTTGCCGAAGTAGCTGTAGCAACGGTTTTCGTACTGCATGAGGAAATCTTTCGAGAGATTTTTTGCCTTGAGACCGAGGTCCACATATTCGGCGCAGAATCTGCCCGCCCTCATCGCTGCTGCGATGCCACCACCCGTGAGCGGGTTGGTGTGGTGGGCTGCATCGCCCACGAGGGCGAAACGGTCAAGGGTGTATTCCTTAAGGAAACTTGATACGGGAACGAGTCCGCCGACAGTATGGTTAATCTTGGCTCCGGGGAACAGCTTTTCGAGCCATTCCATAGTGATTTCGAGAATGTTGCCCGAATGTTTGCCTGCTGCGAGGAATCCTGCACCGAAGTTCGTCACGTTCGATTTCTGTTTCGGAAAACTCCAGATGTAGCCGTCGTTGATAAAGTCGTAGCCCTGCCAGAAGGTGAGATAGTCGGGCCTTGTCAGGAGTCCCTGCACCTGAATGTCTACTCCGGTGCATGTTTCCTGCGGTTTCTGAACACAATTTAAACCGACCATGCGACCGATACGGCTTTCGACTCCGTCGGCCGCAATAACCATCTTCGCGTAAATTTCTTGCGTACTTGTTGCGGCTACCACTCCATTTCCGTCACCCTTGCCGAGAACGACTCGGATCATACGGGAATCGCCTTCGACATTGCCCACGTATTCGGCGCGTGCACATGTCTCTACCTGGGCGCCATCATCGGCGGCAAGTTTTGCGAGCCAAGGATCAAAAATTTCACGATTCAGCATGATTCCCGTGTTCGGCTTCGGAACTTCGATATTCACACCTGCGGGCCCGTTGATGAAAAGCCCGTTGATGATGCTTTCTATGCAACTGTCATCGATTGGGCCGTATGTCTGTAAGTCCGCGAGATTGGTACTCGCTTCGCCACAGCGTACCGGATAGCCGATCTTTTCGCGCTTTTCGAGAAGTAATACCTTGTGACCTGCACGAGCTAGGTTTCGTGCAGCGACGGAGCCTCCGGGACCCGCTCCTATTACCACGACATCGTAACGGGAATCAAGCATCGTTCACCTCCAGGACCCTCAATGCACCGACTGGGCATGCCCTAGTACAGATTCCGCACTTGATGCATTTTTCGTGATCAATCTGCAAATCTAGCCCATACATGTCAAGGGCCATTTGGGGGCATATGCCGACACAGCCTGCACAAGCAAGGCATATAGACCTATCGTGAACAAGTTTCTTCATTACAAATAATATAGCAAATTCCGCAGACAGGATTAATACGGCTTTTCGCTGCTTAGGCGTTTTTGGAATTCCTCGTGACCGAGGGGCTTGTCGAAAAGGTATCCCTGCGCGTTGTGGCAGTTGATGCTCTTTAGGAAAATAGCCTGCTTTTCGGTTTCCACGCCTTCTGCGATGACATCCTTGTTCATTTCTTGTGCCATCTTGATGACATTTTTCAGGATGACTTCGTCCTGGGATTCGGGGTTTCCGATGTTGTTCAGTAGAGATTTGTCAAGTTTTACTGCATTAACATTGGAATCCTTGAGCACATTCAGGGTGGAGTAGCCGGTGCCGAAATCATCTATGGAAACCGATATTCCATTACTTTTTAGAATCTCGACAACTTTCTGCATGGCCAGATTGTCATCATAATCTGAGGCCTCGGTCAGCTCCACTTCGATGTAGGATGCATCTACATTATATTTGCCAAGTATTTCGAGAATGTTCTTTGCAAAATTAGGATTTTTTAAATGTAGTTTAGAGAAGTTCGTCGAAATGCGGGTTGGCTTCAGACCCAGATCAATCCATTTACGGAGATCCTTGCATACGGTTTCTAGTACGTAGAAATCAAGTTCGCAGATATAGCCTTCTCTTTCGAGGACGGGGACAAAGTCAATTGGCGGAACGATAGTCTTGTATCGGATCCAACGAACGAGGGCCTCGCAGCCACAGAGCTGCTTGGTGTTCAAGTTGACCTTGGGTTGGTAATAAACGACAAATTCCTTTGATTTGAGAGCGTTGTGGAATTCGCTCGAAATCTCCCTCTGGTGCAGGGACTTGATGAGCATTTCGTTGGAAAAATAGATGATGTCGGTTGTTCTAATCGTTTTGCCGACATTCATGGCTATAGATGCGTTACCCATCAGTTCGTTGATTGTGTCCTTTTCGCGGATGGGGTAGACGCCCATGCGGGCCTGAAGCCTGATGTTCATTGGCTTTGGTCCCTTGCTCAAGGTGATGTCCTGGACAGCGTATTTTGATATGAAGTCATCAACATGTTCCTTGAGGAGCAGGGCGAAGAAGTTGTCTCCGCCGAGTCGGGCGATCATTTCGTCCTCATTTAGGCCTTGTCTGGTGTTTTCGGCAAAGATCCTGAGCGCATTGTCGCCCATCGGACTGCCTAGGGACTTATTTATATACTTAAAATTCTTGAGGTTGATGAAAAGTCCGGTATAGTTATGGAATTTTCGTTGGGCCTGAAGCTTTCCGCAGAAAGCAAGTAATCCGGACTGGTTTACTGCGCCCGTCATGAAATCGGTCTGGGCTGATTTCATGGCTATGCCGGTAAGTCTTGCCTTGGCTCCGTGGACATAAAGATCCCAAGTGAGCATCTGGAGAGCTTTCCGTTCTTCGTCCGAAAAGTGGTGCCCCGGGATGGGATGAATGTCTATGGTAAAAGTCCCTTGTTCGCCAGTACTGAGAGTTTCTGCAATTTCGGTATTTTGGGGGATGATGGGCAAGATTGTGGTGTCGTGGTAGAGAATCTGCTTGCCGCATTCGGAAGTCATTCCAAGTTGAGAGGGGGGCGGAAGCAATCCGCAGGCGAGGTAGGCCACATTAAGTGTTTGGACGAGAGGCTGTATATTCTGAGCGGTGTAGTTGTGAAAGTCCTTGGCAGAGGCGAAATTGCCTGCAATCTTTCTTCTGAAATCCCAGTAAAGGTCGCTGCACAATAAAAATTCCATACATCCTCTTTGACCTATAAAATGGCCGTAATCCAAAAATACCGCGCCAAATTTAGAATTTAGGGTTTGTTTTTGCAAGTTTTTTTTGCGGCTTACATAAATTGCGCATGAAATGTAAAAAAGAAGCGTTCAAACATGTTAGTCATGTCTAATTTATCCGGGGGGAGGACTACCACCAATCGTTCCATTTGAAACGGATTAATTTTACACTATATGTTTAAAATTCTATCTTTTTGCCCGCATTTAAAGAGGTAATCTCCTATGAGTAATGAGGCAGAAAAGCCGAATTTCATTACGACCTCTCTTGACTTTCTGGTCAACTGGGGCCGAACGAACTCCCTGTGGCCGTTCCCTTATGGAACTGCCTGCTGCGCAATCGAATTTATGAGTACCGAAGTGGGCCGCTACGACTTGTCCCGTATCGGGTCTGAATACGTGCGTTTTACGCCGCGTCAGTCCGATGTGCTGCTTGTGGCCGGAACCATTTCCTATAAGCAAGCGCCAATACTCAAGCGCATGTACGAACAGATGGCCGAACCCCGTTGGGTGATCGCCATGGGTGCCTGCGCCAGCTCCGGTGGTTTCTATGACTGCTACTGCACTGTGCCGGGCATTGACCATATCATTCCGGTGGACGTGTACATCGGTGGTTGCCCCTCCCGTCCGGAAGCGTTCTTCGAGGCGATGTTTGACCTCCAGAAGAAGATCAAGGATGAGTCCTACATGAAGCAGCGTGCCGAACGCGTCAAAGACCAGCTCGAAATGATCAAGGCGAAGACCGAACAGGCGAAGGCGGAAGCCCGCGATTTTGCCCGTGAAAAGACTGCCGAAATCAAGGAATTCGTAGCTGAAAAAGAGCAGGAACTTGTCAAGAAAGCACAGTTCTGGAAGGAGTAATGATGGAATCCGTGATTGACATTCTAGAATCCAAGTTTGGTGGCAAGAAGGACGATGCGGCCAAGTGGGATGCCTGCGTGGTGGTCCCGAAGGAATACCTGCACAATGCGGTCGAATTTTTGAAGAACGATCCGTCGATGCAGTTCGACATGCTCCTCGACCTCGCCGGTATCGACTACCTGACTTACCCGAACCATGAAGGTCCGCGTTTTGCCGTGAGCTACGCTTTTAAGAGCATGAAGAATCCGGGCCGCCGCGTTCGTCTTAAGGTGCTGGTCAGCGAAGCCGACCTGAAGGTGCCGACCCTTACAGATTTGTATGCAAGCGCCAACTGGCTCGAACGCGAAGTCTACGACCAGTTCGGTATCGTGTTCGAAGGACACCCGGACCTGCGCCGCATTTTGAACCATGTTGAATTTGTGGGCCACCCGCTGCGCAAGGATTATCCTGCCCAGAAGCGCCAGTGGCTTTCGACGAGCGATTTCTTAATTCCGGAACTGGAAAAGCGCCTGGAAGACAAGGGCTACAAGGTGATCCAGCGCTCCAAGGAAATCATGCCTGTCGAAGAAGAATATCTTGAAGGGAGTATCAGAGAATGATCGTACTTGACCCGAATGGCGAAAAGATGAACCTGATGGCCCTGAACGTGGGCCCCACGCACCCGGCGACTCACCACTGCGTGCGCCTGCTGGCTGCCCTTGATGGCGAAACCATCGTGGCCGGTGTCCATGAAATCGGCTTTATGCACCGCGGTTTTGAAAAGATGGTCGAACGCGGCACTTGGCAGCAGGTAATCCCGTACACCGACCGCTTGAACTACTGCTCTGCAATGATGAACAACATTGCATTCTGCCGCGCAGTCGAAAACATGTATGGTATCGAAATCCCGGAACGCTGCAAGGTGCTCCGCGTGATTATCAATGAACTCTCTCGCATTAACGACCACTTTATTTGCACGGCTGCTGCCTTCCAGGACTTGGGCGGCACCACACCGTTCATGTACGCCTTCAATCCGCGTGAAGAAATCATGCTGATTTGGGAAAAACTCACGGGCGCGCGCCTCACGAACAGCTTTGCCCGCATTGGCGGCCTCTACCGCGACAGCTACGACGGCTTCGAAGAAGACGTGCTTACTGCGTTGAAGTCGGTGGAAAAGGCGCTTAAGGACCTGCATGCCTGCTTGGACCGTAACCGTATCTTCCTTGACCGTACCGTGGGCGTCGGCAAGATTTCTGCCGAACGCGCTATCAGCTACGGCTGGACCGGTCCGTGTCTCCGTGCGACGGGTGTCGAAAGCGACCTCCGCAAGGACGAACCTTACTACGACTACGAGACCTACGACTGGGAAGTCGTGGTGGGAACCCAGGGCGATGCCAACGACCGTCTGCAGGTGCGCCTTGCCGAAATTGAAGAATCTGTGAAGATTGTGCGCCAGGCCCTGAAGCGCCTCGCTCCGGGCCCGGTCGACATCGTCGACCCACGCATCCGCGTGCCCGCGCACAAGCTTGCCTACCAGGACATGGAAGCCCTTATCGGCCGCTTCAAGAGTGTGTACGAAGGTGTGCGCGTGCCCGAAGGCGAATACTACTGCGCAAGCGAATGCGCGAACGGCGAACTTGGCTTTACCATCGTGAGCGATGGCAGCGGCCACCCCTACCGCATCAAGGTGCGTTCCCCGTCGTTTGCCCATGTGTCTGCATTTAACGAACTGGTCGAAGGCCTGACCCTTGCCGACTCCATGGCAACTCTGCCTGGCCTCAACATGATTGCTGGAGAACTTGACCGATGACACAACATATTCAAGGTGCAGTTCAGTTTGTATCGAATAACCATTTGAAGTTTGACGGTCCGAGCGAAGCGATTCCCGCGCTCCCGGATCCGGGTCAGACTTTTGGCTACGTGAACAAGCCTGTTCCGCAGCCCGCTCCGAAGGAAGTGCTCGCAAAGCTTGACACTCCCGAAATCAAGGAACGTTGCGCCGACTTGCTCAGCCGCTACCCGGTGGGCCAGGGCGCTCTGCTTGAAGTCCTTTGGCTGGTGCAGGGCGTGTTCGGCTGGGTTCCGACCGAAGGTATCCGCTGGGCGGCTAATGTTTGCGGTTGCGCTCCGGCTCACGCTCTCGGCGTTGCCACTTTCTATACCATGTACAACCACGCTCCCAAGGGCAAGTTCCTGTTGCAGTTCTGCCGCAACATCAGCTGCGCTATCAAGGGTGCCCAGCCGCTCATCAAGTATGTGGAAAACAAGCTTGGCGTTAAGTCCGGCGAAACTACTCCCGATGGCATGTTTACCGTGCTCCAGGTGGAATGCCTGGGTAGCTGCGGCAATGGCCCCATGATGCTCGTGAACGATGACTTCGCCACCGACGTGGTAGACGGTCAGCTCAAGATGAAGCGCGGTACGACTCTGACCGAAGCAAGCATCGATCGCATTATCGACTGGTGCAAGGCCCATGCGAATAACGTGCCGAAACACGACGTGCTCGGCGGAATCGTGAAGGGCCACGGCGGCCACCCCGGTGCTCCGGGTGCCACGGCAAAGCCGCTGGGCTGTCATTTCCTTCCACGCCCGCTTCATCACGGGAGCCAGGGTCACGCCCTCCAGGCCGGTCTGAATGCCCAGCAGGAACCGGTTCGCCGCAATATCCATCCAGGCGGCGGTGCCGGTGATGTGGGTCACGTTGGCCCAGCCGTGCTTGGGGTTCTCCGGGCCGACGATGTTGCTTGCCCAGGCGTACGGCTCTGCCCGGTAGGTCTGCAGGCCCACCCGCTCCAGTGCCTTCTGGGGAGCCAGCAGGGTGTAGTACTCCCATGCTTTGTCGCCGTCACCCAACAGTGCCTGGGCGATGACGGCCCAGCCATTGGCGTGGCAGAAAATAGCGCCGTTTTCCCCGTTGCCGGGGTTATAGCCGGTGAAGGGATCGGTGACCTCGGGGTAGGTCTTAAACCCGGGGTAGACCAGCCGCAGGCCGGTGTCTGTCTTGAGAATG
>NZ_CALEFV010000255.1 GCF_937877005.1 uncultured Fibrobacter sp. | reverse complement strand
CTCAGTCTTCGGCATCGGAATCTTCCGATTCCCAGTCGTCCGACTCCCAGTCTTCCGCATCGGAATCTTCCGATTCCCAGTCGTCCGACTCTCAGTCTTCGGCATCGGAATCTTCCGATTCCCAGTCGTCCGACTCCCAGTCTTCCGCATCGGAATCTTCCGATTCCCAGTCGTCCGACTCTCAGTCTTCGGCATCGGAATCTTCCGATTCCCAGTCGTCCGACTCCCAGTCTTCTAGTAGCGAAAGCACGCTGGTGTCTGTCGAGGGCAGCCTGGAACAGTCTGTTGAACGTGGCGACGTGTTTAAGACCATCACGTTCAGTAACGTGCAGTCCTACAATCGCGATAGCTGGAATATTTACTTCCTTGATTTCGTGGAATCCGGCGACAAGGTAATCGTTTCGGGAACCATTCCGGACTTCTTGCAGCAAGGTTCCTATAAGGAAACCTTGACGATTAACAATCAGAAGTTCAATATCACGGTGGCTGTGACGGTACCTGTAAGCAGTTCCTCGTCTGAGCCGCAGGTTTCTTCCTCTAGCGAGACGTCGGTGTCGTCTTCCAGCGAGATAACGCCGGAATCGTCCTCTGGCGAAGAACCGACGCTTGCGATGGCGAGAGCGGTATCGAGACTCTCGCTGGTTGTTTCGGATCGCGTGCTCCATGTTTCTGGTGCCACTGACATGTCCGTCGTGATCTTTGATATGCAGGGATCTCCGGTTGCGACCTTTGCGCATGTGTCGAGTGCAGTGAATCTTGACATGCTCCGTCAGGGGAACTATGTTGTACGCCTCCGTTCGGGATCGGACTCCATAATTCGCCGGATTACGGTAAAATAATCTGATTGGTCCTTTTTTGAAAGAACCCGGCAAGGTGAATCGCTTTGCCGGGCTTTTCTTTCAATTCAGGACAAGATGCATGAATTTGCATATTTGCATAGAACCTTAAAGTTTTCTATATTTGGCGCATGACTTTTTCAGATGGTGTAAAAGGCGGACTCCCGATAGGTCTTGGGTACTTTGCCGTATCGTTCTCGTTCGGTATTGCCGGCTCCAAGGTGCTGAGTTGGCCGTTGGTCACCTTTATTTCGATGACGAACTTGACTTCGGCGGGGCAGTTTGCAGGCCTTCAGATTATGGCCGATGCTGCGGGTACATTTATTGAAATGGCTATAGCGACATTCTTTATTAATCTGCGATACAGCCTCATGGCGATTTCCCTTTCGCAGAAGGTATCCCCGAATTTCGGAACCTTCAAGCGCCTTTTGCTTGCAACGGGCATTACCGATGAAATATATGCGCTTGCCGTCAGTCAGTCGTCTCCTGTAACAGCTAGGTATTTTGCTGGGCTCATGGTGCTGCCTTATATCGGATGGTCTTCGGGAACGCTGTGCGGAGCCGTCTGCGGAGAAATTCTTCCGGCAATCGTGACGAATGCTCTTGGCGTAGCCCTCTATGGGATGTTTGTCGCGATAGTCGTCCCGCAGATGAAGGTGCATCGTCCGACCTTGATTGCTGTCCTTATTGCGATTGCCTGTAGTTTCGCTTTTAAGTATGTTCCGGCATTGAGTGGAGTTACGGTGGGCTTTGCGATTATCATTTGTGCTCTTGTCGCCTCCTTGATTGGCGCTGCGTTGTTTCCGGTTGCCGATGATTCTGAGCAGACAAAGGAGGATGCATGAACTTGAGGGACTACTGTCTGTTCCTGCTCGTGATGGCGGGGGTGACTTATCTGCTGCGAACCATTCCGTTCGTCCTTCTCAAGGGAAAAATCAAGAGCCGGTTCTGGCGCTCGTTCCTGGCCTACGTGCCCTATACGGTGCTTGCCGCAATGACAGTCCCTGCGATTTTTTATTCGACGGATAGCAGGCTCTCGGGCGCATGCGCCCTTGCGACGGCGGTTATCGCGTCGCTCTGCGGCCTGGGCCTTGTCGGGGTGGCCGCAGTTGCCTGCGTGACGGTGCTCGGTATCGATGGCGCCCTGATGCTGCTTTAGTTATTTCTAAATTTGCTATATGCAGCAGGAATTGTGGGAAAAGATCAAGGTCATTTGCGATCGGTTGTCCAAAGTCACATATGAGAACCTGACAAAGATCATTCGCCTCGAGGCGACGGGGAGCTCCACTGCCGCGCAAAAGCTTGACGACAGTTTTCAGAACGATGTCGATTCCTGGATGGGTGGCGGAACCTGCTTCAGCATGACTTGGCACCTGTACCAGGTCTTTAGGGATCTGGGGCTTTCGCCAAGACTCGTGATGGGGCATAAGCGCAAGGAAAGGAATATTCACTGCGCACTGATTTTACCTGATCCCGACGCGATTCCCCTTTCTTTTTCTTCCGCAAATTACCAGCCACAGTCTACGGAGTATCTCTTTGATCCGGGGTACCTGATATTTGATCCGTTGCCGGTTCCGCTCCCGCCCCCGCAGGGTGCGGGGACAGCCTTTTTCCCGCTGGTTCCGAACTGTGTAAGGCTGGACCGCCCGTCAGTCGATAGTCTAGCCTTGTGGACGGGCGGTGCGGGAGCTCCGATGAAGCTTCGCTTCGAATATCCCGTCGAGGGAGTCTCTGTCGAGGAATTCAAGCTGCATTGGAACGAAAGCTTTTATCGCGAAATGATGACCTATCCTGTGCTGAACCGCCTTGACCGCGAAAAGGGCGTGCAGTATTATTACCAGAAGGGTAACCTCGTTACGCGCGATGCGAATGGCTCCCACATCGAGAAAATCGATGAATCAGCTCGCGTCGAGACCTTGAGTCGAATTTTTGACCTATCTCCCGAGTTAATTTCTCGGGCGCTTGGCATTTTGAGCAAATAGCGGTATTAAAACGGTAATTTTTCTTGTAAAAGAGAAAAAAAATTCCCTATTTCATAAAAAAATATATTTTATTGCAAAACAACGAGGTTTTCTATGAAGAAGTTTGCCCTGATGGCTATTGCCGTTGTATCGCTTGCCCTGATGGCCTGTGGCCCGTCTAAACTCGAAATACAGGAAGCTTCGTCGCAGAGCGATGTCCTGATCGAAGTGCGTCAGGTCCTCAACGACTCTATCAGCCTGTTTATCGGTAACACCTTTTACCTGAACTCCAAGCAGGTTATCGCAGACAACATGTATCCGCTGCTGGTGAGTACCCGTGATCCGGCGGAACTGGAAAAACCGACGGCGACGGACATCCTCAATAGCGACGAGGACCTTTTGAACTATTTGCGTCGCGTGTCGCCCGATCTGATTAACGTGGGCCTTGTCATTGGCGAAACGGCGTTCAACGAAGTCGGTTTCGACGAACAGGAGGTCGTTGGCAAGATGACGAATATTTTCCAGAAAGTGCAGGGTGGTTCGCTGGTTCTTTTCCACGAGAAGGGTGGTGAACTTACCGACATGAAAAAGGTTTACTAGTTCGTCCGACCCTATTTCAGTTTTTTTAGCTCATGCCAGAGCATGGCAAGTCCGATGATGGCCGCTCCCGTGTCGGCAATGGGCTGCGCCATGAACACTCCCTTGAGTTCAAAGAAGCGCGGAAGGATAAGCAGGAACGGGATAAGTAGAATCACTTGTCGGCAGGCGTTCAGGAACATGGACCTGAGCGCCTTTCCCGTTCCTTGGAAAAAACTGCCCGAAGTCATGCCGAAGGGAATCAAGAAGAATGCCGCACCAAAAATCCTCAATGCCCAGGCGGCAACTTCCTGTAGCTTCAGGTCGTTGGGGGCGAACGGGGCTACAAGCGATTCGGCCTGCCACATCATGACGCCCCATGCCACAAGCATGAATGACCCTGCGTAAATGAATGTGAACTTGAGTGTTCCCCTGACGCGGTCGTTCAGGCGTGCGCCGTAGTTGTATCCGATAATGGGCTGGGTTCCGTTTACGAATCCGAGTAACGGAAGCAGGATGAATGCGGCGATGCTGTTCACGATTCCGAATGCTGAAATGGCCATGTCGCCGCCCGAAAGGACACCTGTATCGTGCAGACTGATATTGCCGTATGTCGTGAGGCTCCAGGCGAGAATGGCGTTCATCAGGCTATTGCATACCTGCATGATTGAAGGCGGAATGCCTAGAACGATAATCTTGCGCACATAGGCAAAACGGAGCTTCATGTGCCGCCAGCGGATTTTGATCGGCGTGTCCTTCTTGATGAAAAATTGCGTGATAAGAGCCGAGGCCACGAGCTGAGAACAGATGGTCGCCCAGGCAGCGCCCTCGATACCCCAGCGGAATTTCATGATGAAAAGCCAGTCAAGAACGATGTTGGTGCCGGCACCTGCGATTTCGCGGAACATGGCGGTCTTGGGGTGGCCCATCGAACGGATGAAATGGTTCATGCCGGGAGCGATGGTTTGGAAAACGGCGCCGCACAGCAAAATGCGCATGTAACTACTTGCCACGGGCAGGGTCTGGTCACTTGCACCGAACAGTTTGAGTAGTGGCACCATGAAAATTTCGCCCAACGTGAATGTGGTTATCGCCATTAAGATCAAAAGCGAAAACGAATTGTTCAGGATGATGCTTGCTTGGATGTATTTCTTTTGTCCGAGGCGGATAGCGAAGAGTGTGTTGCCTCCGACACCAATCATCATGGACATGGCCATGATGAAAAGGCAAATCGGGAAACAGAGCGTGATGCCCGCGATGCCGAGGCTTCCGACACCCTGGCCCACGAAGAAACGGTCCACTATATTATAGAGGGCGTTCACCAGCATGCTGATGATGGCCGGCACGGAAAACTGCAGGACCAGTTTCGGAATGCTGGCAGAGCCGAAGGAATTGAGGCGCTCGGAATTCAAGGTGGACATTTCGGCGCCAAATTTAGCTTTTTTATACTTAAAACGTCATTGCGAGCCGAAGGCGAAGCAATCCGTTTGGGGCTAAAAAGCCACTTGATTTCGGCCGCTTTCCTTCGCGACATACAGCAGGCGGTCGCATTCGGCAATCATATCCTCGATTCTGCCGATGTTTTCGCCCTGCTTGCTTGCAAGCCCGAGCGAAATCGTCACCGGGATGATGATGTCCTTCCATGCGAAACGGTGACGTTCGACCGCCATGCGGAAGCGTTCGGCGCTCTTCTTGGCGTCTTCGGGACCGATGCCCCCCATGAGAAGTATGAATTCCTCGCCACCGTAACGGGCTAGCAGGTCCGATTCCCGTTTTTCTTCTTTGAGGATACGGGCGATTTCCTTGAGGACCATGTCTCCGCACTGGTGACCCCAGGTGTCGTTCACGCGCTTGAAGTGATCGGCGTCGACCATGATGGCGTGAACGTAGTAATTGTTGCGGCGGGCGAGCGCGAGTTCTCCCAGGCTTCTGTCCATGAAGGTTCGGCGGTTGCTGATCTTGGTGAGCGGGTCCATGGTAGCCGCTTCGTAGAGCTCGCGGTCGAAGGCCTCCTCGCTTTCGTCCTTGAAGTCGATTTTCAGGACCATCTTTCCGATTTGCAGGCGGTTATGGTCTTCGAGCTTGCTGCTTTCTACGGGGGATCCGTCCACGAATGTCCCGTTGGTGCTTCCTAGGTCCTTGACCGTGACATTGACTCCGTCGAAGGTGAGGGAACAGTGCTTGCGGCTGACCAGTTCGTCGTCGAGATGGATTCCCGCTTCGGAGCTTCGGCCAAGGATCACGGTTCCCTTTTCCAGGGGAATCTGCTTGAACTGGTTCTGCGGGTATAGCACGATCAAGTGGGGTCGCTGCGAGGCGACGGGGAACTTGATGGTGTTGCCGCTGGCGATAGTCTGATCCATGTCTTGCATAAAAACTCCGAACTAGCTTAAATGTAAAAAACTAGATGGCGGTGGCTAGTCTATAGACGGTACTAAATTTTTGATTGAAAATTGGCAATAGGAAGTTTAGTAATTTTTTATTAACCCGTGTGTTCGAATTATGTGATTTTTTGCACTTTGTCCCTCCAATTAACAGGCTGTTTACAGAAAAAAACGCTTTTGGATGCAAAAAAAGAAAAAAATTTGACTTTTTTCAAAATAAAAGAATAAATTTGAGGGCGGTGTGGCATTTCAAAAAGGCCGGTCTTTTTGGTATGTCTAGTTGGAAGGAAAACCATCGATGGAAATAAAAAGTATGAAAAACACGAAACGCTCCTTGTGGAAATGGGTTTTGGGTGCCTGTATGGTCTTTGCAGGAGTTCAAAGTGGCTGGGCTGGCTGTGCCGGTACGGTGCATTTTAAGGCTCCGGATAGTTGGACCCAGGCTGTTTTCTCTGGCCAGAACAATAATGTTCCGAAAACGGTGACTACTCGTGATGAGCTTGGATATTTCGTACTTGATGTGAGTGATATTGGCCTGGAAGCGTATGTTTCCACCTTCAGTATTGCCAACAAGGCTGGAAAAGGAAACATTATCGTAACGGATACGGTCTGGAACCTCCAGAATGCTTATGATGACAATGCCATCAAGAACATGGCAACCCTTCCTTGCCCTGGTGCTGGCAATGATTCCTATATCATGGAAGATCCCCTGCACGAAGGTAAGACTTATATAGGTTCCGAGCCTTCCGATGCGAAATTCTTCTATTTCCTTGTCCCGCAGGACGAAGGCTGGCAATCCGATAACGTGATTATCCGCATCGACGGAACGACTGATGTCGCCATGGCTCCGGCTGCAAACATGTGCGGCTGGTACTATATGGCCTTCGACGCCGCTGCAGTTCCTTCCAGCGTTATCCTTTATCGCAAGAACGATCCTACCGAACAGCTCGGTATCAACGGCATGGCCGAAACGAATGCCGAAGCGTCTCCGATTCCTCTGAAGACCTACTTTAATAGCTTCAATTCGAACACGCTGTACTTTATTCCTGATGAAGATGACTGGAACGACCTGACTCCGGGTGGCTGGGCCATTGTGGATCCGGGTATTCCCGAAGTGGGAGATATCGAGCGCTGCTCCTATAAGCTCGCCGCTTTGATTTACGACACGGACCAGGATATCAATGAAGTGTTTACCTCCGATGGCAATACGGCCGGCTATGGTGCCTGTGTTGGTGTCCATAAGGGCATTGTTTTGGAAGAT
The DNA here is from genome assembly GCF_937877005.1 of uncultured Fibrobacter sp. Classification (GTDB taxonomy): domain Bacteria; phylum Fibrobacterota; class Fibrobacteria; order Fibrobacterales; family Fibrobacteraceae; genus Fibrobacter. The sequence goes on along the minus strand of NZ_CALEFV010000255.1, from coordinate 22,211 downwards.
CTTGATTCTACCAAGAAACCGACATTCTCTAATTCTCCAAATGCAGTCAAGTGCTTCGGTAATGCAACGAATTTCAACACGTTGTTCAACTACACTCCGAATGTGAACGAAGTGAAGTGCTATGACATGCCGTTCCGCCATTACGGAAAGGATACTCGCTGGGGCTTCGATTCCGACTCCGCTAAGACGGATGGCTATACGGGCGGTTTCTATCCTGTTGAGAACTCGACCGATGCCGATGTCGTGACCATGAACGGCGTCCTGCTCGGACCTACCCCGAAAGCCCGTACTCCCCGCAAGGCCGAAGCTCCGGTTCCCGTCGTGGATTCCGTGAAGAACTTTGACCAGTACTGCACGACTCCGGGATGGCCGGGTGGTGTCGATTGCGAAGGAAAGTTCAACAACGGTGACTCTCCTGCCGTGTGGAACTGGGGCATTCGTGAAGACTGGACCGGTGTTACCCGTAACCAGCAGTACTGCTTTGAATCGCATGCCAAGTTCAACTACTACGAAGACCAGGAATTTACCTTCCGCGGTGACGATGACATCTGGGTGTTCATCAACAACAAGCTTGTCGTGGATAACGGTGGCGCTCACCTTGCTACACCGGGCCATGTGGTGCTCAAGAACCTGAATGACAAGTTTGGTGCCGGATTCCTTGTCCCCGGTTTGGAATACGATTTGGATATCTTCTTCTGCGACCGTCGTACTACGATGAGTAACGTGATCATCAAGACGAACATGTATATCCGCCAGAAGGCTGACATCACTCTTACCCGTGACAAGAACGTGCCGGATGGCAAGAGCTACGATGTGTGCTATACCGAAACTGGTGACGGTTCTTGCGTTGCAGCCGTTTCGAATGAAGAAGGTGTGACCTGCTGCGGCTCCGACTTTGGAACCAAGGAAGGCTGCAATCTCGACATTTCCTACTGGCTGGTGGAAGGCCGCAAGATTGCGGATACCACGAGTGCAAAGTCTGTAAAGATTACGGCTCCGGGCGTTTACAACTGCATTATTGACTTGACGAACTTCGTTAAGCCGACCATTGGCAAGGCCGATGACGTCTGCCAGATGGGTACAGGCCGTCATACCTTGTTCATGAAGATTGGTAACAAGACGAAGAAGGTTGCCGACTTCAGGCCCAAGGGCGAAGTGGACGTTCTCTATGCAGATGGTGTTGCCTACGATACCAACGGTGTCAAGATTCCGGGTGGGGATTTCTCGCTTATCAAGTCCGAAATGGGTGGAGAACTCGTGCCCGTCTACGTGACGAGCGTCCGTAAGCCTGATAATGCTACTGATCCGCTGGAAATCTTGCCCGATGACGCTATCAACGTGTCCTATAGCCTGGATCATGATCCCCTGATGCAGGTGTTCTACAAGAACGAGGCTGGCGATCTCGTAAGAGTTACGGGTAGCAGGACCATTGGCGATTCCGGTATAGATACCCTCTACGTGACTGTCGATATGGCGGACTTGGCCGGTGCGATTGTCCCGTTCACTATTAATGTTACGGGCAGAACGAATATGCGCACGATTAACTTCTATCTGCCGCAAATTGCCTTTGTCTCGAAGCCGGATTCGACGGGAGATATCATTTCGGGACAGAATCCTGCTGATCCTGCATTCGAAGAATTGTGGGTCGGTTCTGTCTATGACTTCTACCTGACCATCATGAAGCCCAACGACGACGGTTCCTACTATACTTGCACGGACTGCCACCTCAACCTGGTTGTGTCCGTCGCCGAGACCTCCGAAGGAATCATGGTGACTCTGGATTCGACAGCGACGTTCCAGGATGGCTATGCGACGATTTCTGTCGTGTCCTCCAAGGAATATCGCTATGATACCGATGCGACTATCCATAATCCGGGCGCATTTGCTGTCAAGTACGAGTATAGCGATTACGTGAAGGCCGTCTACCATCCGGTCTACTTCCGCGAACCGCCGGTTCCGTCTCCGCGTCTTGCCGATATCTTTGATACACGTGGATCGATTCCTTCGCTTGAATTCAAGATTCCGTCTCCCTACTTCGACATGAATACGGAATACCTGGATGGTATCGGTGACTCGGTTGCCATTTACTACCATCGTCCTATCCACAAGGACTCTCTGCCTAGCCGTATTTGCCTTGCTTGGGATTCTACTTCGACCGAAGAGCATAACCCGAAGGCAGAAGGCTACTCCAACCTCGAGAAGGATACGGAAATTCACTGTAATGCCTTGGTCGCTGTGACCATGGACAACATTGACTGCTCGAGCCCGGATGCCGAAGGCTACTGCACTAGAGTCATCACGATTGGCGGTCTTCAGCTCTCGAAGGAAGTGAAGACTATGGGCGTGGGTAACTTGATTTCGTATGCAGTATTCATGGACAAGGGCAAGGAAGTCAAGCAGGGATTCCCGGGCAAGATTACTGACCGAATCGCTCCTGTTCCGCTGTCCGCCGTGGTCCGTACGCTTAAGAACGGTGACGAACTGAGCGATTACGACAGCCTTGTGGTGGCCATGTCCGAACCGGGCAAGCTGCTCTCTACCGAGAACAAGAAGGCTGCTCTTGACTTCTACCTGAATTCCGCCATTGAATTGCCTGAAGCCGATCGCTTCGCTTCGGCCTATGGATCTGCGTCTACTGTCGTGAATGCAGAAGGCGAACCGGTGGTGAGCGAGAATGAGGACGGCACGGGCCGTATCAAGTACCTGTACCGCCGTGGTGGCGTGTCCCCGCACGTGGGCGACTATGTACGCCTGGCTGGAAGCATGGCTAACGTGATCTGGTCGGATGCGGCTGACTATGCCCTTCCTGGTAGCGACACCTTGCGTAATACGTCTGACGCCGCTTTCTTCTGGAATTCTCCGACGTCCTATGACGAAACCAAGCGTCTGCCTACGCCGTGGATTTCTGTGACGGGCGATGCCGAAATTACGGTTATCGAGAACAAGTTCGCCTCGACAGCCAATGCTCCGGCTGGCGACAAGGTTCCGGCTGTGACGGTTACGGGATATCGCACGACGATGACCAAGGCCGAAATCCTTGCCGATCAGAATGGTATTCCGGGACACTTGATCAAGGCCGACATGTATGCCTTGATTAACGGCCTGGATGAACCTCTCGAAGACATTAGCGACGTGTACTTCTACTTCAAGGTTGAATACTTCACCAACCTCGGTGGCTTCGTGGCAAGCAAGAGCGCTAAGATCTACTGCGACGACGCCTTGAACGATGTGAAGTTCTTTGATGGTGGCAAGTGTACCGATCCTGGCATGGACCGCAACTTCTACATCGGTTGGAACATGCGTTCTGACAAGGGCCGCGTGGTGGGTACCGGTGCCTATATCGTGAAGCTTGAATCCTACGTGAAGCTGGGCTCTGCAGGCAAGCAGGCCAAGCAGGACGAAACCTCCGTCTGGGGCGTGAAGCGTTCCAAGAAGCCGGTTGAGGATTACAAGAAGGACCTCGAAAAGTAACGAAGGATAGATTTAAAGAAAAAGGGACGGCCTCCGTGGCCGTCCCTTTTCGGTTTTAGTTACTATATTTGGGGCATGCGTAGACTATTTGCAGTTCTCTTTTGTAGTGCGGTCGCCTTTGCCGCCGAACCGACGGACATCGATTCCCTTTTCCGCGGCAAGGAATACAAACCCGTGTTGAGCGCGTCGTTGCGCGATACTTCTGCAAAAGAATCGGCCGTTCCCGGTAAGGCTGCTGCCAAGTCTTCCAAGTCCGACGGCTACTATATGCTGCAGTTCGAAGCCGTTGCTGATTTTGATGCGGCTCAGCGTCGCCGTGCGCAGATTGCTGCAAGCACTGGATATGCAATCCAGGTTGTTTTCGATACGCCGTTCTACAAGCTCCGTGGCGGTGGATGGACTAGCAAGAAGGCTGCCGAGGACAAGGCCCGCGAGCTTTCCGCCTACAATATCAACGCCTTCGTCGTGAAGGTGAAGTAATCTCTTTAATTAATCCAGCAATCCCATGGCCTGGTTCAGGGCGTGTTCGTCCATGCTCGCAGGTAGGAGGGCTCGTTCTTCGGGTGCGACATAGGAGAGTCGTCTTTCGTAGTCGGGGCGGTTGCTACGGTTGCGGGGTTCCAGATTCTGTGGCTTTAGCGAGTAGAAGAACGGTCCCGTCTTGATGAACCGCTTTTTCTGCAAGCCTTGAGTGATGGCATCGGTGAGAACCTTCTGTAGGATCGGACCGGCCCTGTCTACGTGATGTAGCTCGAGAATGCGGCTCTTTAGAATATCTTCGTGAATCGGGGCTTCATGGTCCACGTAGAATTTTAGCTGCATGATAAGCGCTGCGGCAGGCAGCTCCGCAATCGGCTTGTCGTGGGGCGTTCCTTCAATTTTAGGATGCAGTACCGTATAGGGAACCGTAGCTGGTGCAGATGATTCAAAAACGTCGTCCTGGTTGTCCTCTGCCTCGGCTTCCTCGACCGGAGGAGGTGCGATACTTTGTTCGATGGCAATCGTGGCGAGTAAGTGGCCGATCTCGTCTTGCTTCGCGACAAACCAGAAGGGTAACCATAGGTTGAGGACTTTCCAGCCCTGTTGCCTTAGGATTCTTGGTCTGATGTAATCACGGTCTTCGACTGAATCGCGGAACCTTTCCGTGGTGCAGTCGTCTTCGATAAGGCCGAGGAATCGGTTCTTGTTGTTATTGTCGACAATGACCGGACCGACGGGGATTCCTCCCTTGGAATAGCTTTCTTCGATCTGTATGCCTTCGTTACGGAGTATCTTTATGACTTCGTCGCGTATGGGCGAGTCGGCTGGCCTTGTATCAATTGTTTCGGAATAATCCTTGCTCTTAAGATAGCTGATCCAGTCCCAGAACAGGGAATGCTTCGATGCGCCCTGCTTGGACATGTCGGTGTCGGCGATGTAAACCTGCAGTTCCGTTTTAGCGAGTGTCGTGCAGACGGACAGCTTGTGATCGCCGGAAGATCCATTGACGCCTTCTGTTTCGGCGCAGACCATGACGACATCCCTGAACCTGTCGATAGCCCTTTCAGGGGTTTTGACATAGTAACGGACATTGTCGTTTGGAATGTTGAAGAAATTTGCTGCCGGCGAGTTTGCGGGGAGCATGGCTCTGATGGAGTCGTCTATTTCGAGGCAGGTGGAATGGTGGAATGCCACGATTCCGAGTGTCTTGCCAGGTTGCTTTTCTGCATGGGCGATTGCGGCCTTGGCGATGGCGAGAACCTTGTCCGAAACGACCTTGAGCTTGATGCCCTTGAAGGGGGCCCTGCTTGGCACCGGAAGTTGCTTGATGCCGTGATTGTAGATTCGGTTGTTTGCAAATGCGACTAGAGAACAGTCTGCGTATTGCGTCGAGAACCAGAGCTCGCGCGTGGGAACGCCCTGCCGCAAGGCTGCGTTCAGGATGCTTTCCTGGAAAAACACCGTGTGCGAGATAGCTGTTGGCGTGTAGGCGTCGTAAATCTGGCGCTCGATGGCGGGGTTTTGTGGATTGCCAACGAAAATGGCCCTTTTTGCCGCATAGATGCTGGGGATTGCCGCAGCCATGGAAATGCTGTCGGCATCGAGCATGATGCAGAGGTCAAATGAGCAATTCTCGGAAACCCGGAAGGAATCGTTGATGTGGCAAATAGTGAGCTTTTCTGGGTACTGTTCAATGGTGTCGTGCAGTTCCCGGAAGTTGGCCGAACTGAATGCATCCAGGGTCTTCTGGTATTCTTTGCTCTTTTGCGACTTGACCTTGGGAGTGATGGAGAACAGGGCCGGATTGTTCTTTGTCGCCAGGTGGATTTGAGCTCCGGCCCAGTAGTGGGCGACGGCGCCTTCGATATCGCGCTGGACATTGTCTGTATCTTCGACATAGTTCAACAGATTGGGACAGTTGTATTTCTGCATCTTGTTGAATAGCGAGGTCAGCTGCAAGTGAATGTCCAGGCGCTTCCAGTTTTCGCTCCAGAGCTTGATCCGGTCGAGCCACTTTTCGATGCTTAGGCTTTCCAGAGGAGTCTCGAGCGCCATGTCCTTGTTAATTTGTCTAATGGCCTGCAGAAGGTCGTTTACGGAATTGCAGAGGTGGCGTATTTCTGGCTGAATGTCCTTGAACAGGTGCCACTGCTCGAGAATCTGAAGCAATAGGTCCTGCTTGGGATCCTTCTTGTGCGTATCTCGGAAGTTGTAGATGAACTGGATTTTCTTGTTGAGTTCGATCCAGTTGGATTTTTCGTAGAGCCAATCCTTTCCGAGAAGCATGTTGCCGAGAATGGCGCTTTCGGTATAGGCCTTCTTGTTGTCCTGCAGTTCGAGCAGAGTGTCGATAAGGTCGAGCAGCTTGGCATCGGAATCGACTTCCTTTGGGTTGCGCAGCACGGACAGCAGTTTGCGACGCGACGAGCGGTAGCGGTCCGAAAGTCCCTTGAGCTTGGTACTCTGGCATTCGGCAAAATCGTCGCGAGCGCCCTGGATGGCTTCGTTGACGGCATTGTCGGTATAGATGTCCGATGTCTGCCGGCGGTAACGGACCCACTTGTCTCCTGCTTCAGGTAGTTCAATCAGCGAGGACTTGTAAGTTTCCCAGTTGTTATTCCGGAGTTGCCAGTCTTCGAAGACTGGCGTGTTTTCGTCAAAGTAGTCGCGCATCAGTTCCAGAATGTCGACTAGACTGGAAAGGAAGATCCCGGTGGGGAATAGCCCTGCGGAAGTCATCCTCGCGATGATGTCGTCTAGGCTCTTGGCGATATTCGCTGCGTTGTTCAGCTCTTTTGAAAGTTTGTCCTGCTGTTCCTTGCCGAGACTGGGAACTTTGACGCCGAGGAAAGCCTTGCGGGCGTCTATGCCTCCCTGATCAAAGTAGAGCGAACAGACCTGGAAAAGGTCTTCCTTGAGTTCCTTGTAATTGCTGTAGTCAAGATTTAACAGCCCCTGAAATATGGTGTCTGGAAATTTTTGCTTTCCCGTTTTAACCAGGGCGAATTCCGTCAGTGCCTCGGCAAGCATGACTCCGGATGGAGCGATGGGCTTGTTGATGGAATCGTAGTAATCGAGAATTTCTTTGCGAGATGTTCTGAGAGTCTGTTCTAGAGCGGCATGGTCCACTTTAGGGAATGTCCGGAACGGGGGGTTCCATGAATCCTGGAAGGAAGACTCTGTGACTGCTCTACGATAAACGACAAGAACGTTTTTCTGGTTCGCGATGGAATCTGCGACAATGTTGGCCACAACCTTCATCTTGTCGGTGCCGGGCAGAGCCTGGATGGCGTAAGCACTGGCATTTTCGTTTTCCGCATCTACGGTGACCTTGTTGGTATGCGAATCCGTCGGATATAGGAAGTGGTGGTCGGCGGGACAGAAAACCTGATTGAAATCCGCGTTTTCAAACAGCGATTCCTGAATCTGGAATCCTTCTTCACGTAAAAGCAGGGAGAGCACAGGGTGGTTGTCGATCTGCTTGTCGGAATACCCCTGCTCCATGCGTTTTTTCAGGAGTAGGTTTTCGGTATCGAAGAATCCGAGGCAAAGCCCGTGACGAGTGAATTTCCAGTTGCGTTCGGCTGCGATAGCTTTTTCAAAAAGTGAAAAGTACATGAGCAGGCTGAACGAGCCGTTTACGATGGCATCTTCGGCCTTGGGAAGATGGACCGTATCCTTGAGCCTTTCGCGTAGGATAACGTTTTCTATCGGTAGCCTGTTCGATAGCGAAAGAGTTCCTTTCGATATGTCGAAGTCTAGAGGAATCAAAAGGCTCGGCGCGAGCGCATTTCCGTCCCATTTCAGAAAGCCTACGATAAGGTAGAGGTCGGAATAGTGAAAATCTTCGTTCTTCTGTCGGAGCGTCGCGGTAATGGAATCGATCGCCTTGATTTTCTGCTGGGCGGTAAAGTTCGGTGACTCGTTAAAGAAGGTCTCTAGGGAAAGGGGAGCTCCGCTCTGGTGCCATTTTTCGTAGAAAAGATCGCCAGCTTCCATGATCAGGGGAGACTGGAAGTCGTTCTTGACCGTAAAATTGAGTAGTCGGTCCTTGGAATCGAAAAGGGCCGCTTCTTGCCGGATTTGGGCGACAATGGCAGATGGAGTCGACATGCCACGAATATAATTTTTTTCGGGGGTACTCGAAGCCTGTTTATTTGCGGGAGAGTCGATTAGAGCGTACTTGCGATAAGGGAAAGGGCCTCGGCTAGGGTGGAGGAGCCGCTATGGGACAGGAATCCGGCCTTATGGAGGGTTCTCCCTATGATCTGCTCGGGAGAAATACCCAGTTCAAGATCTTGCCGGAGGCTATGAGCGTGTTCCCGTTTTGAAAGTTTCTTGCCGGAAGCATCGACAATAAGAGGGTGATGTAGGTACAGGGGGCGCGCATATACAGGGACGGGAAAAGAGGTCTCGCCTGCACAGGCCTGGGCGATCAATTGGGATAGCGCAATCTGTCTTGCCGTGGAACTGAGGATGTCTTCGCCGCGGACAATGTGGGTGATGCCCTGGGTGAGATCGTCGATACAGACTGCGAATTGGTAGGTCCAGTAGCCATCGCGGTCCCGGATGGGAAAATCACCGCATTGTTGTTTCGGGTTCTCGTCAAAGTTTCCGAGATGTTCGTCGTACCAGTGAATTACTTTGTCTGGAATTTTGATGCGAAGGCTGTGCGCTTCGTTGCAGGGGAGAAGCCTGTTTCTGCATTTTCCCTGATAGATGACCTCTCCCGTAGCACTATGCGGATTTTCTGCTAGAAGTTGCTTGCGGCTACAGGTGCAGGGATAGACGAGTCCTTTTTGGATGAGCTTGTCGAGGATTTCCTGGTATATTTCGGTACGGGAGCTCTGGATGCTTTCGGAATCGTAGCTGAATCCGAATCGGGCGAGATCTTCCCGGATGCTATCGATATATTCCGTGCGGGAACGTCCCTGGTCGTGGTCCTCGATTCGCAAATGTATCTTCAGGTCCCATTTTTTTGCTGCGGCCCAGACATATAGTGCAGAAAGCAGGTGGCCTTCGTGAAGATACCCCGTGGGACTCGGTGCAAAACGGATAATGCCTGACATGTACACAAAGGTAGTTAAAATAGAACATGGAAAAATTTCTATCTTAACAGGGGATGAATAGGAACCGATCCACATTTTTGCCGCTGTGCTTAGCGGCTGTCGCGGGAGTGGCTGTTCTTTGGGCCTGCTCAGGAGCTCCTGAGCCCCAAACGGAACCTGCTGCGGAACCGGAAAAGACCGTAGCCACCGAGGCGCCTACGCCATCGGAGGCTGTCAAAGATGATTCTGTAGAAAAGAAGGACGCCCTGCCGGCGAGCTATAGGGATATTCAGTTTCCCGAGTTCCACTATGTTGCGCCGTATCCGAAGGATTATCGTGTCGAAGTGGCTCCGGGCATCACGGGTTACATCGTAAGTGACCGTAGCCTTCCGCTTGTCAATTTTACGGTTTATTTTGAGGAACCGCGTGTTCCGCTCGCCCTCAAGGACGAAGCTGCGAATTCCATGGTGGGGAGCATGCTGCGTCGCGGTGGAGGAGGAGGCTTAGCCGCTCGCGCTCTTGACGACTCGCTCGAATTTATCAGTGCGGGAATGAAGACCTCGGTCGGTGTCTTTACGTCGATGTTTGATATCGATTGCCTGTCCAAGGATTTTCCTGGTATGCTGCAGTTGACAAAGCAGGTTCTGACCGCTCCGACTTTCGACAAGGAACAGCTCGAGATCATGCGTGCGAATTTCTTGACGGCTTACGACCGCCGTTACGATACGCCTGCCAAGGTCCTTTCAGCTCTCCGCTATAAGGTGAACTATGTTCCGGGGCCGAGACTTTGGGATGCCAATGCGGCGGAATACAAGAAGGTGTCTTCAGCCGACATCAAGCGCTTGTCACAGGGGATTTATTCCTCGGATCGCATCGTGTTCGCTCTTTCGGGAGATGTCGACAAGGACTCTTCCGTCGTGATGCTCAAGGAGTTCTTTGAATCCTGGAAGGCCTCCCTGAAAAAGGTTCCTGCCCCCAAGAAGCAGGCTCCTGTAGTTTCTACGGAAGTGAAACCGCTCGAGTTCTTGCGCAAGCCGGGCATTTATGTCGTGGACAAGGACATTACGCAGGCCAACATTTCGATGAACCAGCCCTTTGTGCGCAGGCCGCACGCGGATTATTATCCGGCTGCCGTCGCGAACTTTATCTTGGGCGGAGGTAGCTTTACGAGCCGCCTGATGAACCGCGTTCGCAGTGACGAGGGACTCGCTTACAGTGTGTACAGTTCGGTGGGCAACGATTACCGGGATACGGCCATGGTGACGATTGCGCTACAGACGAAGGTGGAATCGGTGGATTTCGCATTGAAGCTGATACGTGAAGTCGTCAAGGAGTTTGCGGAACAGGGACCTACGGAAGAGGAACTGGTCCAGGCGAAGAAATCCTTGATAGAAAGCTTGCCGAGCCTTTTTGACAGCCCTGCCTCGACGGCCGATATTTTTGCGAGAGGCGAACTGGTTGGCAAGTCTTATGACCATTATCTTGACTATGTCAAGGAAATCAATGCCGTGACGGCCGAACAGGTCAAGGAAATGGTGAAGAAGTATTTTGACATGGACAAAATGACCGTGTCGATTGTGGCCCCAGTTTCAAAACTCGATGCGGTGAAACCGTTTACGGTTGTTCCGCTCGACAGCCTGGAGTTTAGGAAATAGTGCGCTTGATTACTCGACATATGGTAATCCTGCTTGCGGTAGTGTTTGCTGCGGCAATCAGTGTTGCTGCTGAACCGGTTTCCACGGCCGATTCTGCAGCGTCGGTTCGTAAGCGCGACAATCTTCGCAAGAAACTGGGAAATGACGACGACTTGAGATCTCTCTGCTCCGGTCTTAAAATCTGCATGAATGTGGATTACGAGGGCTGTTCTGAGGAAGACAAGAAACCTTGGGCCAAGGTCAGGTACAACGATGAATTTTGCGCACCGTACAAGGAAATTGCCGCTCGCGGATATGCTCCTGACCCCAAGTCCCAGATGGTTCCTGAAATTTATGCGAGACTGGGGCGCCAGTATCGCGTTATCTACGAGTACAAGGGTACGCTGCCGTTGAATGAACATGTCATCAGCTACTTGTTCGACAACATGCCGTTTACGGCGCAGCTCATAAATGCATATCTCGATGAAAGCTACACGTTGGAGTATGCGCACCCGAACAGACGCTTTTTTAATGGAAGCAATGGTCGCAGCCTGTCCGGTGAATTTTACTGGGCGTTACAGGATAGTGCAGGACAGAGGCTTGGCATGAGAAACTTGTTCTTTGGCTACGGTCATGCCAAAGTGTTGCGGTGGTCGCTGCACGGGACCGCTGTTGCCTATTTGGACATGGACCAGCTTCCGAATGGTCATATTAAGTATAAGTTAACGGCAATCGTTTTTCCCGGTAATTCGATGCTCAACTCCATTATGCAAATGAAGGTGTTTAGGAGCGTGGTCAATTCCAAGATCGAGCATATCGTCGATGACATCAAGAGGGCCGCGGGCATGTATTTTGGAGGAAACAAGGAACCAATGCTCAAGAGTGCAGCGCTCAAGTCGACCGAGAATATTCAATATGTTCTGGATTTTGAATCGGTAGTGAATGGGGCTCCCTGGAAGCTCGGCGATTTTGAAAAGCTGCAGCGTGCACGTCTTGAACAGCGCAAAAAGGACCTGAATGCCGTACCGATCAAGGTTAACGATACTCAGCCGATCAAGGAACAGAAATGACTAACGAATCTTTGGAATCCCTATTGGCGCGCGTTACGGAACGCCGTCGCGAGTTGCTTACTTCTGTAGTGGACCGTCGCACGAGGCATTTTTGCATGGTGCTCGAGGACCTGTTCGATCCGCATAATATTTCTGCTGTAATACGTACGGCGGAAGTCTTTGGTCTGCAGGATGTCCACATTATCGAAGAGGATAACGCCTATAGCGTGAACAAGTCCATTCTGAAGGGGTCCTACAAGTGGATGAGCCTGTATCTTTACAAGAAGCGGATGCTCTGTATGGAAAAACTCCGCGCGAAGGGATACAAGATTGCGGTCGCGAGCACGAATACCACGAATTCCGTTCTGGATCTTGATCTGAGCCAGCCGACAGCTTTTTACCTGGGAAGCGAATTTCACGGGAATCACCCCGATACCTTGGCTCATGCCGATTACGAGTTCAAGTTGCCTCAGTATGGCATTACCGAGTCGATGAATGTCTCTGTGGCGGGCGGGGTGCTCATGACCTATCTCGACGTATATATGCAGAAACAGGGCCGTGAGAAGTTCCTGCTTCCGAAGGAAGAAAGGGACGCTTTGCTTCTGGATTGGCTCGACCGTCACGTGAATGGAATCGAGAATAATAGTCCGATAACCCGTATTGAGCAATAATGGACGAAAATAGCCTTTAAAAGCCCCTGCGGGGGCTTTTTTTTCTTTTGCAATATCAGAAAATATGCTAGATTGGTGCTCAAATGAAAAAGTATTCGGCTCTTTATTTTTCTGTCGGTCTAGTTGTAATTCTAGCGCTGATAATTCTTGTTTTTGGAATTTTCTTCCTGAACGAGAAAGATCCTCGTGAAAAGTTTAATACGTTCCATTTGCGCTTTACGCAGGTTAGCACGCTGGTGCTCGATGACCCCGTGAAGGTCAACGGAGTGAAACTGGGAAAGGTGGAATCGATTGAGTTGTCTGGACACCGCGTGGTGGTGACGATTCGCTTGCGTACCGACGTGAAGATCCCGAAGGATTCGGAAATACGCGTGCAGAATATCGGTATCATGGGTGAACGCCAGATTGGCATGATTCTTGGCGATGCGACGGAGTATTTTGCTCCTGGAGATACGATTACGGGCCAGTTTGATGCTGGCATTGCCGAGGCCCTTGGCCTTGCGGGTGAAGTTTGTGACAGTACGAAGGTCCTGCTGGAATCGGTGAAGCAGGCCTTGAACAGTACCATTGTGAATCCGGATTTCCAGGAGCGGTTTAGGACTCTGCTCGTGAAGGCCGAAAATCTGGAAGATCGTCTAATGACCATGCTCAATACGACAGATCCGCAATTGAAGAAGAGCCTGGAGGGGCTGAATCAGGTAACTGTAAAGGTTAATGATCTTATTGAAGGTGTCCGTCCGCCGATCGACAATGTTTTTGCGAATACGGATAAGTTGATGGGCAATGCCGATAAGCTGATCGGGGAACTGGAAGGTGTCACCAAGCACCTCGACGAATTGGTCGTGAACGTTCAGAAGAAACTGGATTCTAAGGATAACACGGCTGGTATCCTGCTTAATGATAGGGCCCTGCATGACGATTTGGTCAAGACGGTCCGGTCTGCGGACAGCCTGGTCCGTACGATTCTCTCCGACGGTTTGGACATCAACGTAGATATTTTCTGAGGCAAGACATGATAGTGAAGACATTGGTTGTAACCAACAAGTTGGGAATTCATGCCCGGCCTGCAGGCATGATTGTGGATATCACGGGGCAAGCCAAGAGTGATATCTCGATCTTGTTTGATGGAGCCAAGGCTAATGCCAAGAGCATCCTGAACGTGATGATGCTCGCTATTCCCGCAGGTTCCGAAGTGAAGTTCGAAATTGACGGTGAAGACGAGGAAAACGTCGCTGCGCAGTTGGAAAACCTGTTTAATGACCATTTCAATGAAGAACCCTGCTAGCAAGGAATCGGTCCGTACTGTATTGACGGGCGTTCCTGCGTCCCCGGGCTTTGCCATGGGGCGGGTTTTTCCGGTTTCGAACCGCAATATTTCCGTGGTGGACGAAACTCTCCCCGAAAGCCGTCTGGCAGACGAGGAACAACTCTTTTTAAGGGCCATCAACAAGACGGTCAAGGAAGTTTCGCAGATTAAGGAAATTTCTGAGGGCCGCGCGGGGATGAAGGACAGTCTCATCTTCGCAACGCATTTGATGATTTTGCAGGATCCGGGGCTCCTGAACGGGGTGCTGGATAAGATTCGCCGGGAACATAAGAATGCTCGCTGGGCGGTGCATGTGGTGCTGGGTGCCTATATCGACAAGTTTGAGTCTATTGACTCGGCGGCCATGCGCGACAAGGCGGCGGACCTTAGAGATGTATACAATCGCTTGATGGCGGTGATGGATGACTCCGGACCTGTGCTGGAGGATGTGGCTAATGAAGAAGGCGTGGTCCTTGTTGGACATGAACTTTTACCAAGCCTATTGATGTCCATCAAGCCTGGGCAGGTTGCCGGCCTTGCTATGGATACGGGTGGCCGTACCAGCCATGTGGCGATTCTTTCAAGGTCGTTGCAGGTTCCCCTGGTTTCTGGCTTGAGAAACTTGGCTGCGATAGCCCAGAGTGGCGATACGATTCTTGTCGATGGCTCCAATGGTCAAGTCATCATCAATCCGAATAATGAGGATATCAAGGAGTTCCACGAAAGACAGGAAGTCTTTGAACGCCAGCGTCGTGAGCTTTTTACCATGCGACAGCTGGAACCGATGACCCGCGATGGCAAGTATATTACTTTGCATGCAAACATCGAATTGCCGAGTGAATCCGAAAAGGTGACCGATTTCGGTGCGACGGGTGTGGGACTCTATCGTTCCGAATTTCTGTTTTTCCGCAAGGAAGCTCCGACTCAGGATGAACAGCGCGATGCGTATCGCTACATTCTTGAAACGATGGCTCCGTGCCCGGTAACGATCCGCACGCTCGATGCCGGCGGTGACAAGCTTGTGAACGGCATTACGGCGGTGAACGAATCGAATCCGTTTATGGGTTGGCGCTCGATTCGCGTGTGTCTGGACAGGGAAGATGTTTTTTGTACGCAGCTCAAGGCTATGCTTCTGGCAAATACCAAGGAGAACTTGAGAATCCTTCTCCCGATGATTTCGGGAATGGGTGAACTGCGCCGTGCCAAGGCTTGCATCGAGAAATGCCGTAAGGAACTCGAATCGGAAGGTAAGAAAGTTTCCCGCGTGAAAGTGGGTGTGATGATTGAAGTTCCTGCGGCTGTGATGATTGTCGAAAAGCTTGCGAAGGAAGTTGATTTCTTCAGCATCGGCACGAATGACCTGATTCAGTTCACGCTGGCCGTGGACCGTACGAACGAATTGATTACCGATATGTTCCAACCGCATCATCCGGCTGTCTTGAGCATGATTTATCAGACTGTCCAGGCGGCGCATCGCGAAGGTATTCCTGTAGCGGTTTGCGGCGAAATGAGCGCGGATCCAATTAGTGTTCTCTTGTTGGTAGGACTGGGCGTTGATGAACTGTCGATGACCCCGTGGAGCGTGATGTCGACAAAGAAGATCATTCGCTCGATCAATTTTGAAGATGTTCGCAATTCTGCGCTCTCCGTGTTGCAGATGGAAGATGCGGAAAGCGTGAATGCCTATATGCACAAGATTTATGCCCAGGCCATTAGGGATCTGGGAATTTCGAGTTTTGTGGGACAGATTGATAACAGTAAGAAGTAGCCAGATTAAGATGATCGTATTCGTTTTGACTTTGCTAAGCATGTGCATCTGTGCATTTGCGGATTCTTTGCCTGTGAAGGATTCCGTGGCTCAGAGTCCCCTTCCGACGCAGGTGACTGATAGCCTGATTGCGACGATGCCGATGGTGCCGCCCGATCCTTACGAGGAAGAAGAACAGATTCTTCCTTCGAGATTTCAGGACATGGTTGTGCGTTCTGGCCGTCTCAAGGCCTTGAGCGAAGATTCGACGCAACCTAAAAATGTGCGGGAATTTGCCCGTGCGGCACAGTTCTTCTATAAGGAAGAATGGGATAGTTCCTATGCGGCTTATGATTTGTTGCGTGGCCGCGACACCTTGCTTGATGGCGCCGTCATTTTGCGTATGGCCACGGCAAAATTCAAACAGGGCGAATACAGGATGATGCGCTCGGCGCTTGCCGCCTACGACAAGGGCGATAGCGACGCATCCTTTGATCGTGCCGCATCTAGACTCAGGATTGAGGCTGCGATGGCGGATTCCACATTGAGTGACCGCGCCCATGCGGATTCCCTGAAGGTCTTCGTTGAAAAATATCCGAAATCCGACGATGCTGCGGCTCTCCGGTACCGTTATGCGCAGTATCTGGAACAGTTTAAGCAGATGAAGGATGCGAAGCGTGTCTACATGAAGCTCCTTACGAGTTCTTCGGTCTACAAGGATTCCGCCTTTATGGCAATTCGCAGGCTGCGCAAGGTGCGTGGTACTCCGGAATCGCTGGAAGAAAAGGTGGCGTACGCTAAGATGGCCTGCGCTAAGGACAATGCAAGCGAATGCCTTGTTCTGTTGGATTCCATTCGTATTCTGGATTCGGTGCTGGTGGCTCTTTCGCCTGAGGCTGCATTGCCTCCGCCGGATGATTCGCTACAAAAAAGATTGCCGCCGAGTTCGCTGGACATGGGAACGCGTGCAAGTCTATGGGAAAAGCGCGCTGTCGCTCTCCGCAACTTGAAGCGCGAGGATGAATCCATTCGTCAGTTTCGTTTCCTGATCGATTCTGTCGAGGCGAAACCCCTGTGGATGCAGTCGATTTTGCGCCTGTACCGCAACAATGCCCTGCGTTATGAAAAGGAAATACGCATGACAGATTCGCTCCTGCATGATGTGAGCCGATTTAGCAAGGAAAATGCGAACAACCTTTGGGTGAAGGGTTTCGAATACGAGCAGAAGGAAAACTACGATAGTGCCTTGGTGTGCTACCGAGAACTTTCGCACAAACGCTTCAAGAACAATGTCAAGCGGCAGTGGGCGAAATTCCGTATAGGTTTTGTATACTTCAAACAGGAAAAGTGGAACGAGGCGGTGACGGCCTTTATCGATGCTTCCAAGGAACCGTTCTTGTGGAGCGGCAGTGGCGCCCGCATGTTCCTGGGAGATGCCTACATGAAGTTAGGTAAGGATTCGCTTGCCCGAGAAGCCTATCTTGACTGTATCCGCGATTTCCCGCTGGCCTATTATGCGCATCGTAGTCGCTTGAAACTGGCGGAATACAAGTTGATGGCCGAAAAGGATGTCCCGTATGCGCATGGAGTGCTGATGGCTCCGGAACAGACTCTCGCCTGGGTAAGAGCTTCGCAGAAGATCGGTAAGCCGGATTCGTCGTACAATGCGGTCCGCTATAACCGTATACGCACCCTGTTCCAGTATGGCTTTAGCGATCAGGCCTTTGCGCTTTATGACGAAGCTCGCAAGAAAAATGCAAAGCGTCTGGATTTCCTGTACGAGTATGGCAAGCTGTTCTACGAAATGGGGGAAACTGCTGCCGGTTACCGCCTCGCACGCCAGTTCCAGAACAATATTGATCGTCGTCGTCTGATGTCGCCGCCTATTGATGTCCTGCATTTCCTTTATCCGGTTCCCTACAAAGATCAGGTCAAGTTCCATTCCGGTGAACGAATCGATCCGTTCTTCGTGTACAGCGTGATGCGTCAGGAATCCATTTTCAATTTTGAAATCATGTCGCCGGCAGGCGCCTGTGGCCTTTTGCAGATTATGCCTGCAACGGGCAAGATGCTTGCGGAAAAGGAAAGTATCGAAAAGTTCGAACCGATACAGCTTTTTAACGCCTACATGAATATCCGTCTTGGCATTCGCTACCTAGTGGACCTGAAGGCCGAGTACAATGACGACTACATGTATGTGCTCGGAAACTACAATGCGGGACCTAAGCCTACCAAGCGTTGGCAGAAGGCGGGCGAAGGCAAACCGTGGGATATTCGGGCCGAAGAAATCAGCTACTGGGAAACCCGTGACTATGTCAAGCGCGTCATGGGCAACTACTGGATCTATCAGGAAATTTACGACGGAATTTAGCTGATGCTTTTCTTGTTGCTGACAATGGGGCCGGCGTTTTTGTTCGCCTGTGGCAATATCCTGGAAAAATCCGGGGTGTCGACGGTGGGTAAGCGCACCGGAGGAACATCTAAACCTTGGGAATTCTTCAAGGGCGTTGTCACGAATAAGTACTGGTGGCTTGGAATTGGCTGTTCGGGCTTGGCGACTGTCGGATATTACATTGCCATGGCGCGCTACGATCTTTCGCAGGTGCAGCCGATGATGGTGCTGAATCCGGTGCTGACTGCCCTGATGGGATTTTGCATTCTGAAGGAAGCCCTGACCAAGCGCATCGTCTTTGCTATTTGTTTTGTTGTAGCTGGACTACTCTATTCGGTTGAAAATTTGGGTGAATCGACTGCAGTGCAGAACATGGGCCTGCTGTGGGCTTTTGCCGGGGGACTTTCGGCAGTGACGCTATTTGCACATTTGTTTGTCAAGGACCGGGAAATGGTGGACTCCCTGATCATGGGAATGGGATTCGGTTTGTCGGCTGCATTCTACAAGAGCCTCGCGATGGATTTCGATTTGGACCATATTGAGCTTTCGTCTATAGCGAACCTGCTCCTGGATTTCAGAACTCTCGGCTACATTGTGACCTATGGAATAGCGTTCCTCTATTCACAGATTTCCTTTTCGCGAGGCAGGGCGCTGTTCATTATTCCGTTCAGCGCGGCTGTGGGCGCTGCTGTTCCGACTCTTGCCGGGGCCATCGTCTTTTCGGAAGCATTCCCCATGGGAAAGGCTATTTCGGTAACGCTCGTGCTGATTGGAGCATGCCTCTTTATCGTTCGCCGTCCCCGTCGCAAGAAAAAGGCAAAAAAGGGCTTTTGAAACGCCCGCTAAGCCTATCTCTTGTATGGGCTGAGTCCTCTTTTATTCTTTTTAATATATATTCTCTTGTATGGTGCTTAGGGTATTGATACTTATATCGTGGATTGCGCTGTTCTTTACGGCGTGTTCCGATTCGGACAGTTCTTCAGCAAAGGATGAACCCATTGTGGAACAGTCGTCGTCCAGCGAAGCGACGCTTCCGTTTGTAGGGGGCCCCGTGATGTTGACCGAAGTAGATCCGATCAATACGGTCTATGGAGATCATGAAGGGGACGATGCGGGATGGGTGGAACTTTTCAATGCATCCTCCGATACGGTAAACTTGTCTGGAATGTACTTGACGGATTCGCAGGCAGAACCATTCAAGTGGAAAATTGGCAATGCGGTTGTTCCGCCGAATTCCTTTCTGCTCGTATTTATGTCGGGAAAAAACTATCCCGATTATGTATTGCCACATGATACTCTTGACTTGATTGGCCCCGGTTGCTGGACATGGACCGATGCGGATAACGACCCGCCAGGCTATAGTTATGCAGATCCGTTGCCCGGAAAGTTGAAAAATTGTTTCAAGGAAGATGATAGCCGCCAGTTTGGCGCAGTCATGCGGCTAGGCGAAAATGAGGAACTAGGCTGGTCGTCGATAGCTGTTTTCGTGGGAACGGGAAGCTCCGACAAGGAGGATGTGTTGGATCTTTCTGCAACGAACGAAATCCTGATGCAGGCATTCATTAGTAAGGACCGCAAGGTTTCCTTCCGGTTGACTCAGCCCGATATCGAAGATTGGAAGGGCTACGAAATGGTGCTCACCGGAACTGGGGATTCCTCGACCGTCTATCGAATGCCTTTGCCGACTGGAACGAATTTCCCTGATCTTGCCAATATCTATGGTACTCGCGTAAGTCCCGAGGCGAACGAGTCGCAAGAAGTGTCCGTCAAGGTTTTCAGTTATATCGCGCGCAATCGCGGACACGAACCCCATGCGGGTTTCAAATTGGATAAGGATGGCGGCTCGCTCTATCTGGTAAATGCAGAAGGGGGATTGATTGATTCCTTGGCGTATCCCAAATTGCCGATCGGAAAGTCCTGGAGTTACGGGACCATGTCCGATGGCGTTACCGCTGGATTTGGATTTGCAGATCCGTCTCCCTACGGATTGACTACCTTGCCTGTGGTTTCTTCCCGGTCGCCTTCGGTAGATACCTTGGCAGAATTCCCGCCTTCCGGCTTTTATGCGGAGCCCTTCACGGTTGCCTTTCCTGAGGAATTTGCGGTGCGTTGCGCTACGGGAGGGCTTTCCCCGACTGTGGAAACCCCCGCTACGACGGTGCTTCAGGTCAATGCGACTGAAGTCTATCGTTGTGCTAGCATGTTGCCGGGAGCTTTCCCTGGCGAAGAGGTCACGAGAACTTATGTTTTCGAAAGTGCTCCGACAATTCCTGTAGTGTTTTTGACCGCCGATCCGAATTCGCTTTTTGATCCGGATTCGGGAATTTATGTAGAGGGAAATTTTGCGCAGGCCAAGGAACCGCATTACGGAGCAAATTACTGGCTTGACAAGGAAATTCCTGTGTTTGTGGAACTGTTTGAAAAGGGCGCTGCGGCTCCCGCATTTGCGAAGGCTGCCGGTCTAAAGATTTTCGGCAATTATAGCCGTCAGAACGACAAGAAGTCCGTTGCGGTAACATTCCGTGAAAAATACGGAGACAACCGTTTGCGTTACCCGTTGTTCCCCGAGTTTCCTGAACTGGACAAGTTCAAAGTCTTTATTTTGCGAAATAACGGAGGCAATTTCGGGCAGGATTACATCCGCGATCGCCTTGCCAGCTCCATTAGCGAAGGCCTTGGCGTAGATTATCAGCGTGGTCGCTTTGCGCTGGTTTATTACAACGGGGAGTATTTCGGAATCCACAGCATTCGCGAACGTAGTACCGAATACTATTTTGAAACTCATTATGGCCTGGATCCAGATCAGGTTGACTTGCTGAAAGCGGATAATAGCGCGTCGGCTGGTTCTGCAGTTGATTACGTGGCGCTGATGAACTGGCTCGAATCGAATCACCTGGATAAAGAAGAAAACTATGCCTATGTCGCATCGCAAATTGACATAGACAACTTCATGAATTACATCCAGACAGAGGTGTTTTCTAATAATCGCGACTGGCCCGGCAATAATCTCAAGAAATGGCGGAGCTCGAATCCGAAGACTTTGTGGAAGTGGTTCCTCTACGATATGGATTTTGGCTTCGGAAATGAATATAGCGAATACAAGAATAACATTTTCGAATTCGCGACAGAAGAAAATGGGGAGTCATGGCCGAACGGCCCGGAATATACGTTGCTCCTGCGTCGGCTGCTTGAAAATGACGGCTTTAGGACGGCTTTTATCAACCGGATGTCGCTCCTGCTTTCGACGAAGTTTGAAAGTGGACGTGTCCTTGCTCGGATCGACCAGATGATGAATGAAATTGCGGCTGAAATTCCCCGGGATCAGAAACGCTGGAATCTGAATGAATCCTGGATGAATCGGCAATTGAAGTCTATCAGGAATTTTGCGGAGGATCGCCCGGGGGTTATTCTTGCCGAGTTGATGGAGTATTTCGGCTTGTCGTCGACGGTGCCCGTAGGCCTGGCAGTGGAAGGGGACGGTTTGATTCGCGTGGATGGCTTGAAGGTGGATGCCTTGCCTCTGACGGCTACTTTCTTTGCAGGGGTTCCTGTAAAGGTCATGGCGGAACCGGAACCGGGACATCTTTTTGAAAAGTGGAATGATGGCGTGACGGATGCGGTTCGTATCGTGGAACCGTCGAAAACGGACCGCCTTGTAGCGGTGTTCAAGTAAGATAAAAAAAAGTTTTGTTTTGCTCTTGCTCAGGAAGGGAACGCGTTGAGAACGGAAATGAACGCGTCTTTCTGGATTGATGCGCTGGAATGTCGCTTCTGCTCGAAAAAAAATGTATATAGGGGAGGGTAATTTTCTAATTTTGTACCACTATGAGTTACAATACCAAGATTCTTTGCATTGGCGCGGGCTATGTCGGTGGCCCCACTATGACTGTTATTGCCGACAAGTGCCCCGATGTCAAGGTGACCGTAGTCGATATTAACCAGACCCGAATTGACGCCTGGAACAGCGACAACCTTCCGATTTTTGAGCCCGGTCTCGACGACGTGGTGAAACGCGCCCGTGGTCGCAACTTGTTCTTTAGCACAGACATTCCTGCAGCTATCAAGGAAGCGGATATCATTTTCGTTTCGGTGAACACCCCGACAAAGACTTTTGGCCATGGAGCCGGCAAGGCGTCCGACTTGCAGTACTGGGAAAAGACCGCCCGCAACATTCTTGAAATTGCCGACGAAGGCAAGATCATTGTCGAAAAGTCGACGCTCCCTGTGCGTACCGCCGCTGCCATGGAACGGATCTTGAATTCTAACGACAAGGGACTGCACTTCGAGGTGCTGTCCAACCCGGAATTTTTGGCCGAAGGTACCGCCATCAACGACTTGTTCGAACCGGACCGCGTGCTCATCGGATCCCACCAGACGGAATCGGGCCTCGCCGCCTGCCAGAAGCTTGTGGAC
>NZ_CALEFV010000254.1 GCF_937877005.1 uncultured Fibrobacter sp. | reverse complement strand
GGATTGAATTCTTCAGACTTTCGATCAGTCTTGCAAAACTCGGGTCCGTTTCCATTTCCTTCTTGACGCTCTTGATGGCGTGGACGACTGTGGAATGGTCCTTGCCGCCAAAGCGGGAGCCGATACTCTGTAAGCTGATGGGGGAGCATTCACGCATCAGGTACATGGCGACCTGGCGCGCCTTTGAAATTTCCTTGGTGCCACGACCCGATTCGGTGAGCTTGGCTTCGGGCACTTCGTAGTGCTTCGAAACGGTGTGGAGAACGGCGTCGAGGCTTACGCGGCGGCGAAGCGTCGGAGCGATTTCGGCGACCACCTTCTGGGCGATGCTCATGTCTATATCATGGCGCATCAGGCTCGACTGCAACGTGAGCTTGATGATGGCACTTTCGAGGCAGCGCACATTGCTTGCGATGTTTTCGGCAAGGTAGTGTAGCACTTCGTCGCTGATTTCGAGCTGGCGTTCTTCCGCCTTCTTATGCAGGATTGCTTCGCGGGTTTCGACATCGGGCGGCTGAATGTCCACGGTGAGGCCCCAGGCGAAGCGGCTCACGAGGCGGTCGGAAAGATTTTTCACTTCGGCGGCGGGAGCATCGGAGGTAAGCACGATCTGCTTGCCTGCCTGGTGCAGCGCGTTGAAGATCAAGAAGAATTCGTTCTGCGTCTCGTATTTGCCGGTCCAGTTCTGGATGTCGTCAATCAGCAGAATGTCGACTTCGTTCTTGTAGAAATCGGACATCTCGGTGATGCGTTGTTCGCGCAGGCACTTGAGGTACTGCTGCGTAAAGTCTTCCGATGTCAGGTAGCAGACGCGCTTGGTCGGATCTTCTTCTAGGATGTAGTTTCCGATGGCCTGCAGAAGGTGTGTCTTGCCAAGGCCCGAAGAACCGTAGATGAACAGCGGGTTGTATTGCGTGCCGTCCGGATTGCGTGCTACGGCAAGGGCTGCGTTGAATGCGAGGAGCGCCTTGTCACCGGGCACGAAGTTTTCGAAGCGGAACGAACCGGACAGGGGGATGCTCGGCTTCAGGAAATCCTTGAAGTTGTTGTTGGTCGGAGCCGCCTGAACAACGGCTTCCTGTTGCTGAAATTCGAAATCCATCGCCGATTCGTCGTGGGTGACTTCTTTCCAGGCGAGGCGGATGAGTTCCTTGTAGGCGGAATAGACTGCAGTATCCAGTCCGGGAGGAACGGAAATGACGGCGTGCCCTGTGGTAAGACTAGAGAGCTTGGTCTGTGCAAAGTAAGTCTTATAGACCGTGTCCGAAAGCATTCCACGGAGATAATTCAAACATCTTTCCCATTCGGCTTGCATTACTCATCCTCTTCCACTAAAAGTGGTTGCAAAATCTATCAACAATTGGAACACTAAATCTAGCAAAATGCAGAAAGTGTTGATAAGTTTTTGGCGGCAATAAGGGGAAAATGCCCCGTTTTTATGCCTGATAGGTTTCATAAGTTGTTGAATATTAACGAGATAGAAGTTTGTCAGGTTGAACGGCGCCCTGCAGTTCGACTTTATAATCTTATCCACAATGGATATTTGTTTAGTACAAATTAACCGCCTGTTTGGGGAGCAGATTGCCTTTTTTTGCAAAAAAAAAGCGTGTTTTTTTCTACATTTGGGCTGATATGCAGATTCTTGAATCTTTGGATTACTGGTTTTGGATTCCCGTTTTGTTTTGGGTTGGGCTCTATTTTTGGTTTTACCGTGTCACCTACCCGCGCTACATGAAAAAATTGGTGCGAAAGGGCATCAAGTGGGCATTTGTCCCCGCCTGGCGTAGCTACTGGGCTCCGCTTGATTTTTTGTTCACGTTTTTTATGGCTTTGGTATCTGCACTTCCTGCTATCTGGATTTTGTTCAAGTGGCTGGACTATCCGTGGTATTATGGCTTTGCCGTCTCTCCCTTATTTTTTGCATTGGGTGCGATCTTTTGCCGTTCTGCAAAAAAGAAAACGGCGGCGCTTTACCAGTCCGCCTATTTCTTGGAGTACCGTAGGGTGCGCTACGAAACTGAGAGCAAGGGAAACTTCCGAAACGAGGTGGATGTCCATAACCACACCATTTGGAGCTTTACCAAGAAGTTGAAGAACGCGGAGGCGCACGGTCGCCTTTGGAAATATGTGAACGCGATGGCGAAGACGAAAAAGATCCCGCGCGATATTTATGCGGAGACGATGTACTAGATGTCAAATATCCTCGAT
>NZ_CALEFV010000253.1 GCF_937877005.1 uncultured Fibrobacter sp. | reverse complement strand
CCAAGATTCTTTGCATTGGCGCGGGCTATGTCGGTGGCCCCACTATGACTGTTATCGCCGACAAGTGCCCCGATGTGAAAGTGACTGTGGTCGATATCAACCAGGCCCGTATTGATGCCTGGAATAGCGACAACCTCCCGATTTTTGAACCCGGCCTTGATGACGTGGTGAAGCGTGCCCGTGGCCGTAATCTCTTCTTTAGCACCGATATCCCCTCTGCTATCAAGGAAGCGGACATTATCTTTGTCTCTGTGAATACCCCGACCAAGACGTTTGGCCATGGTGCCGGCAAGGCTTCTGACTTGCAGTACTGGGAAAAGACGGCTCGCAACATCCTGGAAATTGCCGATGAAGGCAAGATTATTGTGGAAAAGTCCACGCTCCCGGTGCGTACCGCTGCCGCCATGGAACGAATCTTGAACTCTAACGACAAGGGCCTGCACTTTGAAGTGCTTTCTAACCCGGAATTCTTGGCGGAAGGTACCGCCATCAACGACCTTTTTGAGCCGGATCGCGTGCTTATCGGATCCCATCAGACGGAATCGGGTCTTGCCGCCTGCCAGAAACTGGTGGATGTGTATGCCCACTGGGTGCCGCGCGACCGAATCCTCACGACGAACCTCTGGAGCTCCGAGCTCACGAAATTGACCGCTAACGCCTTCTTGGCGCAGCGTATCAGCTCTATCAACTCCATTAGCGCCCTCTGCGAAAAGACCGGCGCCGACGTGGATGAAGTCGCCTACGTGATGGGCAAGGACCGCCGTATCGGTCCCAAGTTCCTGAAGGCATCCATCGGTTTCGGTGGTTCGTGCTTTAAGAAGGATATTTTGAACCTCGTGTACCTGTGCGGTTACTACGGACTGCCCGAGGTGGCCGCCTACTGGGAATCGGTGGTGAAGATCAACGAGTGGCAGACTCACCGTGTGGTGGACCGCATGCTCGAGACCATGTTCAATACTATTGCAAGCAAGAAGATTGCCGTGTTCGGTTTTGCCTTCAAGGCGAATACGGGCGATACCCGTGAAAGTCCGGCAAATCTTGTCGTTCGCGACCTGCTCGCCGAACATGCGCAGCCGGTCGTTACCGACCCGAAGGCTATTCCCGATGCCAAGCGCGACCTGAAGGACGTGATTGACCAGGTGCAGTTTGAAGAAGATCCGTACAAGGCTGCCGAGGGCGCTCATGCCGTGGTGGTCTGTACCGAATGGAAATGTTTTGCCGAACTTGACTGGTCGCGAATCTACAAGGGTATGGCGAAACCTGCGTTCGTATTTGATGGTCGTAATATTTTGGACGCCGAAGCTTTAAGGAGGATTGGCTTCGAAGTGTCCAGCATAGGCAAGGGGAAGGCGGAGTAATAATGGGGCTTGATTCAAAAACACGACAGCCTGTCCCCCTTTCTAAGGCGCAGCTGTCAATTTTGAATATTTTCAAGGAAATTAAGCCGTTCCTGGAGAATAATTCGATTCCTTATTTCCTGCTGGGTGGTTCCCTGTTGGGGGCCGTCCGTCATAAGGGCTTTATTCCCTGGGATGACGATATTGATATCGGTATCGTTCGCGATGATTACGAACGCTTTCTGGAAACGATTTCCAAGAATCTTCCGGATTATCTGGAACTGCGCTCCTATCGTGACGATTCCGACCATCACTACTATTTTTCGAGAATCGTAGACAAGCGCTTCGTAATGAGTCGCGAAGGAAGTATCGTGTCCAGGAAGGAAAACCTCTGGGTTGATATTTTCCCGCTGGACGGTATGCCGAATAATTGGCTAATGCGCCGCATTCATATGATTCGCCTGCTGTGGGTTCGCCTTTGTTACCATGTTGCCTGCTTCGACAAAGTGAATCTGAAACGCCCGCATCGTCCTCTGTCTGAACGCGTCATTATTGCGCTAGTCAAGAATGTTCATTTGGGTGGCCATCGCGACTACAAAAAATGGCTTGTGAAATTGGATAGCCTGCTCCGTAAATACAAGGTGCAGGATTCGGACTGGATTGTGAATTTCATGGGCCAGTACAAGTTCAAGGAGATGTTCCCGAAGTCCTATTACGGCAAGGGAAAGCTTTACACCTTCGAGGACATGGAACTTTTGGGCCCTGAAAACAGCGATGCGGTATTGACTCAGATGTACGGTGACTACATGAAGGAACCGGACGACTGTGATAAGAACGTTCACGACGCCTACCTTGAAGAACAGAAGGCGTAGTGATGGATGAATCCCTGCGAGCTCTGCAACTGAAGGAACTGGACTTGCTGAAATATTTCCAGCAAGTCTGTAAAGATAATCATATTGAATACTATGCCCTGGGCGGAACACTGCTGGGCGCAGTTCGTCATAAGGGCTTTATTCCTTGGGATGACGATATTGATGTCGGTATTCCGCGCCCGGATTATGAGCGCCTTTGCAAGATCTTGGAAGGCCTGCCGGAATCGAGCAATATCAAGTTCCGCTCGTACAAGAATTCCGAAGACTGCATTCGTTACTTTGGACATATTGAAGATACGACCTTCAAGGTTGTACGTCATGACAAACTGAAGGCGGAAGAAACTTTCGCCTGGATAGACTTGTTCCCGCTGGACGCCATGCCGAACAATGCCTTGCTTCGCAAGCTGAAGGTCTTTGAAGTGCTGCTGTTGCGCGCCCTGTACCGTTTTTCTTGCTTTGACCGCCTAGTCGATGTGAACAAGAAAGGGCGCCCGCTGCACGAACGAATTTTAGTGTGGATTGGTCTGCATACGCCGATCCAGAAATTATTTGATACCAAGAAATGCCTTGCCCGCTTGGAACGCGCGCTGACTGCGACTCCGTACGAAAAGTCGGATTATCTGGTGAACGCCATGGGCGCCTACAAGTTCCGCGAGATGTTCCATAAGAAGTATTACGGCAAGGGCAAAATGTATCCGTTCGAAGATACCGAAATTTGTGGCCCCGAAGATTATGACTTTGTCTGTACGCAGCTTTATGGCGACTACATGACGCCGCCTAAGGCTGATGACCGCAATCATCACGCTCTGCAGACGGTAAGCGATGACGCCTAAAGTCAGTATTGTCATTCCGGTCTATAATTCCGCAAAATATTTGCGTGAATGTATCGATAGCGTGCTTGCTCAGTCTTTTTCGGACTGGGAAGTGGTGGCAGTCGATGACGGAAGCTCGGATGATTCTCCTGCAATTCTCGATGAATATGCCGCGAAAGACGCCCGCATCAAGGTGATTCACAAAGCGAACGGCGGCGTGTCGGCGGCTCGCAACGACGGCCTTGCCGCGGCTTGCGGCGAATACGTGCTGTTCGTGGATTCGGACGATTTTCTGGACAAAGGTGCCTTGCAAGTCTCATACGAGGAAGCCTTGTGTACCGGTGCGGACGTCGTGATTACGGATCACTGGATATGGAAGGATGGTAGGCCTGAAACGGAACATCGTTTTTTTGCGAAGGAATTTGTCTTTACGGATAAGAAGGACATTTCTTCGGTCCAACGCATGGTCCTGTACAAGGGCTATTCGCCATACCCTAGCGCAAGCTGCAGCTACATGTTCTCGGCTCTTTGGTCTAAGTTGATTCGCCGGGAAATGCTAATGAAAGGGATGTTGCGCTTTTCGTCTTCCATGAAATTGTACGAAGACGGACTCTTTGCGTTGCAGGTTTTCCATGAGGCGAAAGTTGTTGCCTATAAACAGGTACTTACCTATCATTACAGGATCCTGCCTAATTCTCTTTGTCACGTTAATGAAGACCGCTTAGTCGAGGACTGCGGAAAAATTGCTTTCTACGTGAAAGAATTCATGTCCGCTAGTGGTGATATTGAAATTCTGCAAGACGCCTATTATGCGCGTATCTTATTTCTTTTAAAAAAGATGGCTTTGCGCGGATTCTTTTTTAAGGGGAGCGAAAAAAGTTTTTGGACAAGGTATAGAGCGTATGGAAAATTGCTGAAGTCAAGTCCGTATGCTGAATCGATTGTCGCTGTTCCGAAACTCAGGCTCGTTGGCAATGAGAAAAAGTTTTGCTGGCTGCTGAAATTCCGCCTGAACTTCCTGATCGCCCTAATGTATGAAATCAGGGCTCGTCTGCTTCGGTAGCCGGGGGCGAATCCCCGTCTTCTTCTAGTAGCTGCCGTTGCTTGATGTAGCCGAGCTGAACGCCTGTAAATAGGAACAGGAAAGAAGAACTGTTCCCGATAACTCCCGATAGGGTTAAAAACGCTGTGCCGGCAAAAATTAGCGCAAAGCCACCCTTGGTTTCGGGATATTTCTTCTTGTTCTTGAAGAAAATACAGAATATCCATAGCAGCAATAGGTAGTATGTAAGTAGACCGACTGCTCCGCGGTCAATCAGGAGCGTGAAGACGACGGATTCCAAGCCGCCCATGTCCTGTCCACTGCTATCTTCGGCGCGTTTTTCGCCCTTGTCATTTTCTTCAAGAATGTAGTTGGCTGTATACTTGTTTCCGTTTCCTAGAATAGGCGAGTTTTCAATCGCCATGACCGAAAAGATAAGTTGCTGGGTTCTGAAGTCTAGAGACGATCCTCGCCCTTGACCGCCCTGCTGGAAGTTGGCTAGCAGGAAGGCCATTATTGCGGAAAAGGAGATCGCGATCAGTCCGAAAACGGCAATTTTGGCAAGGATGCTAAACCGGTCGATGATGTAAATCGCAGCCCCGAAGATGGTGCATACTAGAGCGGTTCTCGAACCGCTTACGACAATGCAGACGAAAAGGAGGGAGAGTAGGAGCAAAAGCTTCGATCTGGCGATGACCTGTTGGTGGATTTGAGGAAGGTAGAATAGAAATAGGCTCATGAGCAAAGTGCCGAAGGCTGTCGGGTGCTTTGTCGTAAAGCATGTCCTGGTGCGCCAGCTTTGGCCGAGTCCCACGTCCCCGTTCAGGTCGTATAGCCCTTCGTAGAAGGGGAAAGCTGAATTGATGATTTTATAGGGATAGTTGGCGTTGAGGAGGCCTTCGAGGATTCCGAAAATGCAGATTGCGATAACGATGGGGAAGAACTTTTTAGCAAAAGAGCTTATGTCGATGTTCTTGCCGCTGATATAGGCCGCCATGATGTAGCCGAAGGTATCGATACAATCGCGGACTCCGTAATACATGTCCTTTGAGGCTATCCCCGAATTGAAGAACGCCGTGGCTGTATAGCTGAATAGGATTAGGATAATGGGGATAGATAGGGGATTCTTGAATAGGGAATCGTTAAAATTACGCCGGTCTTTCCAGTATTCAAGAAAGAGGAACATGTACAGCAGGATGTGCTGGGGTGAAATAGAGGGGTTCTTGGTGAAGAGTGCGGTTGTTGGAAATAGGATGGTTCCGACAACCAGGACAAGGAATCGGTTTTCGGAATTCTCGTATATCATGACCAAAAGAAGGCCAAAGAATGCGAGCAAGACGAGGATTCCCATACGAGTTCCTAAAAGCTATTTCTTTAGGTATTGTTTAATATCCGTAGTGCTTACGCCAGGCGTTCTAGGCAGGTAGATGACATCACAATAATCTTTGAGAAAATCGAATTTTCCTTTCCAGTCATCGCCCATGACGAATAGGTCGCAGTGGTTGTCAAGGACATCGGAAACTTTCTGCTCCCAGTTGTCTTCGCGGATAACTCGAGTGACGCAACCGAGTGCATCGATTATTTCGGCTCTTTCCTCGAAGGGGATGACGCAGGTCTTTCCTTTGATGGCATTAAATTCATCGGAGGATACTGCGACATACAGCTCGTCGGCCAAATCGGCTATCCTTTTCAGTAGACGTAAATGTCCAATATGAAAAAGATCGAAAGTCCCGTACGTTATCGCTCGCTTATATTTTTTCATATTCTGAAATATAGAAATTGTTTACGGCTGACTCGCTGCGGGCAATTCAAATACCATCATGATAGGCGAATGGTCGGAGGGGTAACGGTAACTGTCCCCGTCAAAATACATTTCGTTGAGGACTCCATAACGGTATACGGGGATGCGGGAATCCACGAAGACATGGTCTAGGTCCCATTTGCTGTTCCGATAGGGGTCAAAGTAGTTGTAGCTTTTCTTTACGATATGGGTGAACTGGGCTACATCCTTTGCATCTTTGATGCCTGGTATCGACATGAGGATTTCGTAGGGGACGGATCCCTCGACGGAGTTGAAGTCTCCGGCGGCGATATAAGGGGTGTTTGCTGCTATGGAAGGGATCCATTGGTACATGACCTTGGCGCCTTCGGTTCTGGCCGTCTTTCCGTGGTAATCGAAGTGCGTGTTGAATACGAAGAACTGGGTGCTGTCTTTTTGCAATTTTGCCCAAAGGCAGAAACGGTTGTGCTTCGAATCCCAACTTTTGCTTTTCTTTTCGGGAGTTTCGGATAGGTAGAACTTGCCCTTGTCCAAAAGCTTGAACATATCCTTCTTGATAAGAATAGGATTATGTTCCGTAGAGTCAATTTCGATGAATACATAGTCGTTCAAGAGTGGAGCGAGGTCGTCGCGTTTAGAGGCGGAACCTTCCTGCATGGCGACGATGTCGAAATCGTAGAACCGGATGACATTGGCGATGGGCTCGAACCTTTTTTTCCAGGCGTTTCCATTTTCGATGTCGGATTCGCTTTGCCACCGGATATTCCATGACGCAAAGGAAATCTTTTCCACCTTCTGCGCGTAACTTGTTCCGACCTCAACAAGAAGCAGACAGCCCAAAAGGAATGCGGAGAAATGTTTCATAAGAGAACCCTAGCCAAAGTTTTTTTCTAGAAGGTCCATGATGTTCTCGGCGAAGCTTTTGCCCTGCGGAATCTTTAGATATTTGCGGTACATTTCCTGACGGATGTTTTTTTTGAAATCTTCGCCATTTTTTCCCGAGACCATCTGCAGGAATTCTTCGACGCTAAAATCCTTCTGCGTGTAGTTCGCGTTCATTGCGGCCTTGCCAAAATTGCAGAGGATGTTGTTACGCTCGTTGCCGATATAGAGAACGGGTTTGTCTACAAATAGGTATTCTACCGTAAATGAGCCACAATCGTGGATGAGCGCATCCGATGTCTTGAACAGGTCGATGTAGTCTCCATCGACAAGGAATGTGTTGTCTGCCTTGTTCCATTCGGCGTAGTAGGCGTCGGAACGATCCTTTCCCCAGTCGGGATGCTTGTAGAGATGTTCTTTCAGATGCGGATGAGGCTTGAAGGCGAATTGGCAGTCGGGGCGGCTCTTGGCCAGCTGAAGCATCGTGTCTGCAAATTTCAGGAAGGTGCCGCAATCTGCGAGGTCGTCGCTGAGAATGGAATGATGGACTCCCCATACAATCCGTTTCAGGCTTTTGTCTTTGATTTTCCAGGGGTCGCTTTTGGCGGGGGTTGCAAACTTGTCGGCGAGGGGATACCCTACGACCTCTACGTTTCGGCCCTTGTTAAAAGCGAGTTCCTCTGCATTTTTGCGGTGGAGCTCTGATGGATAGAAAAGTTTCCAGGCGAGGTTGTGTACCTGGGCGTCGTAGGCCCACTTGTAGTTTGATATGAAAAATGCGTAGGGAACGTAACAGATGAGCGCCTTTGTAAAGTTGTAGGCGCGCATGTTTTCCATGACGCTGTTCTTGTAGGGCTGAGCGTAAAAAAGAATGTCCGGTTCAAAGTCCTTGAGACTTTCCTGAAATGGGAATCCTCTTTCGTTGCAATAGGTTTCAATCTTTTGCCGGTGCATTTCCTGAATTTCGGGAGCGTCTATGGGTCTTGCGGTAAAGATGACTCTGGGATTGTAGCGGCGATCCTGCCGCATGAACGCGAAAAGCTCATCATATTTCCAGAAGGAAACCGACATGGCGAGAAACGCCACATTGATGCGTTCCCCGCGACCGAGCTTTTGTCGGATATTTTCGATAACCTTGCGTTCGCGTTTTTCCTTGCCACAGAGAAGAACGCGGTCCTTGATGCGGAGCGTGTTTTGGAGGTCCCGAAGAGGTGCCGGCAAAAGATGGTAGATTCTTTTGACAAATGGATTCATGACTAGTCCTCAGGAGTAAGCAAGTCCTTGTCTAGGATGTATTCCCAGACATGCGCAGCTATTCGAGCCTGTTGCAACAGGGCGGAATCGGCCGCATTCGGTGGCAGAAAATCTTCGCCAATGAATCCCTTGACAATCTGGGTCGTGTCCCAATCTGGAACCTTGTGGCTTTTGAGGACCACAAATCCGTTGTCGTTCATGTTGCCGTAAATGTGCCTGTCGGCAAGGCGGACGGCAAAATCGGTTTGAGTGAAGGAGATTACGGGGAGGGCGAGAGAATCACGATTGACCGAAAGAATATCCTTGCCTACGAAGTGGTTTGTTGCTTCGATAGAAAGGAGGCCGAGGAGCGTTGGTGCAAGGTCCGCGTGGGAAACGGTCTTGGTGTCAATGGAGTCAACCGGAATATTGGGGCCTGCAAAAATCATGTTGGTCCAGGTTCTTCCACTGTGAGCCAGACCTACGGAGCTGTTGCGTTCCTTTTGGAGCCCGATTGCAAAGGAATGGTCCCCCGTGAGTACGATAATTGTGTTTTCGGCGCGTGGATCCTTCTCGATGGTCTCAAGAACCATGCCTACCGCACTGTCCATATAGGCGGCCAGGTGCTCGTAGCGGTCGTCATGGTACTTCGGCATCGGTCCCATGCCTTCGGGATACATGAACGGGAAATGCGTCGTGGTGCTCATCCAGTCGATGAAAACGGGCCGATCCTTGGGACGATTTTCGTATACCGTCGCGAAGCGCTTTGCCAAGGGAACATCATGGTTGATGTCGAGGTGGAAATCCGTCGAGTCGAACCATTGCTCGAATAGTGGCGTGAAGTTGTCGAAATTGGGATTTGCGGCAGGAATGACGATTCTGTAGTAACCTGCGTCCCCAAGAATTTCGGGAAGAGCCCTTGTTTTGACATGGTACCCTGCGGAATATTTTTCGGGATGGCTCCAGACGCCCTGCATCATGCCGTTCAGCCCTTCCGTAGAAGGCCAGCCGACGCTGTAGGTGTAGGGAAAGAAGATGCCGCGCTTGGACAGCTTGCAGATGTTCTTCAGTAGGGCGCAGGATTTTGGAACGCGGACATCGCCGACCCAGCCTCGCAGCGATTCAATGGTGAGGACGATGATGTCTGGCTTTTCGGATAGGGGACGGTTCTGGAAAGCCTTCAGGGATGAATCGCTAAATGTCTTGTAGAATGGGTATTGCGCATCGGGATTGCCACCGAGAAAACGGATGCCGTCTTCGTAATGGTCCGGTTTTTCGCTGTGGGTAAAGTCGTAGCTGATTTCATTGAAGACATGTACATAGAAGGGCCTGATGCGTTCGCGGCGCTGCCTTTCTTTTAGGGGGATATAATAGGCGTAGCTGATGCAGAGAATTCCGAGCAACAGGAGGGGAAGTGCGACAATTTTCTTTTGCGGAAACTTGTCCTTAAACTTTATGATGACGAACACGCCTGCGGCGATTGCTGCCAGAGTGAGCAGAACATCTAGTCCAAAGGATAGCAGCCCGCCCTTGATGATGTTTGCTAGCATGTGCGGATCGCAGGATGCGTCCATGTATGTTGCGAAGTAACCGAGGGTAAATCGTTGGTTGAGCCAACGGAGTGTCTCGTTGTCGCATAGAGTGCAGAATATGTAAAGAGTTGAAAAACCTGTATAAAGGGCGGGAAATAGAGCCTTAGGAGCTTTCTTGAACAGTATGGCGGCAAGGGAAAAAAGTGCACCTGCAATGGCGAGCGTTCCTGCATCGGCAGCGATTGTTCTGACGATAAAGGTTAAGACACCTGATTCCGCTAGGACGCTTCCGTTTGGTGTTGGTAAAAAGTACAGCAGGAGAATGGCTACGAAACGGATTGCTACAAAGATTGAAAATAATATGGGCATGCTTGCTCCGTATTAACCTAGCTTCTTTCTGACCTTTTGAATCAGCTCTTTTGTATACTTCCGTTCGTTGCTGTCCAGTACGAAAATATAAAAGCCGCAAATGAGAAGCGCAGTTGAAATAATTGAACAGATAATCAGATTCAAGAACGGTTCGACCTGGATTAATTCTTGAACGCGATGGACGATGACGCCGACAATCAGGGTGAGAGGAACGAAACGGAGTATGGAAGATCTGCAGAAATGCCAAATATTCATACCCGTGTACTTGTGGGCGAAATAGACGCGCACGACAACGACCAGGATGTCCGAAAGAACTATCCCGAAGAAGACGGCCCAGGGTTCCATGCCGACTTTCAGGCAAATGTAGGCGATGGGGAAAACGATGATGTTGAGGACGCTCAAAATGAGACGGTAGTTCCTAATTTTGCCAACTCCGTCTATCAAGAAATTCAATCCTCTCGCAGTCATGATGACTAGCTGTGTTGCCAGGACAAGCTGGCAGAAGATGACTGAGTATTCGGGGACTTTGCCGAGCCAGAACCGTAATATGTATTCGCAATCGATTATTAGGGGTAACGATAAGATTGCCATCAGGATATACGAGAACTTGCAGACCGTTGTGGATAGCTGAACGCTTTTATCGATATTTCCGTCGCCGATATTGCGCATCACTTGGGGATTAGATGCCTTGAACAGCATTTCGGCAAAGAGGCTGATGCTATGACGGACTTGGGTTGCGATGCCGTAGGAGGCGTTGACGACGGTTCCGAAGAAAAGGTTCAGTATGACGGGAATACCATCTCCCTTGGCGATGTGGCTTACGATTTCGATGGTAATCCAGCTGGAGTACGAAAGCATTTCCTTCATCAAGCTCCAGTCAATAATCTGGAAATTGAGCTTACTTTCCTTGTATTTGCGTCTGCTGTAGATTCGTTTGATGGTTCTGCAGAATACAGTCATCAATGCCATGCAGAGGCCGTAAGTGGCGAGTCTGTCTACCGGAGTGTAGAAAAGTAGGACCGCGATGACCAATTTGAAAATGGATTCCAGAACGCTGAACAACGAGAATATGAACATGTTCTCCTTGGCGTTCATGATGGCATCGTATGGAACGGCGATGACGGTGAAGAAGGTGCTTGCGACGGTACAGTGGAAGACGAATTTTGCCATGGGAATTCGGTCTTCTGCGATGTTCAGGAATCCGTCAAAAAGAAATACTCCTGCGATTTCGAGAATGAGGACGAAGGCAAGTCCGATAAAGACATGGAGAAGAAGCGCCGTGTTGAAAACGCGTGCGACTTGTTCCGGTCCCTTGCCCTGGTTGTAGGAAAGAAATCGCTGGGTGGCCGTGCTCATCGCCTTGTTCAAGAAGGAAAGAGCTCCGATGACCCCGCCGACGATTGCGAAAATACCGAAGTCGTTTGTTCCGAGGGCTTTGAGGATGAGGCGCGTCGAGAAAAGCGCGATGCCCATGTTCAAGAACATCTTGCCGTATAGTATGCCGGTATTGACAACGATTCTCGATGAATTCTTCATGGATTAGCTCTCCATCCAGACTTCAATTTGTTCAACGGCCTTGTCCGTGGAGATACCGGTTTCGTGTAGACCGACATCGTGGATGAATTTCGATAATTCCTGCTGGAAATTTTCTTTGTCAAAGTCCGCAATTTTTTTGCAGAGAGAATCGTTGCTTTCTGCGAGAGGAAATGGCAGGGAATGAAGATCGAAATAGACATCGCGATCTTTTTGGTAATCGGCGAGATCCGTTGCGAATAGGAACGTAGGACGCTTGAGAATTGCAAAATCGAAAATGCAGCTGGAGTAGTCCGAAATGAGACAATCGCTTTCGACAAGAAGGTCTTGCATGTCCGGATACGAGGTCGCGTCCAGGACATCGTCCGAATACTCGATAGGCGGAGTCTTTTGCATGACGACGGGATGCAGGCGAATCAAGATCTTCCAATCGCACTGAGTCTTCTTTCGCAAGGCGGACTGCAGGGCGCTCGTGTCCAGGGAATAGCAGTCCATTCTTTCGTCGGCGCGGAACGTAGGGGCGTACAGAAGGATTTTTGTACTTGTGGGGATGTTGAATGCCTTGCGGATTTTGCCCGAGGATTCTCCCTTTACCAGCCTGTCGTTGCGGGGAAGTCCATATTCTAGAAATTCGCCGTTAAACCAGAATGCACGCCGGTATAGCTTGGAACACCAGTCGCTATTTGAAAGGAATATGTCCGCCATTTTGGAATTGTTGCGGACTCGGTCTAGGTATGGTTTGTCTAGGACATCGGTGGCGTCGCCCTCGACTTTTTTCAGGCCGATCCCTCCATGCCATGTTTCCATGTAAAATTGACGGCGACGCTTGCGGGTAAAGGCGAATTTAGTGTGGCTGTCTACCCAGACCTTGGCGGTTGCCAATTCGTAGATCATTTTGATCGAATGTTCGCCGAAGTTTACGCTACGGGTGCCGATGGGAGGGGCGGGTTTGTACTTGGGGTGCGTCAACCAGACAATGTCCCAGTCAGGGTGCTTTTCCCGAATGGCGTCGCTAATGGTCCGGGGACTGTCTCCGCATCGTTTTCCACTGAAGTTGCAGAAGACAATTTTATTCTTTCGAACAGGGTAAATTCGAAATGCGTAGAACAGAAAGGTCTTGAACCAGTTTTGTTTTCTTAAAAGTCTAAGAAGGCTCACGACTGTTCCTCGCATTGAATTTTGGCCGCAATGATGTCTGCCACGCGATTTGAAGCTTGACCGTCATCCTGAAGCTGGTGTTCGTCAAAGAATGCGTTCACCTTCTGGATGTAGGTGTCCTGGTCAAATTGCAGAATGTTTTTCTCGAGGTCGTCGTTGTTCAGTGAACAGGAGAAGGGCAACTGGAACGGGTCGAAAAGAAGTCCGCGCTCGTTGACATAGGAATCGATATCTGGAGCGAACATGAAGGTTGGCTTTCGCTGAATCAAGAAATCGAATTGGCAACTGGAATAGTCCGTGATCATGACATCGGCTGCGGCAAGCAGTTCCTGAATGTCCGGGTAATGCGTGGCGTTGACAATCGTTTCGTTGAAGGTCATCTTTCCTTCGCAAGCCTTTGCTGCCCAGGGATGCAGTCGCAATAGGCATATCCATTCTCCGCCAAATTTCTGGGAGAGCGCGCCGAGCGTCCGTTCGATGTTCAGACTGGACGAATCCCAGAGACCGGAGTCTTTACGGAACGTGGGGGCGAAAAAGAAAATCTTTTTTGCGGAATCGATATGGTAAAAATCGCGGACCTTTTGGATTATGGCCTGGTCTGGAACGGCCATGGGGTCGTTGCGTGGATACCCAATTTCGGCAATGGGGCCATCGTACCAGAAAGCCCGCTTATACACGCCCGTGCAGAAACGGCTGTTCGAAATCATGACATCGATCATTGGTGAATCATGATGAGCGACTTGCACCGATTCGGGAGTGATCTTGTCGGCGGCGTCGCCCTCGCACTTCTTGATCCCGATGGCACCGTGCCAGGTCTGGACATAGAATTGCCCTTTTCGTTTCAACGCTGTCTTGCGACAACGGACGTTCTGAACCCAGACCTTAGAGGTAACTCGTTCAAAAATGGCCTGAGGGGAATCAAAGTTTACGATGCGGACAAAGTCGGGAAAACCGATTCTGGAGTCTTTCCGAACTTCCCACACGAGGTCATATTCCGGATGTCTCTTGTGAAGCGCTTCGCAGATGTACTTGGGATTACATCCGTAAGGGCGTCCGAAATAGTTGCAGAAAAAGATTTTATTCCGCTTTATCGGAAATATCCGAAAGAGACGATAGCAACTGGCCTTGACGAAGTCTTTTAGGGACATGTCGAATCCTTACTCGATAGCATGCTCTGCATCATGCGGCGGTAGGTTTCTTCAAGGCTGACGGTCGGTTTCCAACCGAGGGCCTGCATCTTGGCGGAACTCAGGTGGAGTTCCGTGTCAGGGGCGTAGCCGTAGGTCAGGGCGCTTTCGGGAATGTCGAAGACGACCTTGATCTTTCCGCCGGCGATACGGGTCGCGACCATTTCTGCCATGTCCTTGATGCGGACATTCGAAGCTTCGTTCGAAATGGTGTAGGCTTCACCCTGGTTGCCCTTGGAAAGCAGCATCAGCAGGGCCGTTACGGTATCGCGGGTGTAGCAGTAGTTGCCCCACGAAAGTCCCTTTGTATGGAGTACGATGTCGTGGCCTTCGATCGCCGCTTTTGCGAATTGTGCAAATACGCGGTTTTCGGTATATGTTATGCCTGCACCGAACGTTTGCGAAAGCCTTGCGACTTTTACAGGAACTCCGTATTCCGAGGCGTAGGCGGTACATAGGCATTCTGCCATGCGCTTTCCTTCGGGGTAACAGCTGCGCGGATTCGAAAGGTCGATAAGGCCAAGATCTTTTTCAGTTGCCTTTTTGTCCGACGGTGGAACGACTCCGAATGCTTCCATTGAGGAAAGGTATACGACGCCCTTTGATTTTTTCCGCAGGGCGAGTTCCAGAACGTTCCGGGTCCCGTTCAGGGTCGTGTGGATAACCTCGACCGGTTTTGTGACGAATTCCTTGGAAGCGGTAGCGCTTGCCGTGTGGATGATGTAGTCTACTTCGCTCTCGGTATCGATAGCGTGTGCAATGTCCCCGACAACGAATTCAAGTTCCTTGCGGTCGGCGATGTCTGCGTAGATTTTCTTGGCCTTTTCGAGGTTGCGCACGCAGGCGATGATCTTGATGTTGGAATGGAACAGTCGATTACGGCAGGCGAGAGACTTGATCAGTTGCGAACCGACGAGACCTGTAGCGCCGGTGACTAGAATGGAACAGTTCTCTAGCGATTCCCAGGGAATCGAAGCGGAGTTTGCGACGAATTCCAGGTCTTCCTGCAAAATGGGATCGTTCTTGCATTCAATCATGGTATACCTGAATTAAAGACCGAAAATCTGCGAGTTTTCTCGAGCCTCGTAAATGGCACGGAACAGGTAGAAATCCATCGGGGTCGTAATCTTGATGTTTTCGACTGGACCGTCTACGGTGAATAGGGAATGACCATAGTGTTTCATGAGGCTTGCCGAATCAATCATGTCGTGGATCCCTTCGGCGATTGCCTTGTGGTGGGCGTCCATGATTTCTTTTAGAATAAAACTTTGCGGTGCCCGGGCCAGGAAACACTGCTTGCGATCCGTAATCTTGGTAATTTCGTTCTTGCAGTCTGCGGCGACAATGGTCTCAATTGCCGGAGTGACCGTGATGGCCGAACCGCATTCGCGTACTTTCGCGATATTGTCCGAAATGAGCTTGTCGTTGATTAGCGGGCGTACTCCATCGTGGATCAAAACGACGCTGTCTTCGGGGCAGTCCTTGACGATGGCTTCAAGCCCGTTACGGATTGAGTCTTGCCCGGTTTCGCCACCGGGGACAATCCAGCGAACCTTCTTGATGAAGTTTCGTTCAAGAATTTCCTTGAGATACTCGATCCAGCTTTCGATACATACGACGCAGATGGCGTCTATTTCGGGATGGTTCTCGAAGTTTTCTAGGGTGTGTACGATAATGGCTTTCCCGTTGAGTTCGAGAAATTGCTTGGGCCTAGATTTTGTATTCATGCGGGTGCCCGTTCCGCCAGCAAAAATCAATGCAATATTCATAAGGAATCCTATCCCAAATATAACTATTGGTTGCCGTCAATCCAATCTATTCGTTCGCGAATCCAGTTTTCAAGAGCGTTTACGGCATCATCGTAATTGTCATAGGCTTCAATGAATGGCCATTCGGAGTCGTTTCCCAAAACGGGCCATCGCTTGAATTCGTTTTTCATGGCTTTTGAAAGGTCTTCTTTTTTCTGCTCAAGCATTTCCGGCAAGTCTTTGAATTGGTCGCGATTTGTCATCCAGTAGTCCTTGACCATGGTTTGGAATTGCTTATTCTTGAATAGGAAGCGGTACCAGCCATATTTTTTGACATACCAATGATCGGGAGCAATGATTCCATTGCTCGAAATTCCGTAGGCAATGTCGAAATCCCATACGGGCCCCATTTGCATGGGTGTATCTTTCAGCCAAGTGATATACTGGCTTCGTCTAAAGGCCCCGTCTGTGTTAAGCGAAAATTCCTGAATCCAGTAGTAGCGAATGAGGTCATTTAGGTCAATCCACTTGCTAATAGAATCGGTGTTGTAGACATATTTACTTTGTAGAAAAGTCTCAAATGCGTTGATGTGCTCGATAAGGGTTTTGGTCAATTCTTCTGAAGGATGTTTGGGGTAGCGAATGTCGTAAATATAACCGAGGTTGGAGGTAATCAGGTTCCCATCAGTTGCTGTTTCGGATGTCTTTTCGAAAAAGTAGCTGTAATCGGATTCTGGAAGGCGAATCCGTTTTTTGGCAACCTTTGGGTGTTCTGCCAGTTGGTAGACACCTAGATATTTCCGGTTTAGAAAAACCTCGACAAACTGGGTGCGGACTGCGTATTCGTCGCCGAGAGATTTTGCTAGCTGGTAGGTGATGTAGTTGCGCAGGAAACTTTTGTCACGATGATTCGAGATGAGGTCCCATTCCCTGTCCTTGGGCATTCCGAATAATTCCTGTTTTTCCTCGAAGGAAAGCTTGATTCCGTACTTCGTCATGACGAAACTTGAATTGCCGCGCCCTCTTAGGGTCAAATCCATGATTTCGCTTTCGGGTGCGTTCTT
Source organism: uncultured Fibrobacter sp. (assembly GCF_937877005.1). Lineage (GTDB taxonomy): Bacteria > Fibrobacterota > Fibrobacteria > Fibrobacterales > Fibrobacteraceae > Fibrobacter. The sequence goes on along the minus strand of NZ_CALEFV010000253.1, from coordinate 19,025 downwards.
GCCGTAAATTTGCAGTTTGGCAGGAATGCTCGTTTCTTTGTCTTGAATTTGGGTAAAACCCTCGGTCTCGATGACCAATCTTGGCAACTCGGCATAAGGAAATTCCGAATCGTCTAACGGCAAGTAGTCTGGGGCGCTATCGGTCCCGTTCCATACGCAGGAACAGCACAATAGGCTCGCTATGAGGAAGACCACGAAACGAAACATGATTTAAATTTAGCTAGTTTTTCTAAATTTGTGATGTCCTGATATGCTTTTGTATCAATCCAACGCACGATGGCTTATAGCCCTTTTGTTTCTGATGGTTCCTCTGTCTGCGCGCGAATCAGTTTTGCCTATTCGCATTCCCGAATCATCGGTGACCGTTGGCTTGCTTGGCGAACTCCATGACGATATCTACAGTGCCGATATAAACATGTCGGGAGAGTATGCTCCTTGCAATTGTTTTAGCGTTTATGGAGATTTTGCATACCGTCTGGTGAGTTACGAATGGGATACGGAACTTCACGATCAGCGTCATGAGGCCTTGAACTTACATGTCAACGGCCTGAACGAATCTTATTTGGGCATGAAAATGATGCCGTTCCCTTTCTTTGGAGTGGATGTCAACTGGAGACTTCCGCCACGTGAGGGAGCCCAAGATAATCGTTTTCACCGCTTTGGAGTGTCTCCTTTTGGTCTTTATGAGTTTTCCCGCAACATGACGCTCGGCGCTGCCGCAGAGTACTTTACTTTTCTTGAAAAGCAAAATTTTCAGCAGGGCGATGAGCTGGGGCTGAAGGGGTCGGTTTCGTGGAAGTTGCTTTGGGATCGCGATGAGTATTCCGGCTGGAAGTTTGATTATGTTTTCCTGTATCGTTGGCGTATTCAGGAATCGGAAAACCTTCACATGGATAAGTCGTATCGTAAAATGGATGATCTGTATCGCGGTTACCGGATGCGAGTCAATGTGGCTCGCTACTTCGCAGTGCTTAGGAATTCACTAGGGGTTTCTCTTTTTTACGAGATGAACCGAGGCAATCTCTTTGGAATGGAAACGGGACATACTTTGGGGCTATATGCAAAGTTCATTTTCCTATAAGGCGATTCTAATCGGATCTGGCATCATGGGAAGGCGGCATAAGCGCCTGTTCGAAGATGATGGGGTTATGTTTATCGGGAGCGCCGATACTGCGGACGAGGCTTGCGCTTTGTTTGAACAGGTTGCTGCAGGCGAACTTTCGCCCGATTTTGCAGTGGTTGCATCACCTGCCGTAACGCACGATGAGTATGTCAAAAAGTGCATCGAAATGAAACTCCCGGTGCTTGTCGAAAAGCCCGTATCCATTTCGGCAGGAAAGGCCGAGGAATACCAGAAGCTAGCGCTGGAGCGGAATACATTTGTCTTTGTCGGCCACTCGGAACGCTATAACCCGGCAATCGAGGAATTTTCGAAGACTGATTTTTGCAAGGAAATGCGGGATTACCTTAAATTTTGGTATCTCCAAAAGCAAGGCTCCGCTCCGGTCTGCTTTAAATTTACTCGAACGCATGGGTTTTCACCGCGCAATCGCGATGTCCCCGTGGAATACGACTTGATGATTCACGACATGGACCTGCTTTGCTGCTTTGCAGACAAGAATGCAATGATGTACAGATCGTTTCACTGCGAAGAAGTATCTGAGGACCGTGTACATGCCTTCTATGATTTGAGAACACTAAAGGCCGAGTTTATCGCAGACCGCAATTGCGCCACGGATTTGCGGCTAGTCGAGATAACAGTGGCTGGACGTTCTGTGACGCTAGATTTGGGGGCTTATCGGAACGACAATCCCGCTTACGCATTGCAAAGGGAACATCAGGCTTTTCTAAATTGTTTGATGTCTTACAAGAAAACGGCGCAAGGTGATGTTCCCGATTTCGATTGGTATGGTGCTTTTTACGATGCCTGCTATGCGGTCGTGATGGTTTCTCTGATTGGTGAAGTGTACAAAAAGGGGATAGTGAATGAAACTGATGCAAAATAAGGTCGTGTCTGCGCTGGTTCTCTTCTGCGCTGCGTATGCACTGGCCTACATCCCAGGTGAATCGGGCTTTGTCTCGCTCGAAAACGAGCACGGCATTTGGGGAAACCCTGCCGGAGTAGCCGCGTTTGACTCGAAGGGCGGGCTGACCAGCTACGATTATGACGATGGCATCAGGGAATTCCGTATAGGCGGAAACCTGGAACACTGGGCGGCCGGATTTGACTATACGCATGGGCCGCATCATCTGGATATTTCACGCTGGAGCTTGACGCATGGCAACGACCTTTGGAATCGTGCCGTTTTTGTCGGTGAGCGCGTTACGGCCCTTCGTACTGCCGAATTTAGCGGTACGGAATGGGGCCTTGATCTAGGTTTGATGTTGCGTCCGTTCAAATTCGTTTCGCTAGGCTATTCTTGTGACAATGTGCTCTATGTCGGGCCGCAGGCTCCTGACCGTGTGCAGAATCTGGGGGCCACGCTGCGTCTAGGTCCCCTGATGAGTGTGAGCTACGATGTCGAGGATTTCGAAAGTCATCGTCTGCTCGTTGAACTAGGCATGTATGGCGTCCGCTGGGGACTCCGTGTCCCGATCTATGGCGGAGACGATGAATATCGATTCACGGTATCTACGTCATTTGGAGGCTATAACAATGCGTCCCTGCATGTCTACGACGACTTGCTTCCGAAGGGGGGGGCCTGGGGTTTCCATACCGCAAGAAATCCGAATGCCTCTTTAGCAGCTCAGATTATCCGTGTTCCCTTGGACATGGAAGTCAAGGAAACCGAAGACGAATTTTTCTTCTTCAGAAAAAACTCCGTCAGTATTTGGCATGTGCGTAATTTATTTGAACATATGTTGCGCGATCCCGCCTGCGGTCTTGTCATCCTTGATTTTTCCGGCTATAAGGGAAATATCGGCATCTCGAGTGAAATTGACCGCTACGTGGTGCGGCACAAGGCTCGCGGAGGTAAGGTGGTCGCCTATATGGACGATGTACGCCCTGCAGTGCTGATTGCTGCGGCTCATGCGGACCGTATCGTGATGGAACCTTCGGCGCATCTGCATTGGCGAGGTCTCGGCGGAAATTTTCTTTTCTATAAGGGGCTTTTTGACAAGCTCGGTGTGAAGGTGGAATTTCTGCGTCATGGCAAGTACAAGGCTGCAGTGGAACCTTATATAGCCGATTCCATGTCGACCGAAGCGCGCTCCAATTATGAAACCCTATATGGCGATCTGTGGACCGCAATGCAGACATATATCTCGATGCGCAAGAAGGGACTTGAAAGTCGGACCTTCGAAAGACTGGATTCGCTTGCTAATATGCCGGTCGTTACGGCTAAGGCCGCCAAGAATGCGGGAATTGTCGATACGGTCCTCTATATAGACCAGGTTCCGTCCTACGCTCTTAAGACCTTCTACGATATCGATCTTCCGTATGCGTCCTACCGTACTTGGCGCCCGACGGATAAGAAAATATTCAATGAGAGCTGGGCGCACCGTGCTCCGATAGCGCTTTTAAACATTGATGGCACAATCGACTCCCGTATGGAACGCTCCGTGTTGGAATCGCTTCGCAAGTTACCTGGTTCCGGTGCCGAGGCTTTGATTGTCCGGATATCATCGCCGGGCGGTAGTGCAATCGCTTCCGACAAGATTTGGGCGGCGCTCCGTCATGTGAGCGAACTTGGCATACCCGTGGTTTCGAGTATCGGTTACATGGGCGCTTCGGGTGGCTATTATATCGCCTGTGCTGGTGATCGGATCCTTGCGGAACCCATGGCAATCGTCGGTAGTATTGGCATTTATGGTGGCAAGGTGGATGCGTCTGGCCTGATGGCGAAGGTGGGCCTTAGGGCGGAAACCGTCAAGACGCATGAATACGCCGATGCGACTACGTTTACGCGCCCCTGGACGGATCAGGAAAAGGCAGCCTTGCAGGAATACATGGACGACTTCTACGAACGCTTTACGGGAGTCGTTTCCAGAGCGACTGGAATTCCGCAGGCGACCGTGGATACGGCTTACGGTGGAGGCCGCGTCATGATCGGCGTCAAGGCGCTACAGGCAGGACTTGTTCACGATCTCGGAGGTATCGATGCCGCCATATCCGTTGCCAAGCAATTGGCTGACATAGGCGCTACGACAGATGTAGACCTGATGGTGCTTGAAAGCGGCAACTCGTTCACGCTTCCGATGCCGAGTTCCAAGGCAATGCTCGATTACGTGGTCGAACTCTCGCAGCCGCAACTCTGGGCTGTAGATCCGATCCTGTGGGGTGTTGAATAATGCTGTATATCGTTCTTACGGTTCTCGCGTGTCTTTCGATTTCGGCGTTCTGTTCGGTGACGGAAGCCTCGTTCTATAGCGTGCCCCCGGCAACGATTGAACTTTTGCAGAAGCAGAAAAAGTTCACGGCGCGTTACATGGTGCATGTCAAGGAAAATATTGACCGCTACATTGCCTCGGTGCTTGTGGTGAATACGATCGCGAATACCGTGGGTGCATCGCTTGCAACGGCCCTTGCCGTGCGTAGCTTGCCCCCGGCGGGTCAGGTGTCTCTTCCGATTATCCTGACTATCTTGATTCTATTGTTCGGTGAAATTACGCCGAAAACCTTGGGCGTCAAGCAGGCTAAAATCGTGGCGCCCCTGGTGGCCGTACCCTTCTATTACATTACCATTGTCCTCTCCTGGACGGGTGTCATCTGGCTGTGCCTTACCCTGACCAAGCACTGGACCAGGGAAAAAGAGGACAAGAAAGACGTAAGCATCGATGACATCAATAGTCTCGTGAGCCTTGGTCTCCGCGAAGACGTGATTGACCGCCAACAGTCGCTCGTCATCAAGAATATCCTTGCCCTGAATTCGGTGCCCGTCCGTAAGGTAATGACGCCGAGGCAGGTTGTCTTTTCGCTCAAGGCTGATGCGACCATTGGCGAAACATTGGACGATCGCGGTAACTGGCCGTTTTCGCGCGTGCCTCTTTACGAAAAGGATAAGGACAACTGGATTGGTATCGTGCTTCGCCGCGATGCCTATAACAAATTGGCTGATGGCCTTCGCGATGTCAAGCTGCGCCAGATGATGCGCCCCCTGCAGCTGATTCCCGATAGTCTCACCCTAGACAAGCTTCTACTTCGTTTTCTAAAGCAGCGCGGCCATATCGTGGGTGTCGTCGATGAGTGGGGCGCCATTGCGGGTATCGTCAGTCTTGAAGATGTCCTTGAAGAAATTCTCGGTCGTGAAATTGTCGATGAATACGATGAGTCGGTTGACCTGCAGGAAACGGCCCGCCGTCGTTCCAAGGCTCTAGCCCGTATCCGCCAGCAAGACAGAAAAGAAAGAAAATTATGACTCCTGAAAAACCGAATTACTTTCCGGCCCTCGACGGACTTCGCCTCCTTGCAAGTATCAACATCGTGATGCTTCATCTAGGATCTTCGTCGGCGCTCGGTTACATGTCCGATTGCAAGTGGCTCATGCCCATTATCAGTGCGCCAGCCTTTGCGGCGGGAATCTTCTACGTGCTTGCGGGTTTTCTTTTTGCAAGCAAGTTCAGCGATCCGGAACGACGAATTCCGGTAGTTCCGTTTATGTTTGCGCGGATTTCGAAACTATACCGTCTACATTTCTTCATGACCATTCTCATGTTCCTGGTGCTTGTGTTCAAGTTCAGCGGCTATACGCATTTCCCCGGAGTTTCCGAAATTGGCGACTGCTTTGCTGCGGGCCTTGCCAAGATGACGCACCCATGGCGTAGCCTCTTTCTACACATTTCGCTCACCTGGTCCATTGTTCCTGATCTCGGCATGAAACTGAATGAACCCTCCTGGTCGCTTACGAGTTTCTTTGTTTGCTATGCGGTAACTCCTTGGTTCAGCCGTTGGCTTTTTAAGCAGAGTCATCGAACATTGTGGATCCTGTTTGGCACGCTCTTCATTCCGGGCATCCTGTGGGCGGTTTTCTTCGGTCTTTCGGACAATCTCTGGTTTGAAAGCTACGATGCCAAATATCGGTTCTTCCACATCTTTGCTCCAGTTCGAATATTCGAATACCTTTTCGGCATGGTTTTGTTCAGAATGTTCAGGGAAGGGTTCTTTGATTTTCTCAAGCGTGACTTTGTGGCAGGTATTGCGCAGGTGACGATTCTCCTTGTCATTTATGGTTGCCTTTTCCTGATGCGCCCGGATCTGAATCCCGGTATCAACTATTTCTTCCACCATTCCCTTCCCATCATGCTGTATGGACTGTTCCTTTTGTCGCTTCTTCCAGGAAAGGGCTTTGTGGCGCGATTCTTCTGTATCGGAATTGTCCGTAAAGTTGGTCGAGCCTCCTTCTATCCTTACTTGATTCATCTACCCATTATTACGATTGCCTGGGGAATTTGCAACTTGAATACTCCTAGAAATACGCTCCTGCTGCTCGTCTTCATTTACACGGTGAGCACGCTGTACAGTGAATTCAAGGTGTGGCGTCGCAAAAGGGTCAAGATGGCCCGGGCCTCTGCAAAGTAGTCGACTGTAAACATTGCAAAACACGAAAAATGTTGAGAACGCTTGGCGAACGTAGACTGCAAGCGCTAGTGAGTAATGTATCGCTATTTTTGCAGAATATGTCAACGATTACTTTCTTTTGCAACTGAATTATTACAAAGTGGCCCTTACCGCGCGGGGCTTTCGATTTTATATTTAATAGGACTGGGTGTAAAAGAAAAAAACAAGGAAATTCTTATGAAGAACATTTTTAAAATCGCTGTCGGCACGCTGGCCATTGCGGCGACGGTTGCTTCTGCTGCTACGGCTTATCCGTTCCCGCAGAATAGGAAAAGCCCGAACGGCTACACCATTCCGTTCGCAGACCCTTCGATTATCAAGGAACATTTTAACCTTTGGAAGGGCGCGTGGTATGATGCGAGCAGAGGTTGGGTTCTTGCTCCCGAAGGAACTGAATCCACCGTTTCCGAAGCTATTGCCTACGGCATGCTGATTACGGTCTATATGGACGATGGTACGAGCAGCGAATACAAGACCATGTTCGACAAACTGTATGGAACTTGGAAGACGAATGCTGCTGGTTCTAACGGCGGTATGAACTGGAAGCTTCCTGGTGGTTCGGGTACTGCATCGGATGCTGACTTTGACGCTGCCCTTGCCCTTGTTATGGCTTACAAGCAGTGGGGCGACCAGTCCTACTTGAACGATGCCAAGGCTATGATTGACTGGATTGCCCAAAACGATATCAGTAGCAACAAGATTAGGCCGGGTAACCAGTGGAACGATGCCTTTAACCCGAGCTATGCAGCTACTGCGAGCTTCCAGCTTTTCCAGGATGTTGCCGGTGGTTCCTGGACGAATGTTATTTCTCAGGCGTATACGGACTTGAATGCTTGCCAGGACGGGGTCTCCGGTCTCGTTCCGGACTGGTGTGACTGGAATAATCATTCCTGGAGAAAGACGAGTGCCGTCGTTGCCCAGGATGAAGATCCGGGATTCTTCGACGATGCCGCCCGTACTCCGTGGCGCATGGCATGGGCCTATTACTGGTATGGTGACACCAAGGCTCAGGCTTTCAACAAGAAGATTACAGACTGGATGCTTTCCGAAACCCATTCGGCTAGCGAAATCAATTCCGGTTATTACCCGGGCGGCAAGGCCGTTTTGACCGAAAAGCGTAATTTCGTGTCCTCGACATTCTCCGGAGGCATGGGTATGGCTGCTTCCTCGGTTGACAGCGACGCTGCCAAGAGCTACATGGAATCTGTCTACAACGTCTTGGTAAGCCTGAAAAGTTGCAAGACGGCTAGCGGTTGCGGTGGATCTGTTCCCGGTGAAAAGTATTATCCGTCCACGTTGAACCTTCTTTATTTGCTCCTGATTACGGGCAACATGCCCAACTTGTATGCAATTGATAATTTCACCCCGTTTACTCCGGACCCGAGCCTCGCTAGCTCGATTAAAATGCCTCTCGGCACGCAGCAGGCGAAGGACGATACCACGGTCGGTGTTTCTGGTTACTGGAACTGGGGCGCCTATCATGATAGACTGGGCATTGGTACCGAAATGTATCCGGATTCGGGATCTTCTCCGCTGTACCTGTACAATGGCACTATCACTGCCGAAGCTTCCATGAAGATCGGTCCGGAACCGGAATGGACTGCCGAAGCTGCTGCTGCAGGAACTCTCAAGTATCCGTCTGCCGGTATTGCCATGTCGTTCAAGGCTGATGAGTCGCCCGTCGACTTCTCGGCTCTGGGCATCAAGAAGGTCCGTATTGTGGTCAAGGTCGACGGTCCTATCCGCTTCGCCTTGCTGAATGGTGCAACGAGTGAAGCTGGCGGCGAACCGGGTGTCATGCTCGACGCATGTTCTGAGTATACCGAATATGTCTTTAATGTCGACCTGAATGATTTTGAGGAACCGGACTGGGTCAGTGCAAACATCGAAGAAGGTCCCATGCTTCAGAATATGACGGGCGTGAAGTTCGAAGTTAAGGAGAAGAAGGGCGGTATCGGCAATATTTCTGTCAAGACCCTCGAATTCCTCGACGCTTCGGGTAATGTTGTTGCTCCCGAAATGCTGACCGGTATCGTTGTTCCCCAAGGCATTGCGAAGAGCGTGGCTGTCAGCATGGCCAAGGTCTCGGTGTCCGGCATGAACATCTCTATCGATGGTGCCAAGGCCGGTACGCAGATTGCCGTGTTCAGCATGCAGGGCAAGCTTGTCGCGTCTGGCAAGGCTACCTTCGGTAATGCTTCCGTGAGCGTGCCGAGCAAGGGCATTTACATGGTCCGCGTTGGCGGCAAGCTCTCCAAGGTGAACGTCAAGTAAAAATTCCCGCCGGCTTGCCGGCGGTTCTTCATAGAAAAACGGACGGTATTGCCGCCCGTTTTTTCTCCTTTATGTCATGCCGGACTTGTTCCGGCATCACCATTTTTCCTTATGTCATTTTCGCATGGTGTCATTGCGTTTTGTGCATGACGGCAATCTACTAATTACATCTCTTCGAGTTCCTTGCCCTTCGTCTCCTTGATGAACTTTGCCACGAAGAATATGCTGAAGATGGCGAAGAACGAGTAGATGGCGTATGTCGGGCCCACACCGATACCGTCCTTGCCGGTGAGCACCGGGAAGGTCCAGGTGACCACGAAGTTAGCGAACCACTGTGCAAGCCCGCAGATGGCGATGGCGATGGTGCGGATGCGGTTGTTGAACATCTCGCCGAGCATTACCCACATGACCGGGCCCCAAGTTGCCGCGAAGAAGGTAATGTAGAGGTTCGCCGCAATCAGGGCGATTACGGCCGCAGTTCCCGGGAGGTTCCCGTCGGCACCCGCACTCATGAAGCATACGGTAAGCGTGGTGAGTGTCACCGCCATGCCGATACTACCAATCAACAGCAAGGGTTTTCGCCCAATTTTGTCGATCAGCAGGATGGCGACCACCGTCATTACCAGGTTCACTCCACTCGAAATTACACTCGTTAAGAAGGCGTCACTTTCACCGAAGCCGACACTCTGCCAGAGCATCGTTCCGTAGTAGAAAATCACGTTGATGCCCACCAGCTGCTGCAAGATGGCGAGTCCCAAGCCCGCCCACAAAATCGGCGAAACCTTTTCCTTACCATCAATGATTTCAAGCATGTCGGTAAACTTGGCAGGCTTTTTGTTTTTATAAGTAGTTTGAATCGATTCGACTTCTTTGTCGACCCCTTCGGGATTGATCATGGCGAGCACTTTCTTTGCCTGATCCAAGTAGCCTTTATGAACAAGGTATCGTGGCGATTCGGGGAGTCTCCAGGCGGCGTATCCGTAAATGACGGCTGGAATGACTTCGACCCAGAACATCACCTGCCAAGCCTTGATGTTGCCAATCATGGGCGCATTTGCAGAACCCGCGATACGTACAATCAAGTAGTTCGAAAGTAGCGCCACGAAAATGCCTATCACAATGGCGAACTGCTGCATCGATCCCAAGCGTCCGCGCAAATGCGCGGGGGCTGTTTCGGCAATGTAAATCGGGGCGACAATGCTTGCCATGCCGATGCCAAGACCACCGATGACGCGCCACATAATAAAGTCGGGTATGCCGAACGGAATGCCGGAGCCAATGGCGCTTAAAACGAAAAGGTCCGATGCGAAAAGCATGCAGCGCACGCGACCTAAGGCATCGGCGATTTTACCTGCAAAGAACGCACCGACGGCAGCGCCAATCAGCGCAAGCGAAACGGACCAGGCAAGCTGATAATCTGTTGCATGGAAGTGTGCTTTCAGGGCGCCGTTAGCGCCGTTGATGACGGACGAGTCGAAACCAAACAGGAATCCGCCAATGGCGGCGGAGAATGTTATCAGGACAATGTGCCTGAGATTGGAATTAGCGCTGGACATTACAGCCCCCTTTTTGATGAAGATTTTATAGATAATTTATTTGCAAGAACTGTAAAAAACAAATTAGAACGCAAATAATGTCCAAAAACGCCACTCCAAATTGGAATAGTCTAGATTGGAATAATTGGGTTTTGTATTGTTATTTGTTATGGTTTGCGAATATCACCGCTTCGAGGGGGCGCATTTTTCCGGGTTCCGTGTTGCCGTAATTCGAAACGATTAACTTGCTGCCCGCTACGAATGTGCTATCGTACTGTGCTTCCGTTTCACTCAGGTTCACGAGAACGGTGACGGTGTCGTTTTCTGCATCGTTCGTATATATTCTTTTGTATGCCAAAATCTGAGCGTGGTCTGCAAGAATCGGCGTAAAGGTTCCTTGCGTAAGCGCCTTTTGTTGTTTGCGAATTTGAGCGAGATTCCTGTACCAGTTCAGCACCGATGCGGAATCCGCCGTTTCGCTGAGGGCATTTACGGTCTTAAAGTTTTCATTCAGCGCAAGCCAGGGCTTTCCCGTGGTGAAACCTGCATATACGTTCGTATCCCATTGCATCGGGGTGCGTGCGTTGTCGCGGCTGTAGGCCTGTACAAAGGCGATTGCCTGTTCGGGCGAATATCCTTCCTGCAATGCCAAATTATATTGTGGTTTCGTATTCACGTCATCGTAAGCCTCGACGGAATTCCACTTGACATTGCTCATGCCGAGTTCCTGCCCCTCGTAAATAAAGGGCGTTCCTCGAAGCGTTAGCATGATGGTTCCCATCGCCTTTGCGGCAAGGGTGTGGTCGGCCTTTTCGCTAAAGTAGGCGTTGACCGAACGAGGCTTGTCGTGGTTCTCAAAGAATATCGGATACCAGCCGTTGCTTGCCGTGGCTGCCTGGCTGCTGATAAGGGCGCTCTTGAGTTCTGGTATGGAAATCTTTTTAGCCTTATGCCAAATATCGCCGCCTGACAGGTGGTTGAATTCGAACAACATATCGAAAGCGCCGCTATCGCCTACCCAGAACTTGAGTAAATCGGGGCCGACTCCGTTCGCTTCGGCGACGGTAAAGACTCCCTTGCCTGCGACGGTCTTCTGCCTGAATTCGTAAAGGTAGTCGAGAATGCCGTCGGTATTGACGGTCATGTCGTGAATGTTGACCATACCGTCTGCGCCGTCGGGTGTACCGTCCGCCATCTCGGCGGGTTTCTTGATGTAGGGGATGGCATCGATTCTGAATCCGCCAACGCCCTTGTTAATCCAGAAATTCGTGATGTCGTACAAGGCCTGCCGCACATCGGGATTGGCCCAGTTCAAGTCGGGTTGCGCGGTCGCGAAGGTATGCAGGTAGTACTGCTTGCGCTCTTCGTTCCATTCCCATGCGGAACCACCGAAAATACCGCGCCAGTTGTTTGGGGCGGAACCATCGGGTTTTGCGTCACGCCAAATGTACCAGTCGCTCTTGGGATTGTCCTTGCTTTTCTTGGATTCCAGGAACCATTCGTTCTGATCGGAAGTGTGGTTGAACACCAGGTCCATCACGATTTTGATGTGGTGCCCGTTGGCCTCTGCAATCAGCGAATCCATGTCTTCCATGGTACCGTAAAGTGGATTGATCTTGTAGAAGTCCGCGACATCGTAGCCGTTGTCGACCATGGGCGAAGCGTACACCGGCGTAAGCCAGATGCACCCAACATTCAGCGATTCCAGGTAGGGGAGCTTCTGCGTGATTCCTTTGAGGTCCCCGGTGCCGTTCCCGTCGGAATCCATAAAGCTGTTCGGGTAGATTTCGTAGCAGACGGCCTGCTTCCACCATTCCATCGGTTTGGTTTCTGCACTTTTTTGTGCTGGCTGCGCGCTTTCCTGTTTTTCGCAAGATACAAGGCTTATGGCAAGTGCTGCGGCCAATGCTGCCTTTGAACAGAAGGCTAACCTGTGCTTCATGAAAATCTCCTTTCTCGGCCCCAAAGATAGATTTTTTGAAACTAGTTATATCTCCATGGTTTCCTCATTGCTTTTTATGAAAGCAATGAGACGCTCGATAGGGCGTGTGAAGTCGTTCTTGAGGAAGCATTCCGGTTTGAAATAATGAACATCGTACAAGTTCGGGGCGGGTATTCTCGAAATGCACCGCCTGCATTATCTGGGAGCGGTTCATGGGGGTATGTTTTTTTGCGCTTACGGGCATGGTTGGAAAGATAGGAAAAAACACATATTCCTAGTTGGAATAATATTTAATCTTTGCTGGCGTCCTTGAAATTGAGATTTTCATTTCAAAAATGCATTTTTTTGTTCGCGACAACCATTTTTAGATTATTTTTTGAGCAAAGGTAATACCGCTCTTCAAATACAATCCGCATATCGCAATGAAACCTGTATTTTTTGTTTTGATTCTATTTGCAACGACTTTTTCTTTCGCTGAAGAACTGTTCGCCTCAGAAAAGTCTTTTGACGAAGAAATATTCGCTGCTGAAAAGTCTTTTGATGAAGAATTATTCGCTGCCGCAAAGTCTTTTGCAGAAGAAGTTGTTTCTTCTAGCGGTTTGGATTTTCGTGATAAACATGTCGAAATAATGACAGTCAATGAATTGAGGAACCGTTATGAAGGCAAATACGACATAGATTGGGGTATGGTTGCCGCCAAATTTGGTACTGGCGCAGCAATCATTGCAATTACGGGGACAATCGGTGTTGTTGCTGGGGTTGCTGGAGCGGAACCCGTTGCTGCTATTGCCTTTGCATCTTGTGAGGGTGCTGCAATCGGAGCAATATCAGGTGCTGTTGTTGGGGGTGGGCTTGGCGGCTTAATAGAGTTGTTAAAGAGCGGAAATCTATCTGCCGCACAAAAAGGTGCAATTGAAAGCGCTGCCGACGGTTTTATGTGGGGTGCTGCAATCGGTGCCATAACGGGAGGCTGGGGCAAGTTTAAATCTGTAAAAAGTGAAAATATTAGCAAAGGAAATCAAGTAAAAGCAAAAACTAATTATAACGAAATTAAAGGGTGTCCAGTCACTACAAGTGGAAGATGTCGTCCAAACTATCAATATGCGGGAAAACGCTATCCCTTGGAAGAGAAAAATCCTGAGCTTGCACGAAAATATCCTAATTCAGTAAAATTCGATGAAGAAGCTAATCCCATTTTTGATCCTTACACAAAGGCAACTGTACGTTTTGAAAATAATGTTCTTAAAGGCAATAGTAATTCGGGTAGCCCCGACTTTAAAGCAGCAAATGAGAAAATGGGGTATCCCGGAAAGTATCCTCCAGAGATTTGCGGCCCGAAAGGAAACGACCCATGTACCTGGCATCATAAAGATCTTAATACATTACAGCTTGTCCCTCGGGATCTTCACGAAGCCGTTAAGCATGAAGGTGGTGCTAGCTTCATTAGACAACAAAGTTTTAAATAAAAGTGTAAATTATAATTAAAGGAGTAACCAATGAAAAAAATATGGTTTTCGATTGCGATGTTGGTTTGTTCAACCTTTGCAGGCAACATACTCAACGCGGATGGCTCCATCAACAAAGAATCCGCTGAATATATAGAAGCGAACGAAAAATGTATAAACGGATGCGATTACGATGATTGGAAGATCGTGCAAAAATTGCAGTTCTCGTCAACAGGCGATTCTGGTTCATGGAAAGATTCATTTGGGAGAAATGATTTTTCTGAAAGCAAACCCTTATTCATAGGCTTTTCCGCGACTGTTACAACTGATCAATGGAAAGAAAAAAACGAAAAATCTATTCCTGCAATCTTAAAAATTACTGCGGAAAACGGATTTAAATATTATATGATATCGCGAGGAAATGGAGATTTTGCATGGATTCAAAATGAACGCGAAGGAATCTACAAGTTTCATGTTGGAGGCCATAAAAATGGAAAAAGAAATTTCACTGTACTAAAACTTTCTTCTATAAAGTCCGGCACAGTAACTGTTCAAGTCATTTACTTAAACAAAATTCTAAATACCAGATATGGAAACAAGTACAGCATCTACGTTCATCCCAAGAAATAGCTCTTCTGTTACAGTTGAAAGCAAGAGCGTTCATCATTAAAGATTAACGCGTTAGGGATAGTGACCCCTTGGGGCGAAGACTTACGGGATATTGATTCTAGATTCCGGCTCCCCGGATCACTGTCCGGGGCAGGCTCAGGCCGGAATGACGCACGACGGCAGGGCTCCGTGAGCGAAGCGAGTATAGCCCGACCCGCGCCAGCGGGGAACGCCCAAAAGAAATTAATCAAGGCGAAAAATTTTGACAACCTTTTCAACCGGAAAATAAAGGCAAATTGAGCATTCTGAAATTAGGTCGCCTTTGCCGTGCGCTCGCCATTTTTCTATCTTTACGCGCGAAAATTTAGTGCCCGCAGCGCTGTGCCGCGGGGTTTGAGGTAACCCATGTTTCGTGAAGTAAAGAAAGAAGAGACCTTCCCGCAGATCGAAGAGCGCGTGCTCGCCCTGTGGGATAAGGATGAATCGTTCAAGAAGTCGCTGGACTCCCGTCCGGAAACTGAACCGTACACTTTCTACGATGGCCCTCCGTTTGCAACGGGCCTTCCGCACTACGGTCACTTGCTTGCCGGTACCATCAAGGACATCGTGCCGCGTTACTGGACCATGAAGGGCAAGAAGGTTCCGCGCGGTTTCGGTTGGGACTGCCACGGTCTTCCGATTGAATCTCTCGTGCAGAACGAACTCGGTCTCGCTGGCGTGGCCGAAATCCAGAAGCTCGGTGTCGACAAGTTCAACGAAACCTGCCGCGGCAAGGTGCTCAAGTACACCAGCGAATGGAAGAAGACCGTGCGCCGCATGGGCCGCTGGGTGGACTTCGACAAGGGCTACAAGACCATGGACAAGAACTTCATGGAATCTGTGTGGTGGGTGTTCAAGCAGTGCTTCGACAAGGGCCTCATCTACCAGGGCTACCGCATTCAGCCGTACAGCCCGGCTCTTGCCACTCCGCTTTCGAACTTCGAAACGAACCAGGGCTATAAGGACCGTCAGGACCCGTCCCTCACGCTCATCTTCCCGATTAACTCCAACGAAGCCAAGTTCAAGGACACGAGCATCCTCGTGTGGACGACGACCCCGTGGACGCTTTACTCCAACTTCTGCATCGTTGTGGGCCCGGACATGGACTACAACCTTGTGGAACAGGATGGCAAGAAGTACTGGATTGCCGCAAGCCGCACCGCCGCCTACTTCAAGAACCCGAACATCGTGGATACCTGCAAGGGCTCCGAACTCGTGGGCAAGGACTACGAGCCGCTCTCCCGCATTTCCGATGCGTTCGTGACGCCGGACCAGCTGTCCCGCCACTACAAGATTTACCCTGCCGACTACGTGAGTACCGAAGACGGTACTGGCGCCGTGCATACCGCTCCCTCCTTCGGTGAAGAAGACTTCCAGAAGGGCGCTGAACTCGACCTCGGCCTTTTCGACCCGCTGGATACCGAAGGCAAGTTCACCGACAAGGTCCCGATGTGGAAGGGCCTGGGTGCCAAGGAAGCCGACAAGGAAATTATCCGCTACTTCAAGGAACAGGGCCGCGTGTTCAAGCAGGACGTGATTGTCCATAGCTACCCGCACTGCTGGCGTACCGGCGTTCCTCTGATTTACCGTGCCCTCAAGACTTGGTTCCTGAAGATTGACGCCCCTGTCACAAGCAAGGACGGCGTGACCAAGACTCTGAAGGAATGGATGGTCGAAAACAACCAGACCGTGAACTGGGTGCCGGACCACATCAAGAACGGACGCTTTGGCAAGTGGCTCGAAGGCGCCCGCGACTGGAACCTTTCCCGTAACCGTTTCTGGGGTACGCCGATTCCGGTGTGGCTCAGCGACGACGGCGACATGATTGCCGTGGGCAGCATCGAAGAACTGCAGCAGCTCACTGGCGTGAAGCTCGACGACCTGCACAAGCACTTTGTTGATAAGCTCACGATTGAAAAGGACGGCAAGGTTTACCGCCGCACGCCCGAAGTGTTCGACTGCTGGTTTGAATCCGGCTCCATGCCGTATGCCAGCCGCCATTACCCGTTCGAAAACAAGGAGCTGGTGGAGCGCAGCTTCCCGGCGGACTTCATTGCCGAAGGCCTCGACCAGACCCGCGGTTGGTTCTACACGCTGACCGTGCTTTCTAACGCCCTGTTCCAGAAGCCCGCATTCAAGAACGTGATTGTGAACGGTATTATCTTGGCCGAAGACGGCTCCAAGATGAGTAAGTCCAAGCGCAACTACCCGGACCCGAACGACCTTATCGAACGCACGGGTGCCGACGCCATTCGCTTGTTCATGATCAACTCCGCCGCTTTGAAGGCCGAAGACCTGCGCTTCAGCGAAGAAGGCGTGAAGGGCATCGTGAAGCAGGTGATGCTGCCGCTTTGGAACGCTGTTGCATTCTTTGTCTCTAACCACAACGCCGACGCCGCCAAGGGCCAGCTCAACTGGAAGCCGGGTCAGGAAGTCAAGAGCGAGAACGAACTTGACCGCTGGATGCTTGCGACGCTGCAGGATTTGGCCGCCAAGGTCGAAGTGGAAATGAAGGCCTACCGCCTGTACAATGTGGTGCCCGCCGTGATTGCCGCGGTAGATGACCTCACGAACTGGTACGTGCGCCGCAGCCGTCGCCGCTTCTGGAAGAGCGAAAACGATGGCGACAAGAACGCCGCCTACGCTACCATGTACAAGGTGCTGGTGGACTTCTCCAAGATTCTCGCTCCGTTCCTCCCGCTCCTCGCCGAAGAAATCTACCAGATTCTCGTTCGCGAAGTCGATGATAAGGCTCCGGTGAGCGTGCACCTCTGCGAATTCCCGAGCGCCGACAAGTCCCTCATGGACGAAAAGCTCGTGGAACGCATCGCCATGGTGCGTGGCATGGTCGAAATGGGCCGCGTGATTCGCGCTACGAACAACGTAAAGAACCGTATGCCGATTGCCAGCATGACGGTTGTTGCTCATGGCACCGAAGAAAAGAATGTTGCTGAAACGATGAAGGACTTGATCCTCGAAGAACTCAACGTTCGCGAAATGAAGTTCCTGGAAGATGAGACGAAGCTCGTGCAGCTCTCCGCCAAGCCGAACTTCCTCGCCATCAAGGCGAAGGGCCCGGATTATGCGAAGAACATGAAGGTGATTTCTGCCAAGCTGAATTCGCTGACCGTCGATGAAATCAAGGCCCTGCAGAATGGCGAGACGATTAAGTTCGACTTCGGTGAAGTCGGTGCCGACTGCTTGATGCTCAACCGCATCGTGGCCGACGGCATGGCCGTGGAAGCCAACCAGCACTTCACCGTGGCTCTGGACCTGAAGATCACGGACGAACTCCGCCGCGCCTGCGTGGCCCGCGAACTCGTGAACCGCATCCAGAACCGCCGTAAGGACCAGAACTACGCCATCACCGACAAGATCGAAGTGACGCTGTTCTCTGCAAGCGAAGTCTTCAAGCAGGCTGTGGCCGAGAACGAAGCTTACATCGCCGGAGAGACGCAGGCTGTGAAGATTGCCTGGGCTGCCGCCGCCGATGGCCTCGAAGCCAACGACGCCGACGGTGAAGCGTTCAGCTTCACGACTGTTAAGGCCTAGCAAGGCGAGAGTCGCGGGCAAGCCTGCTTGCCCATGACCGAGCCGCTGGGGTTGGATGCGAAGCATCAACGCCTAGTGTCATCCTGAGCCCTGAATAGGGCGAAGGATCTAGATCCTAAAAATTTAGACCACAGCAATTTCGCTGCGGTCTTTTTAATAGTATCAGGAATGTTCGACTAGAACTTGAACAGCATGCCGAAGCGCATCTGTCCGTCGCGAACCCCATCGTTGTCGCCGACATCCTTGATGGTGGCGAAATCGAACTGCAACACATCGGATAGCATGAATCCAAAGCCCAGGTCCATTTCGTTACGCTTGCCGGTCTGGTCGTAAAGGTAGCCGAGACGGAGGGCAATCGTGTTGGCGTAAATGAATTCCGTACCTAGGTTGAATACGCCCTGTAGAATGGAATTCTTTACAGCTTCCATGCCGTCGCCTTCTCTTTCTGGATTCACGAGTGACTTCCAGCTGGATACATAGAACGGCTCGGGATTGCCCTTGTCATCGTCGTAGACCACTTCGCGGTTGTAGTCGGCTAAGACCACCCACTTGTAATCGGCGAGGCTCAGGATCTCGTAAGAAAGGCCGAGGCGCCATGTTAGGGGAATCGGGTCTTCGATTGTCTTGTCTACATAGTAGACGCTAGGACCGATGTTTGCCAGAACTAACGCGAAGTTTAATTTGTCTATAAGGAGGTTCTTCTTCAGCAAGCCAATGTCAAAAGCGTAACCAAAGGTCGTCGCTTCTTCTTCGCCAGCGGCTGCTCCAGAACTCAGGTCGGAATAGAAGAACTTGATGGAAAGACCGAGGCCCCAGTCGTTCGGGAAACGTGTGCCATAGCTGAATCCTCCCACGATTTCGGAGCTATTGTAGGCAACGAGGTCATCTGCATCCACGTCGCCGGAAGCGACCGTCGAACCGAAGCTTACGAAGTTGACAAAGAACCCCAGCGTTCCCCAGTCGTTCAGCGGAATAGTCATGCCGCCGTATAGGTGGTACAGGTCAGGAATGTTCAGGACGGGTAGCAGCTTTTCGTAGAAGGCGGTAATCTGGTAGTCGGCGTCCTTGAA